>CAJWUK010000029.1 GCA_913047365.1 uncultured Alphaproteobacteria bacterium | reverse complement strand
CGGGGATGATGCGCATCGGGGCCTGGTCGGCGGGCACAGTCTCGGGGAAATACCAAGTGCTGATCTGGCCGTAGCGGTTGTCGGCGTTGGCGGGGAATAGCGAGTTGTTGCCATTGTCGATGTGCAGTTTGGGCTCGATACCTGAGGGATCGGGGTAGCGCGCCCAGTTGTGCGCGTAGCGAAAGTGGATGTCCTCAGTGCTGAGTATGCGCTGGACGAATTTGATGATATCCCAATCGACGATGAGCTGGTTGAAAAACTGGTCGGCGTAGGGGAAGTCGTCTTTCAATAGGGGCGGGTCGGGCGGGTCGTCTTTGATGGCTTCCCAGGCCGGGAGGGTACGGCGGACGGCGGCGGCGATGGCGGCCCTTTTTTCTTCCGGGTAGAAGCCCTCGACGACGACGAAACCCTGGTCTTTGAAGGTTTGGAAGTGGGCGTCGGTCAGTTTCATAGTCGCACTCCGCTGAGTTGTGCGGATAAAATATGCCGCGTTGGCGGGCGTGGCTACCCCAGGCCGCCGATGGTCATTATACTGCCTCGAGTATCGAAGTCAAAAGGAGGTGTGCGATGGATCGATATAAAGGTGTGGTCGATCGGCTTAAAGGGCCGGTGGTGCCGCTCAATATCTGCTTTACCGCGGAGGGCACCATCGACTATCCGGCGCAGCGGCGCTATGTCAACTGGTTGTGCGAGCAAGGCGTACCGGTCATCCTGCTGACCTATGGCAGTAGCGAGTTTTCACTGCTTGGCGATGAGGACTTATGGCGACTGAGCGCCGAGATGGCCGCAGAGGTGGCCGGGCGCGCGCTGATGATTGGCTCGACGAGCTATTGGAATGTGGCGACCTGTCGCAAGTTCCTGCAGCACGCCGAGGAGAGCGGCCTCGATGGGGTCAAGGTGCAGATGAATCCCTGGATGGGCCAGACCGACCCGGCGGTCTTTATTGCATACCACGACCAGATCCAGGACGCGGCGCCGATCCCGCTGTTGTTGTGGTGCAATAGCGGCGGCGGGGGCGGAGTGCCAATCGACGCGGTGGCCGAGCTGGCGCGGCGGCCCCAGGTGGTGGGCGTCAAGAACGACGAAGATCCCTTCGGCTATTACTACAATCTGATCCGCGCGACGATAGACGAGGACTTCGCGGTGATCAGCGGCGGGCAGATGCGCAATATCGCCTTTGGTTACCAGGTCGGCTCGCCGGCCTATCTGTGCACTATCGCGCCCTTCCGGCCGGATATCGCGCTGGAGTTTTACCGGCTATTGGTGGCGGGCGATTACGACGCGGCCTGGCAGATGGTCTTCCGCTACGAGGACACCTGGCTGACCAGGGCCGGCGAATTGGAATGGTTGTTCAGCATCAAGACGGCGATCCATTTGCACGGGCTATTTCCCGAGCACCACATGGCGCCTTTGCGCGGGCACGATTCGGCCAGGGCCGAGCAGGTGCGCGCGTGTCTGGAGGAAGTCTTCGGCGCGATCAAGCCGGCGATCTGACCAGCCCGATCGCGTCGAGGACCGCGCCGATTTTTTCGACTTACTCCTTGGTGGCCGATAGCGCCGGTGCCCACAAGTGCCGCGCGGCGATGCCGTTGAGTTCGAGGGCGGTGCGCCACCGCCCGCTACGTCGTTGGCAATGCCCCAGAAGGGGGTTTCGATGCCGGCGATAATGGCCTCGGCGGCGCGGGCATCGCGGTCTTGGAAAGCCTGCCACCAGGCCTGGGCAATGTGCGGGGCAAACGACGAGGGGTAGCAGAAGAAGGCGCTGACGCCGAACGGCCATTGGGTGTAATTGCGCCACAGCCCGCCGCCGGTCATACATTTCCAGTGGTCGCCGTAGCGATGCGTAGCGGCTCTTGCGTATTCGAGGCTGCCATCTTCCTTGAAGGTGCAGATATTGGGCGCGTCGAGCAGCGCGTCGAGGATTTCGTAGTCGGGATATCCCACCAGCATCACCGGCATGACTGCGGCTATTTTGCGGTAGTGGGCGATTTTGCCCTGGGGCTGGGTTTGGTCCGAGGGCAGGACCATCAGCAAGTCGGCGCCGGCGTCGCGGCAGTATTCGGCGAATTGCACGGCTTTGGCGTCGGGCCAGCGTCGGGTGGCGGCGACGGTCAGGGCGCGGCCATCGACGCGATCGACCAGCAAGCGAGTGAGTTGGGCGACTTCGTCGTCGGAGAGGAAATCGAACTGGCTGTCGCCGTACGTGAGCAGGCTGACCTGACTGCCGCCCGAGATACCGGTTTCGATGATATTGGCGACGCCTTCCCGGTCGATTTCGCCGGAGGGGAGAAAGGGCGTGGGGATCGAGTTTACGGGGCCTTCTAGCAGGGTCTTGATTTCTTCGGGGGTTTTTGCTGTTGGCATGGGCGCTCCTAGTTGTGATGGACGGCCTGGCCGCCGTCGGTGTGGTATGCTAGGGCGGATATATCGAAGCCGTACTTTTCGGCATAGGCGAATTTTTGCAGTAGCCATTGTCGCCGAGTATCAGTACCGCGGCTTTGAGGCCGTCGTTGGTGGGAAAGCCGCGGATGAATTTGGGGACGAGGACGCCGGCGTGGCTGTCGGGAAAGAAAGTGGTGGTGATGGCGGCGCTGCGGAGGGGCTGCGTCATAGATATGTTCCCGTTGGCATTGGCCTTAAGGTAGGGAATGCGGCCAGTTGCGACTATCGCCTGCACGAAGCAGATTATGGCCGGGAAAGGGCACAGCAGATGAAATTCAGCGCAGAAGAAATCGAACAATACCGAACCCTGGGCTATGTCAAAGGTCCGCGCGTCTTCTCCGACGGGCAGCTCGCGGCGCTGCACGAGCGCATCGACGCTATATTGGCCGGCGAGGTCGATTTTCCTCCCCACCTGATGGGCGAGACCGTTAAAAAGTCGGGTGCCAAGGGCCAATTGCCTGCGGTCAAGATCGTCAATTTGTTCCGGCACGATCCAGTCTTTGCCGCGGCGATCAAGAACGCCGCGATCAGCGCGCTGGCGCACCAGTTGATGACGGGGCCGGTGCGGCTGTGGGAGGATCAGATGATCTACAAGCCGCCCTTCGACGAGCGGGCGGTGTTGGCCTGGCACCAGGACTACACTTTCTGGGATCAGGTGGGGCCGCCCGAGCTGGGCACCTGCTGGATCGCGCTCGATGACGCCACGGTCGACAATGGCTGCATGCACGTAGTGCCGGGCAGCCATCGCTGGGCGCTGGATTATTGCCGCGAGGATGTCGATACGGCCGATCCCGATTGGCTGTTTGAGCAGCCGGGCATCCCCGAGGGTGCGGATCCGACGCCGGTGCCCTGCGAAGTCGAGGCCGGCTACTGCCACTTCCATCACTGCAAGACCTTCCACGGCTCCTACGGCAACAAGACCGCCAGCACCCGCCGCAGTTATATAATGCACTTGATGCCCGGTGACACCCGGCGGTTGGGCGGCAACTGGAACGAGCGGCAGGGCGATGTGGAGATCGTGGCGGTGGGCGAGGTGCTGAGGGGTGATACCTATCCCGAGTTGGAGGGGGTTTGAGCATGGATTCACTGGAAATACAACCCCTGCAAAAGCCGCTCGACGCTGCAGTACAGGTGCCCGGCTCCAAGAGCTATACCAACCGCGCGCTGCTGGTCGCGGCGCTGGCGGAGGGCGAATCGGTGCTGTCGGGCGCGCTGTTCAGCGACGATACGGACTATATGGCGCAGTCGCTGCGCAAGCTCGGGATCGCGGTGGAGGAAGACAGAGCAGCGGCGCGATTTGTCGTTGTGGGCCATGGCGGTGAAATACCCGTCGAGAAGGCCGAGCTGTACATTGGCAATTCGGGCACGACCTCGCGTTCGATTATCAGTTGCGTCGCACTCGGCAACGGGTTGTTCACCATAGACGGCGACGAGCCGATGCGCCAGAGTCGCCCGATTGCCGACTTGCTCGGCGCCCTGCAGCGGCTGGGCGTCGACGCGCGCTCGCGCCACGGCAATGGCTGTTTGCCGGTGGATGTGCGGGCTGCGGGCTTCAAGGGCGGTAGCACCGAGCTCGACGCCGGCAAGAGCAGTCAGTTCCTGACCTCGCTGATGCTGACCGGGCCTTGCACCGACGCGGGCTTGGTCATCGGTATGGCCGGGGATTTCAAGACGCAGTATATCGACATTACGATGGCGGTGATGAGGGCGTTCGGGGCTGAGGTATCGCACGATAATTACCGGCGATTCCGCATCCCCGGTGGCCAGTGCTACAAAGGTCGCGACTACGCCGTCGAGCCCGATGCCTCCAATGCCTCGTATTTTTTCGCCGCCGCCGCGCTGACCGGTGGGCGGGTGCGGGTCAACGATATCAACGCCGATTCGGCACAGGGCGATATTCGCTTCGTCGATGTGCTCGAAAGAATGGGTTGTACGGTCAATCGCGCCGCCGACGGGATCGAGGTGATCGGTCCGGAAAAACTGACGGGGATCGACATCGATATGAAGGAGATCTCCGATACCTCGCTGACCCTGGCGGCGCTGGCCCCCTTCGCCGCGGGGCCGGTGCGGATCCGCAATATCGAGCACTCGCGCTGGCAGGAGACCGACCGGGTGGCGGCGATGGCGACGGAACTGCGGCGGTTGGGGGTGACGGTAGAGGAGCACCGCGACGGTATCAGCGTCGAGCCGTCCGTGCCGCGGCCGGCGGCGGTGGATACTTACGAAGACCACCGGGTGGCGATGAGCTTCGCGCTGGTGGGACTGAAGGTGCCGGGCATCTCGATTAACGACCCTGGCTGCGTGAGCAAGACCTTTCCAACCTATTTTGAGGTCTGGGACCAGTTGCGGGGTTGATGATGGCGCCGTGGCCCCCCCAACTGATCTTCAACACCGACGGACACTGGGTCATCAACTACCAGGACCGCTGGGCGGTTGAGGACATCGTCAAGATGATCCCAGTGCTGGCCGACTGCGGCGTGGACGCGCTCACCGCCCTGGTCGGGATCGACGACGACCTGTCGTGGCGCGGCAGCCGCTACGCTCAGTTGTGGGGCGACAATGTCGCCGACTGGAATCCCGATCCGATGACTTCCGATATACACGGCAACAAGATGGACGCGGGCCAGACCCTGCATGTACACGGCCGGCCAGTCAAAGCCATCGACGGCAAAATGCCGCAAAACGCCCACGAGTGCCTATACGGCCTGTTCGCCAAATTGATCGCCGACGGGCACGACCTGTTGCAGGTCTATATCGACGGCGCGCGGCAGTGCGATATGTCGATTTATGCCGGCTTCCGCATGAACGATGCACATATCTGCGACGAGGCGCGGGGCTGGTACGGACGGTCGCCGCAAAAGATCGAGCGGCCCGACCTGCTGATTGGCCAGGCGGTGCCGCGGGGGGTGCACGGAGCGCCATGGGGTTTTTCGTGGCGCTGGGACTACGCGCAGCAAGGGGTCCGCGAGCGCTTTTTGGGGCTCTGCGACGAAACGTTGACGCGCTACGACATTGACGGGGTGGAACTCGACTTCAGCCGCGCGCCGCCCTATTTCCGCTCGGGCGAGGTCTTTACCCATATCCCCGTAATGACGGAGTTCGTGCGCAGCGCGCGGGCGGTGGTGGCCCGGCACGGCGCTGACAAGCGGCTCATCGTGCGGGTGCCGGTGGGGCTGGGCGAGAATCTCGAAGCCGGGCTCGACACCGAGACCTGGTTGCGCGAGGGGTTGGCCGATATCGTCGTGCTGGGGTCGCCGGGCTATTGCGCCCACGAAATCGATATTGCCCGGGCGGTGGCGTGCGCCGGCGACAGCGGGGTGTTGGTCTTTGCTGGTTTCGATGGCGCCACCTACGCGGTTTCGCCGCAGGAGGGCTATGAGCGCCACCTATCGAGCGTGTTGCGGGCGACGGCGTTGAATGGGTATTGCGAGGGGGCGGCGGGGATCCATCTATTCAACTACGATTATCCCTCGCACCGAGCGGGGCCGACGGCGAGCGCAGACTTCAACGACTACGACGCGCATCATCTCGAATTGATACGCGACCTCAAAGATCCTGAGGCATTGGCGCGGCGTCATCGGTGCTACTATTTGCCGTCGCCAGAATACGATCCGGGCCGGGATCTACGCGTCAAATTGCCGCGCAAGTTAGCGCTTACGGGCCGGGGTGCAGGGGAGGCACACGCGCTGGAGCTATTGGTGCGCGACGATGTCGAAGGCGGTAAAGCCGAGGGGCGGATCGCGGGGGTGGAATTGCGATTGCGGCTGGTGGATTGGGAGGGTGTGGCAGGGCGGCTGCGCTTGCAAGTGAATGGGACGGAGGTGGACTTTGCGCCGGCGCGGCGGGTGGCGAATAGTCGCGGGCAGGAGTGGCTGGTTTTTGCGGATGCGCCGGTGGTCGCGGGCGTGAATCGAGTGTTGGTGCTGTTGGAGGGGGATGTGACGCCGGAGCCGTGGCCGAGTTTGGAGCAGTGCGAGATTCTAGTGTTGACCAATGGGCATTAAGAATAAGTGGAAAAAGGAAGAGGGTTGGCGGCTATTGGGAGCGCGGTCGATCGACAGCGCCAAGTCGCAGGCGCCGGGGATTGTGCAATTGCCCGGGGGTGGTTATCGGTTGTTTTATACGGCGGTGGGACCGGAGAAGCCATTTGCTACATGCCAGGGATATATTCTCAGCGCGTTTTCCCAGGATGGACTTGCGTTTGTGCCAGAGGAGGGAATTCGGGTGGCACCACAGCCGGAACTGGCGCATATGGCGCTGCGGGTGCTGGCGCCTTCGGTGGCGGCGTATGAGGGCGGGTGGCGGATGTATTTCGAGGCGCGGGGGGATGCAAGCTTGCCGATGGTGATCGCCAGCGCGGTTTCGGAAGATATGCTGGTGTGGGAGTTGGAGCAGGGGATTCGCTTGCAGGGGCCGGGCAGCGTGCGGGCGCCGCGCTATTTGGCGAGTGCCGGGCGCTTGTATTGTTGCGACGCAGCGGGGATTATCAGCGCCCGCACGGACAATGGCGTGGATTTCGAGTTGGAGCCCGGGCATTTGTTGCAGCCAGCGGGCAGCGAGTTTGAGACGGGGGGTTATTCGGCGGGTGAGGTTGTGCCGCCTGGAGATGGGGACGGCGAGTGGACGATGTTCTATTCGGCCTGGCAGGATGTGCCGCCGGGGATCGCAGTGCCGCCGCATCCCAGTCGCGACAGCAGCCTTAGCGAAGATTTTGCCGCCGCATCGATTGCCTCGGATATGGCGGGTTTCCGCTCGCGGATTTTTAGCGCGCATTCTGTCGACGGTGCGGTGTGGAAACGGGGAGAGTGCGTGGTCGCGGGGGCGGGCCACGGCGAAGAAGGAGTGGACGCGGTACACGCGGAGGATATGTCGCTGGTGGCGTTGGATGATGGGCGCTATCGGATGTACTATGCCGCCTGCGACAAGGACGGGCGCTGGGGCATAGCCAGCGCGATCACTGAGGATTGAAAGGGAGTAGCCATGCCCAAATTGAATGACGTCAATACGAATGATATCGCCGCGGCGATCCGGCTCGGCTGCCGCACCATGCACAATGTCTTCGACGCCGACGACGGGGGCGTGCCCTTCTTTCGCTCGCTGATTGAGCCCGAGACGCTGTTGGCCTTCAGTGCGGTCCACAGCGAAGCGCATGTGCCGGGGCGGCACCTCAACGCGCTGCTGAGTGCCGAAGATGCGATCGGCGCTGCGGTCGATGAGGTGGCGATAGGCAATCATCGGCGCGCGGCGTTTTTGTCGTATAGCGGGCCCGTGGCGCTGCCGCTCAACCGCGAGGTCAAGGACGGGTCGCCGCTCAACTTCTGTCCGCACAATTTGCGCGAGGGCTTCCACGCGCTCTACGCGCTGGCCCGCTTCCGCGACGACCGCGAGGCGCGCGAGTTGGCCGAAAAGAGCATCGCCGCTGTCGGCGAGTTGTGGGATGCGGACGACGGCTGGGATCTGCCCGCGCTGGAGCAGTTGGGGCTCATCTACCAGGATAGCCGCGGCTTTATCCAGGGCGAGGCGCGGATGCTGGGGCCGCTGGTCAAGTACTATCGCGTCACTGGCTATGCGCCGGCCTTGGATCTGGCTTTGGTACTTAAGGAGAAAGCGGTCAATGAATTCTATCTGCCCGACGGCAGCTTCGACCAGCAGCGCTTCAATACCAGCCACAGCCATTCGATCACCTGCGTGCTGTCGTCGTTGGCGCAACTGGCTGATTTGCTCGGGGACGGCGCGCTGATGCTGCAGGTGATGGCCTTTTGCGAGGACGGGCTGTGGGCGATGCGCGACGAACTGGGTTGGTCGTGCGAGTCGACGACGCAGGAGGACAGCGACCACGGCGAGACCAACAATTCGGGAGATATACTGGAGACGGTGCTGATTTTGGGACGCTGGGGCTTTGGCGAGTACTACCACGACGCCGAGCGAATGTTGCGCGGGCATTTGCTGCCTTCGCAATTGCGCGACAACTCGTTTATCGCCAATCCGCCCAATCCCGACAATATTGATGGACTGCGCGACGTGGCCGATCGGCATCTGGGCGCTTACGGGTTTCCAGCGCCCTACGGGCACAAGTCGGTGGGCACAGGGCGGGCGAATCTGTCGTTCAATATGGATATTGTCGGCGGCACGGTGGCGTCCTTGTGCGAGGCCTATCGCGAAGTGGTGCGTTCAGAGGAATCGGGCCATTGGGTCAATATGCTCTTCGACCACGAGACGGAGGCGGTAAGCGTGCAATCTCCGTACACCGGTGATGGATTGCAGGTCGAAGCGAAGAAGGCAGGTCCCTTATGGGTGCGGATACCGCCGTGGGTTGCGCGGGAGGCGGTGCGGGTGGCAGGGGCGACGGCGACCTGGAGCGATGATTATCTGTTCGTCGCGCAACCGCCAGTTGGCTCCGCCATTCGCATCGATTTTCCGCTCACAGAGCAGGAGTTGGTACTGTCGGAGCGGCTGCACATCGAGCCGATACGCACGCGGCTGTGTGGCGACGAGGTAGTGGCGATGGATAATTTTGGAGCTGAGTGGACGTTTTTTGATCCATATGCCTAGGGCGTGAGCGGCCATAGCGAAACCGGGAAAACCATTGGATATCGAAAACGTCCTATCCCGCTTCCTGCGGGCGAATTTGCTCGACGCCCGCACCCCCCTGCACGATTTGCCGCGGCTGACGGCTGTTGTCGGCCGCGCTGCCATCGCCATCAAGCGCGACGACGCTATGGCGATGGCCTTTGGCTGCAACGTAGTAGAAGGGCTTGTTCGTTCTTGGCTGATCGGGATCCAAACCGACGACGTCAGGTTTATAAAGCTAGCGAGTGCGCCCGGAATGAGCCCTGTGAAGCAATAAGTGGTAGTTTTTTTGCATCCATCTAAGTATTAAATGCTTCAAGTAGTCGGTTCAAACCCGATCAGCTTCAACATTCTGTAACCCTTGTTTTTGCAATGGGTTAGTTTGAGCTCTCTGGTAAGTATTAGAATATAATGCTTGAATACCGTTTATTATACGGAACAAGACGAATCTCCACCTTGTCCAGCCTGCAGTTTCGGACTGTTACGTGATGTCGTGACCAGTTTAAACGAATTGGTCGTCCGCGTCGCCACTTAGTATTGTGATTTGGCCTTGCTCCTCGAGTTGACGCACCATTTGCACGATTCGTAACTGTACCTCTTCGACTTCGCTTAACCTCATCGGTCCCGTAAAATCCATTTCCTCAGTGACGAATTGCCGTACCCGATCCGACATATTGCCCAACACTTTTTCTTTCAGTTCCTCCGACGAGCTCTTTAGCGCAATGACCAAGTCCTTCTGATCCACCTCGCGTAGGAGGATCTGAATCTCACGGTCAGAAAGCTTCAGGATATCCTCGAAAACGAACATTAGATTACGCACCGATTCGGCGGTGTTCGGATCCATATTTTCCATGTTGTCAAGAACATTTTTCTCGACTGATGAACCCGTCAAATTGAGCATATCAGCCACGACCTTGGGACCACCCGCGTCTTGGTTGCCACCAAGCATGTCCTTCAAGGTCTCCTCAAGGCTCATCTCCATCTCTTTTAAAACATTGGGGGCGATGTTCTCCATAGTGGCAATACGGTATGCAACGTCTGGCTGCAACCGCTCAGGTAATTGGGCTAGGATACCCGAGGCTTGGTCCGCATCTAGTTGGGAGAGAATCAGCGCAATCGATTGAGGGTGTTCGTGGCTGATGAAGGGGGCGATTTGGTCTGCCGGCACATTCCGAAGTATGTAAAAGCCTGATGTAACCGTAGATGAGATGCGGTCGAGAATTTCTTGTGCCTTTCTTGGCCCGACTGCACGTTCTAAAGCTTGGCGGGCAAAGTCGACACCGCCTTGACTGACCCAATTACCAGCCATGAGGCCGGCTTCAAACTCCTCAAGGACCTGGTCCATTACGTCGGCGGAGACATTCTTGAGAGTCGCGAGAGCTTCTGTGATTTCCTCAACCTCACGGTCGGTAAGATATTTCATCACTTCACCGGAGGTCTCCTCTCCGAGAGCAAGCATGACAATGGCCACCCGTTGCACAAGGCTTAATCCTTCTTCTCCCTCGTCCTCATTATTGCTTTCAATTTCTGTCATGTATTTTCCTTAGAAAATATCGAGGTCAGGTCCTGCAATGTTAGTAAAAAGGCGTTCCGCGTGGGGTGCCTATTCGTTGGGTAGCTCCATATCGAGATATCGTTTGCCGGTGGTCCAGTCCTCGGCCCATTCCACCGCGGGCGCCGCGACCAGCCGCAGGCGGGCTGGGACGTTGGGAAAAATATGGACGACATCGGATCGTCGGGCGATCTCTCGATTCAATCGCCCCAGGGCATTGGTAGTCCTCAATCGGTCTCGATGGCCATCAGGAAAGGCAAAGCAAGCTAGCAAGAAATCTGCATAGTGTCCCAGTTTATCGACCACCATCGGATAGGTTATGGCATAGACTTCAACCATCTGCTGGAGCAGGGCTCGTGCGCTTTTTAGATCCGCGGCGTAATAGACGGTGCGAAATTGCGCGGCGACCTTCTTGCGGTGCTCCCGCGGGACGTCAGCTAGGACCGAGCCTCCAAGTTGAAGTGTGATCAGGAGTTGTAATGACCTCTAAAATACACTCCGCGCGGTGCAGCAATGACCTTTTCACATGTTACAGGAACCTATGGACTCAACCAATATCGCTGGCCCGCTCACCCAATTTATCGGCAGGTTTCGTAGTTGGTGAAGGAAAAAATGCACACAATAATTCCGGATTTCAAGCTAAATGAATATGTTTGAGTTTGGTCTTAGTTTGGATGACGACCAGTGCATTCGAGGAATCTGCCATATCCTCGTGCAAAAACTGGCCCGACTCGTAGCATTGGCTCATTCGGTCGAGACTCGGGCTTCGCGATCATACGCTCCCGTATTGGGGTCCTTACAAGCTGCGAAAATGGACCCCCAATTGGGCCGGTTCTGCGCGAAGTTGCTGGGTGCGAACTTGTACAGCGGGCTATGTGAATACTCCTGATTACACAATGACACCACTGCTCCATATTTTTTTGAATCAGACTGTGGTTGCCAGACAATCCATTTCACCAGAGGCCTGAGGTCCTCGCTAACCGCAAGTAGGGTCACTCCGAGATCAGCTAAAAATGACACCCGCCAAACGTTTACGCCCGAGTGCGAACAAGAATCCTAACGCACGTCGATTTCCAAGACTATGCCCTAGGCTTATGAGATAATAAGTCTGCTAGTCCCTGATTTCATGCTAAGCAGAGCATTATTTCTTGCCACACAAAATAAGTATGCTCTGCTCTCCTCTGACGAAGGTCGACTGGCCAGATAACTAATGACTGCTCAAGCCCGTAAGCAAAAACCATCTATAGGGTGGTTGGAGCAATCACACTATGATCAACATTTGAGCTCTACCAAAGCGGCAGGATCATATAACCTCGCCGCGGAGATATCCGCTCCGATTTGATGATAACGTGTTTTCTCAATCCGAATTGCAACCGAACAGCGAACTCACCGCGTAAGAATTGGTTTCGCTTTAGCTCAACCAAATTTAGTGATCAACCTAGAGGTATGAAATCAAGTGGCCACAATCCAGCATCATCGTGAAATTTCTATCGGGGGGCGTGACAGATAAGCTATTTCGATTGGGGTCTTGAGAAAAAGATCCTTTCATCTTGTTGCTTAATTCGAACTGCTATTAGATCATCCGTCGTCTGGCGATGGAGTTCTCCGATTATGACTTCAACACCAGAAAACAAAGTGCCCCGGATAATGATTCGCCCCGCCCTTAATCGCTCAGCACCTTCATCCGAAATATACGTGTACTCGCCAAGGAGCTTAGATTGTAATTCTTCCAGTATTCGCAATTTCTTGCGTGTTTTTTCGGTGACAGCGGTTTTCTCTGTAGCTCCTTCAAAGGCCAAAACCACCTGGCGTAACCGGCGTATTTTCGCTTCACAGTCATTGATCGACGATCGCAATTTTCCACATTTGGCGATCTCGTCCGGGGCTGGTCGAAGGCCGATAATTGTGCCCCGAGTCATTGCTGAACCGACTGAACTACATTCAATGCGATCACGGGCAACTGCTCTCCCACCGACAATCGCACCCGATTTCATTTTGTTCCGGCCTTGAAGCTTTATCGAGCCTCCGGACCGAACATCACTATTATGTATGTACAACCCAACCGTGATGTTTCCTCTGGCTATAACCGTTGCATTTTGTATGAATTTAGAATGGATTGTTCCCATTGAAATCAATCCTCTTGCCGTTACACTCGTGTCCTTACCGCTTATGCCATTTGCTACGATGATGTCACCACCTGCTACAACTGTCGCTCCAGCTTCGATCACACCACCTATGGTAACATTGCCACCAGATATAACAGAAAACCCGCCAACGATATCCCCGCTTATTTCTACATCAGATGGAGACTCTATGTTACCCGTGTCGTAATCGATGGCGCCTTGAACTTGTATGACATCATTTACATTAATGGTGTCCTCGGTTAATGACACACTACCATCAATCTTTGCGCGATATACGATAGGATTTTCGCCCTGACATTCAACGTTTAAACCGGGCTTAAGCTCAATGGAAGTACCGTCACTTGCAGGGATCGCTTCGCCATATAGATTCCGGCCAACTTTTCCGTCTGTAGGAAGCGATAGTTCCAGCAATGTTTGACCTACGGTTACAGATACATGTGAATTCCTTGCACGAAGGTCTATTCCGCCATCCTCCGTGATTTGTCCCGCACGTTTAAGTGGATCAAACTTATAATCGATACTTGCATCTCGGCCGTTCTTTGGTAGATCTCCGCTCGCAACTCGAAACGTCTGAGGCCTGTCAACAGATGGCATCGGATGAGAAGATATTTTTCTTACCGCGTCACCAATTATGCCGTGACGGATTCCAAGTCGCTTTAGGTCACGTAGTAACCACTCTTCCGTGAGTTTTGGAGCATCCTCATAAAGCGGTATTAACACAAAATAGGCACTCATTGCATCATCATCGACCCATAAGGGTGAAACAACGGACACGCGTTCTTCACTTAGGCATAAGTAACCGTAAATATGAGACGACAATGCGTTGTCATTTTCCACCACATTTTCACCATGCGATAGACAAACTGACTCGCCGACCTCAACAAGGGTATTCCCATAGACATCAACACCTGCGTCACCAGGTCCTGGCTCAATTGCTTTTGCTAATACCTGACCAGGAAAGACGAGCAACCCTGTGATGTTGGAGGCCTTTATCGCGTCAAGCGATTTATGATTTAAAGCGCGAGGGACTTCCTCCATATCCATAACGAAACGTCTGCGCGAATTCTCAAGTACAGGGTATTCGATACTACCATCGACTCCTGCACCTGGTCCGATGCCGCGCGCCACGGTAAAACGTTCCTCAATTGTTGCACCAGGCATACTACGAGCTTTTTCATACACTTGTGTTATTATTGCTTGATCTATGCCATGAGTGATCAGAAATTTGTCGCGGATGCAATGGATTAAGTCATTCACACTGAGTAAATCATCACTACCAAAAAAAATGTGGGTTATGTCCGCACTGAGGCAATCATCCGCCACATCAATTGCCATCCATCCGCTTTCGTTTTCTCCAATATATTCGTAATGCTCGAGATCACTCGGAATCGCAGGTGCGGATTGAGAGACCGTCGTCGAAGGCGAATTCTCTTGAGCGACGAGGTTGACCTCCTCGGAGAAATAGGTCGGATCTAAGTTATCCGGATCAGTTGTCGAGTTTAGATACCGCATATCTAGATCGTCCAACTCTCTCATTACTTCGGACCGATCTTTGGTCTTTGTTTTTCGATCTTTCTTATTCATTCGAAGCTTGGTCTCAACTGTTCTTTTGCCTTAGACACTCAGTGGAATTAGATAAGTCGCGAAAAGAATGCCATGTGCACCACGCCACATAGAGAACTTCTGACACGTCGCCAAACGGCATACCTGTACGGATCTCGCGCAGTTTGGCGAAGGCGCGCTTATTTCAAGACCATTTGGAGGTGGGTTAAAACCATCTGACTGGTCGAGCTGACCGATCGAGTATAGACCCCCAATCAGCGCGCCATGGTATAGCAGTCGATTGCAGCCCCCGTCCAAAATTAGTCTGTGACGACCTCACTTATTTGTTCGACGGTCTGCAGCGGCTTTGCCCGTGGATGCGCATGATGGACCGCCGTTAGGTCGAAAAAATCGACTAAACCATGCGTATGGCCGGGATGTACTAGTCATAAACATTGGCGCGGTGCCGTTGAGCCGGCAAGCTTTGGTTACTTTGACCATTCTTTTTGCTAATTCTTTGACAAAGAGAACATATTGGTCACACAATTGCCGTTCCGTTCGTCTCTCCCGAAGGAAGCTAATTTAAGCCTTCAACGAGCGTCCGGAAAGAAGACTAACTGCACACGAAATCATCACGTGCGTTCCAAAATTGGGCTACACGATAGCCGTCACATAAACGCTAACGCTGGATAAATGTCCAGCTACTCGTAAAAAAACAAAAACCGAGTCCACAAAAGGAACGGCCTAAGCTAAGCGGACATTTTTCACAAGAGGCAATGGGTGGTATTCGCACCACCGCCGGTATGACAATGTAAGACTGACGGCGAAAGATCGCCTAACAACCACGTGGGAAGTCCCGAGCTAAAGAGCTGCGTGTGCACAAAATGTAAGATGATCGCCGGAAACGATTTAGATTGGCGGTCTCCACCTAACTTCGTCATCAGCTAGTACATACCTTCCACCGACGCTCTTGTCCAATAAACGAGTTTCACGAATACCATATTCGATTACCACCTCCGCAAAAAACGCCTCAGACGCTTTAACTTGGCCCCTATTTATCGTTTCTTGATGCTCATTTGAGGTTTTGCTTATTTCTTGGGGTAATTCGCTAAGACGTGTAGCGGCCTTTACTCCCTCCCGGAGAGCCTTAGCAAAAGCTTCACGCTTATCATCGGGCACGCCTTGAAAAGCACGATCAATCTGCTTTTTGTCGAATTTCTTGATCCCCATCCACTTCATACATTTGTTTACAATCTTCCGGTTATTGGCAAGTTCTGCCTGTAAAGCGCTTAAGTGCGCAAGGTCTTGAGGTGACGGACGACACCCCACACGCGTTGGCTCCATCCCTGGCGAACCAAGCGCTTTCGCTTGGATTGATTTCGCGGCGAAGCTCTCGCCACCTACAATACTGCCAGCTCGACCTGATCCCGGGGTTACAGTAATTGTGGATCCTGCATGAACTCGAGCATTGACTAAACTGTGGGAAATCGTCACGTCACCTTGTGCTACTACTCTCGCGTTATGCACAAGTCTGGCCGAAACGTTTCCACCAGAAATAATCATTGTTTTTTCCCCAATGATACTCTTGTTGACTCGTACATCGCCTTCTGCGCGTATTGTCACGCCGTTTTCTATTCCACCTGCGATCTCCACGCTTCCACCACATGTAATGTTAAATCCGAACTGCACCGAACCACCAATCTTAACGTCCCCCTTTGTGGAGACATGACCGACACTGAAATCAACATCCCCCACAATGACTACCACTGGCAAGACTTCGAGTGTTTCACCTGTGTATCGTATAGATCCGCTAATTTTCGAATAAAGAAGACAATGTTGATCTTGAATTAACTGGCCCGACAAATCGGTATCGTCATCCGTAGTTGCTTGCGATTCTTTTTCCTCTACACTACTGTCACTCTTAGGCGTCACATTGACACCAGCACCCACGGTAAATGGTATGACGTCACCATCTGCGGCTGGCAATTCTTCCCCGTAAATGTCAGTACCTGCGACACCCTTAGTTGCAGGTACGTATTCTCCTAGTAAATCGCCTTTTGCGACTGGAATGAACTCATTACTACTTCGATGGTCTACCGTCTCCGAGTCAAACTCTTCAGGTGCGTTCTCAGGAGAAAAATTAGGAATAAACTCTGAGTTTTTTCCGGGAACACGCTTATGCCCACGAGCGACGGCAATAGCAGCACGCTTGGACCCAACTCCTTTGCCGCACACCTTCTCTACGGCACTTTCAATAATACCAAACGAAATGTCTGCTTTTTGAAGTAATCCGAGAATATCAGACGGGGCAAGTACGTTATTCGAATTAGGCTGGGGAAAATACAAGAATCGGGCTCCACATCTGTCATTGTCGATCCAGAGAGGTGATAAGACTCGTAGCTTGTTATCTATGCGACAGATGTAACCAACGCAATCAGCAATGTAGGCGTCTTCTTCTAAGCGAACACCGTCACCGGCTACGGGCCGATTCGCTATTTTTCCAACATTAACGATTTCCTGCCCAAACACATTTAGTCCGGGTTTACCGCTTTGCGGTGTTATAATGGTTGCGATTTTGGCCTCTGCCGCGACGAGGGTAGGAGACTCTTTGACTCTAAGTGTTGCCTTAATATCATCGCCATTCATGGCCGCATTAAGCTCTGTGCCATCCACAGGTGCTTCGTTTCCGTTTTTTCCAGGGATGTGATATACGATCCGTCCATCCTCTGCCTTCTCTGGCAACGTCGCCTGCGCAATAATTATGTTACCGTCCCATATAGCTCTCTTCTGTGCTCTTTTTATAGCCTCGTTGAGCTTGTCAATTTTCCAGCCATGTGTAATACGAAAGTTTGATGTTATGACTTCTTTTAGCTCCTCAACAGATGGCGGCTGATTCACGTCACCGAATTGGAGAGATTCCAAAATTGCCGTATGTCCATCCTCAATGACCCTTACTCCGATAGTAGAATATCCGTCGCCAAATTCCTTCGGTTGCCCGTCGTCGATAGTTTCTTGCACACCCAGTATTGCTTCCTGGCCCATCTCATCCAGCGCGTCGACGTCAAACCCCATATCCGTTATAACAGAATCAACCTGGGTATTATTCACCAGATCACCGAGATCTCCGTAGAGTTCCTGTCCCTCGTCATGCGCGTCTTTATCTTCACCGTCAACACGACTGGCTTTAAGTTCACTTTCGTCGGAAGTGTCCATCCAATCAAGGACTTGCCCAATGTTGAAACGTGAGCCGTCATCATCTTCATTAGTATTTTCATCCATAATGTCAGATTCTGCAGCCACTTTTTATATTCTCCTATGAACTAGTGGCATCGCAGACACGTTTCCGGGCAGTGTCTACTCGTACCACATTTTCGGTCATTAATGCCTGATTAGAAACGTACCGAAGCGACTTAGACGATTCCGCCGTTACCAGTCGCTGTGCGATATAGCGTTTACATTTCAGTCCGTAATCTTTCCAAAACAGTGATTGTCTTGAATCGTAAAGTAATGACGTCACAGTTGATGTTGGAAATGGGTTAAGCCCTTAATCACGAGTTCACACATTGCCCGCGTCCATAGCCAAACGGAATCCTATATTACTACGGCTAATCACTTCGGCAGAGCTTGCTCGGTGTGTCGTGCGCAGCGCTGTGCGAGTCTCATTGAAGCAGCCGCCACGGATCACCCTTTCTTGCCCACCCTCAGGCCCCTTCGGATCGGCCAACGAGCTCTCCTTGTAATAGTCCGGATCGTAGTAATCCTCGCACCATTCATAAACATTGCCCGCCATATCCCACAACCCATAAAAACTCCGGCCGTCGGGCCATTCGTCGACCGGCGTAGTTGTGCCAACTTGGTTGGTGGCATTGCAACGTTCGCCCTCAGTGAAGCGGGTTCCCCATGGATAGGGCCTTTCATCGGTGCCCCGGGCTGCCTTTTCCCACTCAGACTCGGATGGAAGCCTTGCTCCACGCCATTCAGCATAGACTCGTGCTTCCTGCCAGGAGACGTTGACGACAGGGTGCTTGCCGGTCCCATTTCGAAACGTCCCTAACTGCCAGTCTATCGGCGCCGCTGCCCCAGTGCACTTGACAAAATCACGGTATTCCAAGTTGGTCACGGGCGTCTTCCCGATGTAGTAGGCCGATTGCTGGACTTTGTGTGCTGGGAGTTCTGTACGCGGGCTATCCTCATCCCAACCTCCCATGGTAAAGGTGCCGGCTGGGATCTCTACCATCAAACGCTTATTGAATTCAAGCTGCATGTCTTCGCGCGTTGCTTCCAACTTCTCTATTTCCTGCTCGACAATATTTAGGCTCTCCTGTAGCGCTTCTAGTTCATCGTTGTCTCTTGAGAGACGGCTTTGCATTTCGCTGTGGCGTAACTCCATGTTTTCAATTTGCATAACCAGTTTCTGCCATGGCCGATTGAAATTTGTCAATTGAAACACAAAAACCACGATCAGTATGCTTGTCAGTGTCCAGTAGGTCCAGTCGTCCATGTTGATTCACCCTTATTTTCGTATAAATATACATGTAAAGCAGCGCTAATCCAATGCTAACTGAGCATGTCAACTGAAGCAAGCCACACGTAGAAACAACTACTAAAAAACAATTGCTGATAACCTCGGAACTACTCGCTAGTTCCTATATCAACTGCTTCCTCTTCTTTGTCCAGACGGCTTTCCACTTCCTCCGCGGTTATATTTCCCAGCGAAGCAGCTAAATTCACTGCTGCAATAGTCCGCTCTCGCTGTTCATCTATCTCTCCTTGAAGATCCGCCATTCGCGAATTGTCATTCTGCAATTTCGCGCCCATCACTTTGATCACGTTCCGATAAACAGTCGCACGAACACCATCATCTTGTGCCAGTACACGATCAAATCGCTGTTTTGAGAGCACAAAAATATTACTAGATGTATTGACCTCAACTGTCGCAGATCGCGGATCTCCAGTGATTACACCCATCTCGCAGATGGTGGTTACTGGTAATATTGATGCAACACGAACACCCTCGGGGTTGAGAATTGAAACACCACCAGTAAGGAGAATGTACATCTCTTCGCTGCTCGATCCAGCCATACAGAGTTGGTGTCCTTCAGAATACATTTCGTGATTGCATGTGGAAAGGATTTTGGCGGTATTACTTGGCGATAATCCTTGGAACAAAGGTATCTTTTGCAGAACCTTTACCAAAACTTTGCTCGTCTTAGCATTCATGTGGGTTGCTCCTAGGATCCATTTAAAGTCATGAGCAAAAGCGGGAATAAACTTAGGTACCTATTTTCGATCTCATCACGCAATTTTCAATCTCCAGCGCACTTGCAAGTATATAGAAAGCCTCTTAATGTCGGCCAGATTGCCACCATACAATAACTATCGCGACATAAATAACAGAAAACGGGGACGCAGATGAACTATGCAGATCCACCCTCTTTACTTGGGATACCCCGATTTTTCGTTTCCAAAAGATCAAAGCATTAAAGAAAGTATAAACTAGGCTGGGTTCATTGCGCTTAAGTTGCAGACAACGATGAAGCTCGCTTGCTAGAGTAGCCGTGATCTAAAGGGTTTCCGGATTCCTAGCGAAACCTGATTAGCACGGATTGGTGGTGCTCTTGGGGTGGATTAACCCAAGAGCACCGCAGGCATGGACGCAGGCGATTGCGCTGTCAAGTTTCCTTATCCTTGAGTATTTTATCGGATGTTCACCAGTGTTTCTTGATAATTTCCCTCGCGAAGTGGCGAATGACCTACTTGCATTGATGGTACCAGTTTGAGCATCCGGTTTCACACAAGGGGCGGTAGAGCATGCTGTAATTTTCTGATTATGTGCGATTTATGCCTGCGTATAAGTGGTGAATAGGTCCAAATTTTGCGTCCATCGACCAGGGAACGCGGCTAGTTCCGACGCGCCCATAGCGCGAGGTCGCCTTAGCACAATCTTTAGG
>CAJWUK010000028.1 GCA_913047365.1 uncultured Alphaproteobacteria bacterium | reverse complement strand
AGCTGTTCACTGAACCCGAGGGTTCCGTGTCCAAGGACAAAGGGCAGGAAAGCCGTACGGCTGATTGCACCACATAATTATTCGGACCAGTCCCCAAGATGATTTTGCCAGCACACCAGTACCGCGGCGGCAGCCGTGTCCGCACGCAGGATTCTGGGACCCAGCCGGACGGCCGTAACAAAAGGCAGTTTGGCCATTCCGTCAAGTTCGGATTCGCTGAACCCACCTTCCGGCCCCGTCATCACGGCCCAGGGCCCGCCGGGCGAGATTTGGGAAAGCGCGTCGGGAACAGGCTCCGCCTGCCCGGCTTCCGCACACAGGATAATGCGCCGCGCGGGATCCCAGTCTTTCAGCAAATCCGCAAATCTTACGGGCTCTTCGACAATGGGTATGTTCAGCCGGGTCGATTGCTCCGCCGCTTCTACCGCGTTTACCCTCAGCCGCGCGGTGTTCACCCGCGCAACGTTCGTGTGCTCGGTCAACACAGGACATATGCGGCCAACGCCAAGCTCTGTCGACATGCGGGCAATGTTGTTCATGGGTGTGGCCTTGACCGGCGCGAACAACAGCCATACGTCTGGCGGCGTTCGTTGCGGGCGCAGCGTCTGATGGACAACCATCATGCAGCGGGATTTGGACTCATAGGCAATGCTGGCGCGCCACTCGCCCTGGCGGCCATTGAACAACGCTACGGTATCACCATCTTTCCGGCGCATGACACGACGCAGATAGTTGTGCTGATCCTGCGTTGCAGGAACGGCACAGCCCTGTTCCAGGTCATAGTCGACAAACAACCGGATGCGAGTGCGGTTATCGTTCATGGCTGGGATATTTGCACGAATCCGGGAAACCGGAACAGCCCACAGTGTTTAAGAATATGCTATGCCTGGTCCCATGAGCACTCCTTCTACCAGCGATATTCCCCGGGACGGCTGGGTCGATCGCCTGGCGCCCCGCTGGTCACAGCCCTATATACGATTGTCACGGTTCGATAGGCCGATCGGCGCCTGGCTGCTCTTATTTCCCTGCTGGTGGAGTATCGCACTCGCGTCCGGCGACCAGCAGGACATCATTATGTTCCTTCTATTCTGCGCCGGTGCCGGGCTGATGCGGGGCGGCGGTTGCACATGGAACGACATCCTGGACCGAGACTTCGACGCGCAGGTCGCACGAACTCGTGACCGCCCCCTGCCGGCGGGAGAAGTGACTGTCCGACAGGCCTTTGCTTGGTTCGTCCTCCAACTCGCCCTCGCGGCGGTCATTCTTTTCTCCTTTAACGGCTTCGCCATCGCGACCGGCCTCGCCTCACTGGCTCTGTTGGGCCTATATCCCCTCGCCAAGCGGGTAACGTTCTGGCCGCAATTCGTTCTAGGCCTTGCCTTCAACTGGGGTGCGCTTCTGGGCTGGGCAGCGGTCCAAGCTAATATCGGTTTGCCCGCCATTATCCTCTATGTAGGCGGTATATTCTGGACGCTGGGTTACGACACGATATACGCCCACCAGGACCGGCCCGACGATCCGGGCGCAGGCATCAAATCATCCGCGCGGGCGCTCGGGCTCATGGGATCTAAACCGTGGCTATACGGGTTTTACCTGGCGGCAATCGTGTTTTTCGGTTTTGCCGGGTATATGGCCAGCCTTTCCTGGCCCTTTTGGATCGGCCTCGCCGCTGGAGCCGCCCAACTGGTCTGGCAGGTGTCTGATGCCGATCTGGACGACCCGAAGAACTGCCTGTCCAAGTTCAAATCGAACGGCCTGTTCGGGTGGCTGTTGTTGGCCGGAATTATAGTTGGCCAACTGACCAACACCTAATCTTCAGGGTCCGCGTAATTCGGATCGAGCATCTCCGAAAACGCGTCCATTTCCCCGGTCACGCTGCGGACTGCCTTTTCCTCCATCGCTCGGTAGCGATCTAACGCTTCGCGCCCGAAGTCGGTAACCTGCGCTCCGCCGCCGCCGCGCCCGCCTGTCGCCGCTTCAACCATCGGTTCGCGAAAGGCTGTGTTCATAGTTTCCACCAGTGTCCACGCCCGGCGGTAGGACATGCCCATCTTCCTGGCTGCGGCGGAGATTGAACCTGTTTCCTCTATCAGGCGCAGCAGTTCCGCCTTGCCGGGTCCGATAGCGATGGCCTTGCCCAGGATAATTCGAAGCCGGGGAGAAGGCGCGGTCATGCCCGGAGCGCTTCCAGTTGTTTTTCAGCGGCAGCCAGGTCTTCTGGCCGGTTGATGTTGAAAAACGGATCGGCGTCTTCGGCGCCGAAGTCGACCACCGCCAAACGGTAACGCGCTGTCCAGATGTCGACCTTTCGGATGCCCTCCTCCGTTAACGCTTTGCGCAGATCGGCGGCCAGGGTCAGCGGCCACAAAGCGAATACCGGGTGGTGGCGCCCCGCGGAGGAAGCGCACGCCAGATCTACGACCTCAGACCGCGCCGCACTTAAGAGCAGGGCCACCAGATCCGTCGGCACGAAGGGTGCATCGCAGGCGAAACTTGCCAGCCACTCGCAGGCGGGCGCGTTTTCTCTCGCCCATTCCATTCCGGTCAGCACACCGGCCAGCGGCCCGGCAAATCCACCAACAACATCCCGAACGATCGGCAGTCCGTAGGATACGAATTGACCGGGATCGCTATTGGTATTCAGAACAATATGAGACACCTGGGGTACGGCAACATCGACACTGCGCTGAAGCAACGTTTTACCGCCCAATTCGGCCAAGCATTTATCGCCCCCGCCCATCCTGCGGGATTGCCCGCCGGCCAGAAGAACGCCACAGATATTTTCGTTAGGCGGCATGACCGGTCAGCAGGCCAGGTGTCATAGGTTCAGCTCCGAGCAGGTCGGCCAGAACATCCCGGTGGGATGGGTCGAGGCCTGAAAAATCGTTTTCCCACCGGTCCGGTGCATCATCCGGCGTGGCGCCAGGCGCAGCCACCGCATTTTCGATATCGGAAAGACGCAGTGTTAATCGCCGCTGGAGAAGCCCTTCCACCAGATTGAGGTGTTCGGTGTGAAAATAGTCGTCGCAAAGGGCATACCAGAAGCGCACCCTGGAAACATCGGCAGCGGCGATGACGGACACGCGTTCTAGATCGTTATAGGCATCCATCCGCGCACCGGCATCGCCCGTGAATATCACCTCTCCGGAGCGATCTCTAAGCGGGGACGCCAGCGACAGCATTGCGGACATATGCTGGTCGAACCGGGCCAGAAGTGACACGGACTGCCCGGCATAGGCGACATAGCGGCCGCCTTCGTAGGTCTTGATCCGGACATAAACGCCGGCGGCGCAGAGATTTTCGAATATCAAAGGGTCGTCCGGTATCCGGCCGGGGCCGACCGGGCCTTTCCAGGTCAGTGAGACAGTCATGAATCGGCAGTCGCTGCTTTCCGCCCCGCACCGGCGGGTTCATCGGAAGCGGCATTCGGATCGGCGTCGTAAACAATCCGGTGTTCTCCCGCCAGCGCGACAAATCGATTTCCGCGCGCGCGGCCAATCAGGGTCAGATTCGCTTGCCGGGCCAGATCCACCCCCCAAGCGGTAAATCCCGATCGGGATATCAGCACAGGAATATTCATCTGAACTGTCTTTATCACCATTTCACTGGTCAACCGGCCTGTCGTGTAGAACACCTTACCGGCCGGAGAGATGTCGTTCAGATACATATATCCCGCTATCTTATCGACGGCGTTGTGACGGCCGACGTCCTCCATATAAATCAGCGGCCGGTCTGTTTCGCACAGGACGCAGCCGTGAATGGCGCCCGCTTCTAGATAGAGGCTGGGCGTGGTGTTGATCCTTTTGGTAAGCGCATATAGCCAAGACGTTCGAATCCGGGCGCCGGGATCCAGCACCGTGTCTTCAAACGTTTCCATGATATCGCCGAACACGGTTCCCAGCGCACAGCCGGACGTCCGCGTCTGCTTGGCAAGCTTTTCCTCAAAATCGGTTTCACGCTGGGTTCTGACCACCACCGCGTCCGCTTCTTCATCGTATTCAACAGCGGTCAGGACATCATCGTTTCCCAGCATGTTCTGGTTCAGCAGGTATCCGACAGCGAGACATTCGGGATAATCTCCAATAGTCATCAGGGTGACGATTTCGCGGCTATTGAGAAACAACGCCAGCGGCCGTTCTACAGTCACCGACGTTTCCACATTGGATCCGTCCTGATCGGTGCCGGACACGCGTTCCGTGAGCCGGCGGTCGCCAAGCGTGGGGGAGACGATATATCCGTCGAAACTAGACATTCAGCGAGTATGACTCCGCCTTCTGGTCAGCACAATGTGATTGATTCTGAACAATTTTTTGGGTTTTTTCCGCTCTTGAGTAAGAATTGCCCGCGCGCCATCCTGTGACGGGGGAAAAGTCCGAATTATTGTACCGCCAACCGCCATCGTATGACTTGGGGTACACTGTCGGGAATCACGGTTCACAATGCGTCTCGGAAAATTCCGAACCGGCAAATAACCAGCGGTTTTACCGCCTGCTGCAGGGTTCCCTTCGGGGACAAAAGCGTTATATTCGCACGTGAATAACGCTTGGCTATATTAAGCCCAGCAAGGGAGACGCAATAGGATGTCATCTCTGACCGAACTGGCGGAAAAACCGCTGATCGACCCGTTTGATCGCCACGTTTCATATCTGCGCGTATCGGTGACCGACCGTTGCGATTTCAGGTGCGTATACTGCATGTCTGAAAACATGACGTTTCTGCCCAAAGCGGATGTCCTGACTCTTGAAGAACTGGACCGGTTGTGTTCCGCCTTTATCAGCCGCGGGGTCAGAAAATTGCGGATTTCGGGCGGCGAACCGCTGGTCCGTCGCGACATTATGTGGCTGTTCGACCGGCTGGGCCGGCACCTAGAGACGGACGATTTAGAAGAGCTGACCTTGACCACAAATGCCAGCCAGCTTGAACGCCACGCGGCGGGCCTGTATTCCGCCGGTGTCCGGCGGATCAACGTATCTCTGGACACGCTGGACCCGGAAAAATTCGCCCGTATCACCCGCTGGGGCAAGTTGGACAAGGTTATCGGCGGCATTGACGCAGCGGCAGCCGCCGGACACCGGATAAAGATAAACGCCGTAGCTTTGAAAGGCGTCAACGACGATGAAATCCATGACCTGGTCGCCTGGTGCGGAGACCGTGATTTCGACCTCACCTTTATCGAGGTCATGCCAATGGGCGAAATCGGCGGCGAGATGCGCCTGGATCAATACTGGCCGTTGTCGATGGTCCGCGCCGAGCTGAAAAAGAGATGGACGCTGACCGAGATTCCCGACACCACCGGAGGGCCTGCCCGCTATGTCCGGGCGAAAGAGACCGGCGGGCGCATCGGCTTTATCACGCCCATGACCCATAATTTCTGCGAGGCCTGCAACCGGGTCCGGTTGACCTGTACCGGAACGCTGTTCATGTGCCTGGGCCAGGAAGACGCTGCCGATTTGCGGGCCGCCCTGCGGAGCAGCGATCCGGATATCCTGATGTCCGCGATCGATGATGCCATTGCCCGCAAACCCAAAGGTCACGACTTCATCCTCGACCGGCGCCGGAAAGCGCCTGCGGTTTCCCGCCATATGAGTGTGACCGGGGGATGATATAATCCGGATAGGCAAGCCGGAGACCACGCCATGAACGTCCCAGACGGTACCAACTCGCTCAGCCACCGCGACGCGAACGTACTCTTTCATCCTTACACGAACGCCATCGCCAATCGCGAAGACGGCCCGCTTGTGATTGTCCGCGGCAAAGGAGTGAACGTTTGGGACGAAGACGGCAACGAATATATAGAGGGGATGGCGGGTCTATGGTGTGCGTCACTGGGATTCGGCGAACACCGGCTGGCAGAGGCGGCTGCCCGACAAATGCGTAATCTGCCGTTCTATCATGGCTTCAGCCAGAAAAGTCACCCGCCCCAGATCGAATTGGCTGAACGTCTGCTGGCACTGGCGCCGGTGCCGATGTCGAAGGTATTTTTCTGCAACTCCGGGTCAGAAGCTACGGACACCGCGGTCAAGATGATTTGGTATCTGAACAATGCACTGGGCCGGCCGGACAAGAAAAAGATCATCAGCCGGTTCAAGGCATACCACGGCGTGACCATCGCGGCGGCTAGCGTTACCGGCGTACCGGCGAACCATACGGCCTTCGACCTGCCGATCGACGGGTTTCTCCACACCGACCTGCCCCATTATTTCCGTTGTGCCGAGGATGGAGAAAGCGAAGAAGAATTCGCCACGAGATGCGCGGACAATCTGGACCATCTAATCGAAGAAGAAGGCCCGGACACGATCGCTGCATTTTTTGCGGAACCGGTGATGGGCGCCGGCGGGGTCATCGTACCGCCGGCGACCTATTTCGAGAAAATCCAGAAAGTGCTGGCCAGACACGATGTCCTGTTTGTTGCGGACGAGGTTATCTGCGGATTCGGACGCACCGGCGAAATGTGGGGAAGTCAGACCTTTGACCTCAAGCCGGATATCCTCACCTGTGCGAAAGCGCTGACATCGGGATATCTACCCATTTCGGCAGTCATGGTGAATGATCGCGTGTTCGACGCCATCGCACCGAAGACCAACGAAATCGGCGCCTTCGGCCACGGATATACCTATTCGGGCCATCCGGTCTCCGCCGCAGTCGCGCTAGAAACATTGAAGATATACGAAGAGATCGATCTGATCTCCCGGGTCAGGCAAGCGAGCAAGGCCTTCCATGCCCGCCTCAACTCATTCGCCGATCACCCGATGGTAGGCGAGACCATGGGCGTGGGCCTTTTAGGAGCTGTGGAGTTGGTCGCCGACAAGGAAACGGGGGAGGCATTCGACCCGCCGGGTAAGACCGGACCGGAACTGGTCGCCATCGCCCAGCGAAACGGCCTGATCATCCGCCCACTAGGCGACCGCATCGCATTCTCCCCGCCTCTGACGATTTTGGATTCGGAAATCGATACCCTATTTAGCCGTTTCGCGAACGCCCTTGAAGAAACCGCCGAAAAGGCGACGTTCGCAGGCCTCACCACAAATTGAACCGAATTTAGGCCGGTGGGGGGCGCGACAAATAAGCACAATGCCCTGATTATCGATGGATGGTCAGACTTTCTGACGTGTTTCCATAGCCGGGATCGTTTAATATTGTTTAACCGCCGGCAGTTACATTTTTTAACTAAGCAGATCTGTGTCGCCGCACCGTGGAGAACCGCGTAAATGGACTATGAAAAATTCTTCGCTGATAGAATTTCCGACCTTAGGGCAGAAGGCCGCTATCGCGTTTTCGCCGATTTAGAACGCCAGGCTGGGTCTTTTCCCAGGGCCACAAGCCACGGAGCCGATGGCACCGACGAAGTAACCGTCTGGTGCTCCAACGATTACCTGGGTATGGGCCAGAACGAGATTGTCCGCACGGCGATGAAGGAAGCCATCGACAAAGTGGGCGCCGGCGCGGGCGGTACCCGGAATATTTCGGGCACCACGCACTATCATGTGCTTCTGGAAGAGGAACTCGCCGACCTTCACGGCACCGAAGCCGCGCTTGTCTTCACGTCGGGTTACGTGGCCAATGAAGCCGCATTGTCGACCATCGGCGCGGAAATACCGGACTGCGTGTTGCTGTCCGATGCGGATAACCACGCCTCCATGATTGCCGGCATACGTCACAGCCTGACCGACAAAATCGTCTTTGCCCACAACGATCTCGACGATCTGGAACGCAAGCTACAGGCAATAGACCGGGACCGTCCGAAAGTGATCGTGTTTGAATCCGTTTATTCGATGGATGGTGACATTTCGCCCATCAACGCGATCTGCGATCTCGCCTATAAACACAACGCCATGACCTACCTGGACGAGGTCCATGCCGTCGG
This sequence comes from uncultured Alphaproteobacteria bacterium, assembly GCA_913047365.1. Classification (GTDB taxonomy): domain Bacteria; phylum Pseudomonadota; class Alphaproteobacteria; order MPNO01; family UBA830; genus CAJWUK01. Next base: position 12,818 of record CAJWUK010000028.1, on the reverse strand, counting down.
TATGTATGGCCCGCGCGGCGGCGGCATTGCCGAACGTGACGGCGCCATGGCGCGATTGACGGTAATTCAGGGCACGCTTGCCAAGGCCTTCGGTGTGATCGGCGGATATATTGCGGGAACCGCCGCCATGATCGACTTCGTTCGTTCATACGCCTCCGGCTTCATTTTCACGACGGCTCTGCCCCCTGCGGTGGCGGCCGGCGCGCTCGCCAGCGTTCGTCACCTGAAATCCAGCAACGCCGAGCGCGAACACCATCAGGAACGTGCCGCCACCCTTAAGAAACTTTTGGTGGATGCGGGCCTTCCGGTAATGTCCTCCGAATCCCATATCGTCCCCGTATTGGTGGGAGATCCGGTCATCTGCAAGCAGGTAACGGACGATTTGATGGACCGGCACAATATTTATGTGCAGCCCATTAACTATCCGACAGTCCCGAAAGGCACAGAACGCCTGCGTTTGACGCCCACGCCCCTTCATACTGATAAAGATATGGCGCATCTGGTAAGGTCTTTGCAGGAGATTTGGGGTAGACTGTCGATTAAAGCTGCCGCCTGACAGCGGCGGAGAACGATCCGGCGACAAACCCGGGCGCTTGCAAAACAACAGGGAATGACGCTGGGGGAGAAAGAAGGACCTTATGTTTAGCGATAATTCTCTATTACCAAAGGAAACGATTCGGCTCGCGGCACTCGGGATCCTCTCGGAAGGCCAGCTTGTCTATGCCGACCTGGCAAACGCCGTGCGCCAGTTTATCGGACGCATCGCCGGCCCGTCGATCGAACTCACCGGCCCGTCGATCGAACTACTCCGTTACGAAGGCCTTGTGAAACCGGTTTCCGATGCCGAAGACCCGCCACTGGCCCTTACAGATGAAGGCCGCAGGGAACTGCTGACGCTGCTGCAGGCCACCGTGCGGCCGCCGCTGACCGACATGTCGAAATTGGTCATCGCGCTGAAGATGAGGTTTCTGACATTGCTGGATTCGGATGCGCGCTGCGATCAGATCGATCTGCTCATTGATGCCTGCGAGACAGAACTCGTGCGGCTATCGGACCTGCGCAACCCAAAAGCCGATGATGTCTATTTCCAGGACTGGCTGAACCACGACATCAATCTGGTGGATGCGCGTCTGGCATGGCTTCGAGATTTACGGGTCAGAATCTGAGACTGCCAAATGCCGCCGCCTTCCATTGAAACTCTGATCAAACCACTGGAAACGGGCCGCAGATTTTTACAGAAGATGCTGACCGCCAGTCACGAAAAGTTCAGTTCCGGTAACATAACCGAAATCTTCATTGCAGAGCTGAAAAACGGCCCCGGCCACCTCGGCTGAGGATCCCATCCGGTTCAGCGGTATTCTGGGAATCAGAGATTCGTATTCTGGACCGATCATCTCGGTTTCGATTTCGCCGGGCGCCACCGCGTTTACGCGCACGTCCAGTTCCGCGAATTCCACCGCGAGTTCACGCGTCAGAGCCGAAAGCGCTGCCTTGGAGACCGAATAGGCCGACCCTGCAAATGGATGAGAGATATGGCCGGCGATGGACGTTATGTTCACCACAGCGCCCTTTCCGCGGTGAAGCGCGGCACCGAACCCGCGGCACAACGCCAGCGGCACGAAAAAATTTAATTCGAAGACTTCGCGCCAGGCATATTCGTCGCCGTTGAGGCAGCCGAGCCGTTCATTATAGGGCGTCTTTGGTGAAACGGCGGCATTGTTTACAAGGGCCGACAAACCGTCTTCGCCGATGAGGCCGTTCGCCGTTTCGATAAACGATTGCACGCTGTCCTGGTCGTTCAGATCCGTTGGGATATGATGGGCCCAGTTGGGATCAAGCTGACATTCCGCCGGCACGTTCTCACGCGAACAAGTGATGATACGCCAGCCTGCCTCGCTGAACCGGCGTACCGTCGCGTGACCTATCCCCCTGCTCGCACCGGTCAGGATCAGGGTACGGAGTTTGTTCGTCACTGAGCTAACGACCCACGTCTATTTGGCCAGAAGCACGGGAATAGTTGTATGGGCAAGGATATGCCGGGTGCGACCGCCCAACACCATCTGGCGAAGCCTGCTCTGCGAATACGCCCCTTTGACAAGCAAATCGGCACTGACCTCAGATGCCTGCGACAGGAATGCCGGTCCCAGTTCCGAGGCCTGTGCATCAAAGGAATGCAGTTTCGCATCGACGCCATGCCAGACTAAGCGTTCAACCAGTTCCTGCGGATCCAGTGGGAGCGGCTGGGCAAGAGTGGGGGCTAGGATCGTTACCGTTTCGGCTTCGACCAGCGCCTGAATGGAAACGGCAATCGTGCGCGCGGCCTCGGGGCTTGCCTCCCACGCGATAGCGATATGCTCCCCAGTTTTGCTCGGCGCCTGGGGAGGCGTCACCAGGATCGGGCGACCGGTATCGTGCAAGGCGGCTTCGAGTGTAATGGGCGAGGGCAAAGGCGAATCCGGCACCGGCCGACCGACAACGATGAGATCGTAAAGCCTACCGCGCAGCGCAACGATTTCGTCTTCCCGGCCGGCTTCTTCACACCACGAAACGGTCACGCCCGCATCCGGCGACGGTTTGTCGGAAACCGTCAGACTGCGGTTCGCCCAAAACTCTTCGAACATTTGCCTGGTTTCGAGGGCCCGTTCGCGACCTTCCCGTTCCGTCACGTCCATGATCTCCTCTATCATGGATCCGTCCATACCTTCGCCGGTGTAGGGAACAAGCCCGCGCGGATCGGGGCGGACGTGCATCACTTCCAGATGAGATTTCCAGCGATTTGCCGCCAGAAGCGCGGTATCAAGGGTCGATCTGCTCGCCTCCGGCGAACTGACGGGAACGAGGATTGTCTTGAAGCTCACTTGACTCCCCCTGCATTTTCCCGAACCCGCGCGCTGGCAGGCCCGGCCTCTTTATCGTTGGAAGAATGCGGGGTTTTTCCAATTCCTTCAAGTATCTATTGCGACCGGCAAGCTCCGGCCGTTAGGGAAACAATCGGCTGGTCTGCCACCCCCCCTGACCATCGGCAACATACAATATTCGCTCATGCAATCTGAACGGCTTGTCCTGCCAGAACTCTATTTCGAGGGGTTTGATTCGATAACCCGTCCAGTGTGGCGGGCGGGGAACGCTGCCGACACCGAATTTCGCGGCATACCGCGCCACTCTTTTCTCCAGCTCGAATTTGCCCCCCAGAGGACGGGACTGATCGGATGCCCAGGCGCCGATCTGACTACCACGGGCGCGGGTCGCGAAATATGCGTCCGCTTCCTCGTCGCTGACACGTTCGGATGTGCCGGCTACGCGAACCTGTTTGCGAAGGGATTTCCAGTGGAACACCAGCGCCGCCCGCGGCGACGCGTCGATTTGTAGACCTTTCGGGCTTTCGGTATTGGTGTAGAACACGAAGCCACGCTCATCCGCGCCCTTCAGCAAAACCATACGAGCCGACGGCATTCCACCGGCATCAACGGTCGCCAGCGTCATGGCAGTCGGGTCGTTGGGTTCCGATTGCTCGGCTTCTGCCAGCCATTCGTTGAACAGAGCTAAGGGGATGTCAGACATAAAATTTTCGGATCAAACGTTAAAATATCTTGAATACCGCCGTAATGATCACGATTCTAACAAAAGTTCCACTGAGACTTGTAATCAGGAGTACTCTGACCCCATCATAAACTGTGTGTGCTAAAATTGCTTGGCCGTTATTCAATAGTTGCCACGGATAAAACTGGACGGCGCTGTCGGCTGAGGAAATCGAAAGGGCAAGACCATGAAATCGACGAAATTTCTCATTCCCATATTTGCAGCTTCCGCGCTTGTCCTAGCCGGTTGTCAGGGCCAGGGGCCCAAACAATCCGGCGGAACTCTAGTGGGTGCCGCAGCCGGCGGTCTGCTGGGCGCGCAATTCGGCAAAGGTACTGGAAAGCTGATCGGCACCGCCATCGGCGTACTTGGCGGCGCCTGGCTGGGCGGCGAAGTCGGCAAATCCCTGGATAACGCCGACAAGGCCGCGATGAGCCAGACATCGCAGTCCGCATTGGAAACGACGAAAGCCGGTCATACATCGAGCTGGAGCAATCCGGACAGCGGCAATAAAGGATCGGTTACACCGACCAAGACTTATCAAACGGCGTCGGGCCAGTACTGCCGCGAATACCAGCAAACAGTTACCGTTGGCGGCAAGACCGAGGAAGCATACGGAACCGCCTGCCGCCAGCCCGATGGCACCTGGCGCGTCCAGAACTAAGTTAATCTTATCGGAATATCGCGGGCCGCCGATTCGGCGGCCCGTTGCTTTTGCGAGATATTAGGCCTGGTTCGGGCAAATTGACCGGCCGGGCCGATTGTGTAGGATGCCAAAATTGGTGGAAACGGCCCGTTCGACGCCGTTTCCCTTCACTATCAGCGAGGATTCAATGTCGGATGCCAGGGCGTTAATGCACGGAAAACGCGGACTCGTCATGGGAGTCGCGAATGACCGTTCAATTGCCTGGGGTATCAGCAAGACTCTGGCCGACCATGGGGCATCACTGGCATTCACCTATCAGGGAGGAGCACTAGAGAAGCGCGTCCGACCACTGGCGGAATCGCTGAATTCGGACATTGTTCTGCCCTGCGACGTCACCGATCCTGCCAGCATCGATTCCGTGTTTTCGTCGCTAGAAAAGGAATGGGGAAGCCTCGATTTCGTGGTCCACGCCATTGCCTATTCGGACAAAGACGAACTGAAAGGGAAATATCTAGATACGTCGCCCGAAAACTTCGCGATGACCTTGAACATTTCCTGTTATTCGTTCACCGCAATCTGCCAGCGCGCCGTTCCGCTGATCACGGAGGGCGGCAGCCTGCTGACCCTGACCTATGCAGGTGCGGAACGGGTGATGCCTCATTACAACGTGATGGGTGTAGCAAAAGCTGCGCTGGAGACCAGCGTCAAATACCTAGCAGCCGACCTTGGCGGCGATAACATCCGCGTGAACGCAATTTCAGCCGGGCCCATCAAGACGCTGGCGGCCTCCGGGATTGGCGATTTCCGTTATATCCTCAAATGGAACGAATACAATTCACCCCTGCGGCGCAACACTACCATCGAAGAGGTGGGCGGCGCAGGACTTTACCTTCTGTCGGATTTATCCGCAGGCGTGACGGGAGAAGTTCACCACGTCGATTCCGGATATCACGTCGTCGGCATGAAGGCCGTCGACGCCCCTGACATCTCCACCGTCTGAGTGCAGGCACTCTATGTCCGACAACAGTTTCGGCCATCTTTTCCGCGTCACCACCTGGGGCGAGAGCCACGGTCCCGCCATCGGCTGTGTAGTGGATGGCGTGCCGCCGGGCCTGAAACTGGCGGAAGATGATATCCAGTCCTCGTTGGACAATCGCAAACCGGGGTCGTCCCGTTTCGTCACCCAGCGCAAGGAACCGGATCAAGTGGAAATTGTGTCCGGCGTATTCGAGGGCCGGACGACGGGAACGCCTGTCAGCCTGATGATCCGTAATCAGGATGCGCGTTCCCGTGATTACGGCGTTATCAAAGACAAATTCCGTCCGGGACATGCCGACTTCACCTACTGGAAAAAATACGGCATTCGCGATTACCGGGGCGGCGGTCGGTCCTCCGCGCGGGAAACCGCCAGCCGCGTCGCCGCCGGCGCCATAGCCCGGAAAATACTGGGTAGCAAGATCAGAATTCGCGGCGCGATGATCCAAATGGGCGAGAAATCCATCGACCGAAAAAAGTTCCGCTGGGCCAATGTGAAGAAGAACCCCTTCTGGTGTCCCGACGCCGGGGCTGCCGCCGAATGGGAAACCTATCTGGACGGCGTTCGCAAGGCAGGATCTTCGGTTGGGGCGGTGATTGAAATCGTCGCCTCCGGTGTCCCGGTGGGTCTCGGCGCGCCGATATACGGCAAGCTGGATGCGGACCTAGCCGCTGCGATGATGAGCATCAATGCGGTAAAAGGCGTCGAAATCGGCGCCGGCTTCGGTGCTGCAGCGCTTTCAGGCGAAGAAAACGCGGACGAGATGCGGATGAAAGGCAAGGATGTGGACTTTCTGTCCAACAAGGCAGGCGGCGTTCTGGGGGGCATCTCCACCGGTCAGGACGTGGTGGTTCGCTTTGCCGTAAAGCCCACCAGTTCGATCCTGACGCCGCGCCGAACCGTCACCCGCCAGGGAAAAAACACGGAGATCGCCACAAAGGGCCGGCACGATCCCTGCGTGGGAATTAGGGGCGTTCCGGTGGGCGAGGCGATGATGGCCTGTGTCCTGGCCGATCACCTGTTGCGCCATCGCGGCCAGATCGGCGATTAGGCGCTACGCCCTCCGAAATTCCGTCATCAGTTCCACATGGTGCGACCACAAAAATTGGTCTACCGGCTGAACCGGTCCAATTCGGTATCCGGCATCTGTCAATGCACGTGCGTCTCTCGCGAACGTAGCTGGGTTGCAGGAAACATAGGTTACTGCCGGCAGATCTGATTTGGCGATTTCAGAGATCTGCGCAGCGGCACCGGCGCGCGGCGGGTCAAGAATCGCAACCTGATAGGCGCCCAATTCCTCTGCAGACAGAGGCCGATGGGCAAGATTACGGGTTTCGACGGTTAGCTTCATACCTTGCCCGGCTTTCTGCAGCGCCTCCATCTGGGATGCCGAGACATCGACCGCGTGGACCTTTCTGCCGCCGGCCGCAATGGGCAATGAAAACGCGCCGCACCCGGCGAACAGATCGATGACGGCAGAGGTACCCTCCGTGCCCTGTCGGACAAAATCCCGAAGGATATTTTCACCGACGGCAGAAGGCTGCAGAAAACTATCGGGCGGTGGTTCCACGGCGATTTGTTGAAAACGGATTTGCGGTGTTTTGGGCACTAACACCCGCTCCAGCTCTCCTACCCCGGATTTCCAGGAAAGCCGCGCGACACCTGCACCGGCACAAAATCCCGGTGCGTCCAGGCGAACATCCAGGCCGGGCTCTTCCTCAGCAAAAACAACGACATCTAGACCGGTCATTGTCTCGGTGACAGCAACCTCTCCCTTGCCGGCTCTGCCGGTCAAAAACTCCCGCAGCGGCGACAAAAAAGACACTAGCTCCGGTACCGCGACCGGGCATTCCAGAATATCCACGAGCTGGCGGCTCCGGGCCGCCCGATACCCAAGAAGCATCCGCCCCTTGGTCTGATGAAAGGCTAGCCGAATTCGCCGGCGGGTCCGGGGCGGTACGGCAAGGGGAAGTAAGACATCAGCATCGACACCCTGGCGGTTCATGGCCTTAGCAACTAGTTCCTGCTTCCAACCAAGGTAAAGATTCCGTTCCAGGTGCTGTGCCACGCAACCACCGCATTCCGAAAAATGGCGACAGACGGGTTTAATCCTGCTAGGCGCCACCTCCAAAATTTCTCGTAAATTTGCCGCTTTCGCCTTACCGCGCATGGTTGGTTCGTCAACCCGGACACGTTCACCGGGTAGGGCGCAGCTGACATAGACCGGTCCGTCAGAAGTGTCGGAAACTCCGTCGCCTCTGGCGCCGAGCCAACTGATATCGAGTTCCATCAGCCGTCACGCCGGGCGGCGATCAGAAATTCAACGTTACCCTCGGCACCGGTCACGGGACTACGCTCAATCCCAATTACAGACCAGCAGGCCTGGCTGCCGAGCCAGTCTTCCGCGTTATTGCAAACAGCGTCATGCAGGGCCGGGTCACGAACGACGCCACCTTCACCGACATCTACCCTGGAGACTTCGAACTGGGGTTTAATCAGGGCGACAAGATGTGCGCCCGGTCCGGCAAAAGACATTGGCACAGGCAGTACCGTCGCCAGCCGGGTGAAACTGGCATCGCAGACAACGATATCGACGGGATCAGGAATCCGGTCCCGGGTCAGTTGGCGCGCATTGGTCCGGTCGAGAACGACGACCCGGTCATCGCTCCGCAGTTTCCAGTGAATTTGCCCGTACCCCACATCGACCGCGAACACCCCAGCCGCACCGCGGGTCAGCAGGACATCGGTAAATCCGCCTGTGGAAGCGCCGATATCCAGCCCTTTGGAACCCAATACATCGATACCGAAATGATCCAGCGCATGATCCAGCTTTAATCCGCCCCGCGATACCCAGGGATGTTCATGTCCGCGGACTTCCAGCGGCGTTTCTACGGAAACGGGTGTGCCGGGTTTGTCGATCCGCCGGTCGGCGGCAAAAACCTTGCCGGAAAGAATCAGGGCCTGCGCCTGTTTCGTGTCGTCCGCCAGTCCTCTTTCAACCAACAGCGCGTCGGGCCTGGCACGCTTAGGCGTGGGTCAGGCCCTTCCCTGGACGGAACCGGATTCCGCGTCGACCCCCAGCGCCGCCATTGCCATAGCCACAATATCCGTGTTGGAAAGACCGGCCAGCTCAACCTGTTTCCGGGGGGAATCCTGATCCAGGAATGCATCCGGCATTACCATCGGTCGGAACTTCAGTCCGTGATCGAACCTGCCTTCCATCGCGAGGAACTGCGCCACTTGCGAGCCGAACCCGCCGACGGAGCCTTCTTCGATGGTGACAAGGACTTCATGTTCGCCGGCAAGGCGCCGGACCAGATCTTCATCCAGCGGTTTCGCAAAACGGGCATCGGCTACGGTGGTCGAAAGGCCATGCGCCTGAAGCTCTTCCGCGGCGTCCAAGCAGTCCTGCAATCGCGTGCCGTAGGACAGCAGCGCAATTTTCGTGCCTTCGCGCAGGATCCGCCCCTTGCCGATAGGCAGGATTTCACCCCTTTCGGGCATATCCACACCGACACTTTCGCCACGCGGATACCGGAACGCGCTGGGCTGGCTGTCAATATCCACGGCAGTAGCCACCATATGAACGAGTTCTGCTTCGTCCGACGGGGCCATGACGATCATGTTGGGAAGACACGCCAGATAGGCGATATCGAATGCGCCGCAATGGGTCTGGCCGTCGGCACCGACATAGCCGGCACGGTCCATCGCGAACCGGACTGGCAGGTCCTGCAGCGCCACATCGTGCACGATCTGATCAAAGGCCCGTTGCAGGAAGGTGGAATAAATCGTCGCAAACGGCTTCATGCCATCGGCAGCCAATCCGGCCGCAAATGTCACCGCGTGCTGTTCCGCCAATCCGACGTCGAACGACCGTTGGGGAAATTCCTTTTCGAACAGATCGAGACCTGTGCCAGACGGCATTGCCGCCGTGATCGCCACAATTTTGTCGTCATCCCGGGCTTCCTTAATCAGGCTTTCGGCATAAACCTTGGTGTAACTGGGAGCATTAGCGTTACCCTTGTCCAGCGTCCCAGTTACGACATTGAACTTGCCGACCCCGTGATATTTATCCGCCGACTGCTCGGCAGGATCGTAGCCCTTCCCCTTCTGGGTAACGACATGCACCAACACGGGACCTTCGGCCTCGTCATCACGGACGTTTTTAAGGACCGGGATAAGATGTTCCATGTTATGCCCGTCAATCGGGCCGACATAGTAAAAGCCCAGCTCTTCGAACAGGGTGCCGCCGGTCAGCATGCCGCGGGCGTATTCTTCCGCCCTTTGTGCGGCTTTTTTCATGGGCCGGGGAAATTTTTCCGACATGTGCAGGCCGATATCGCGCAGCGACCGGTACGGTTTCGACGAAATCAGCCGCGACAGATACGCCGACAGCGCACCGACGGGCGGTGCTATCGACATGTCGTTGTCGTTCAAGATGACGATCAACTTGTTGTGCATAGCACCGGCGTTGTTCAACGCCTCATAGGCCATACCGCCAGTCATCGCGCCGTCGCCTATGACGGCGATTGCCCGGTTATGATTGCACTGAAGGTCGCTCCCAACCGCGAAGCCGAGAGCCGCGGAAATCGACGTGGAGGCATGTGCCGCGCCGAAGGGGTCGTATTCGCTTTCGGATCGTTTCGTGAAACCGGAAAGCCCGCCACCCTGGCGAAGAGTGCGAATCCGGTCCCGCCGACCGGAAAGAATTTTGTGGGGATAGACTTGATGACCGACATCCCAGACAATCTTGTCGTCCGGCGTATCAAACAAGTAGTGCAAGGCCACCGTCAGTTCGACAACGCCGAGACCAGCACCGAGATGCCCGCCGGTGACGGAAACAGCATCAATAGTTTCCGCGCGTAACTCGTCTGCGATCTGCTGAAGCTGATTCGCATCGAATTTCTTTAGATCCGCGGGGGAATTGATCTTATCGAGAAGCGGCGTTTCTGGCGCCATTACCAACCCCTGGTTTCGTTATCACACATACACATACCTGGATCCACAGAATCCGGATGTCAGTTCTTCCGCGCCAGGACGAACTCCGCCACGGCACGCAGTTCGTCCGCCTGCTCGCCGAAAACATAAAGGCGGGAGAGCGCCCTGTCCGTTAAACGCCGGGCTTCCCGTCTTGCGCCGTCTACCCCCAGCGCGGAAACGAAGGTTGCTTTCCCAGCTTCGGCGTCCTTGCCGACCTTCTTGCCAACATCGTCTTCATCGCCCTCGACGTCAAGCAAATCGTCGGTAATCTGAAAGGCCAGACCCAGTTCGAATCCGAATGTTTCCAGTGTATTAGCCGCTTCATCTCCTGCTTTTCCAAGCACCGCACCAGCGGCAGCGGAGTAGGAAATCAGCGCGCCGGTCTTCATCGTTTCAAGTCTAGCGATCAGCGCCGCATCGACATCGACGTGTTCACTAACCAGATCGATCATTTGTCCACCCACCATGCCGGCACCGCCCGCGCGGGCGGCAAGCATTGTCACCAGCGCCGAACGCACGCCCGCATCCGGATGGGTGGTCTCGTCGGCCAGCACCTCGAAGGCGAGCGTCAATAACGCATCGCCCGCGAGGATCGCGGTCGCTTCGTCATAGGCAATGTGGCAGGACCGGCGCCCCCGGCGCATGTCGTCATCGTCCATTGCAGGCAGATCGTCGTGGATCAGCGAATAGGTATGGATCAATTCCACGGCCGCCCCCGCGCGCAAACAAGATGTCTCCGACACCTCAAACATCCGGCCCGACGTCTTTACCAGATAGGGGCGAATAAACTTGCCGGTGCCCAGCGCGGAATACCTCATCGCCTCATAGAGCCGGCCTTCGGGCCCGTCGGACACTGGCAGCAGGCTGTCCAGCGTTTCTGTCATGGTTTCAGCGAAGTCGGCCAGGGCTTCCCGAACCGGCGCGGCGGAAAGGACGTCAGTCAATGTCCGCGGGCTCCGATCCGACGTCACCGCCCGCCCCGACGGTTATTTTCTCCACCTTGGCCTGCGCTTCTTTCAGCTTTTTCTCGCAATGGGCTTTTAGCTTCGCACCGCGTTCATAAGCGGTGATTGCGTCTTCCAACTTGCCCTTGCCGTCATCGAGCGCACGGACAATGTCTTCCAATTCCGCCAGCGCATCCTCGAAGGACATTTTCGCGATATCCGCCGATGCCGTCTTATCCGCCATTCTAAGTCCCTTTCTGTTCCATAAACAGTAAGGTTCATAAGGGCTTAGGGCAAGGGAAGCAGCGAATCAAAGCGTCATCGGATCACCCCATCAGGGCTCCGGTATGCGCTTCCACGCTGTTGGCCAGCGCTTCAAGGTCGTAGCCGCCTTCCATTGTCGAGACCAAACGGCCAGTGGAAAATTCCCCGGCGATGTCCTTCAGTTTCCCGGTCGCCCATTCGAAATCCCGTTCTTCGAAGTTGAGCGACGCCAGCGGATCGCGCGCATGGGCATCGAAACCGGCCGACACGAAGACTATTTCCGGCTGGAAATTGAGAAGGGCGGGAAGAATTTTTTCTTCCATCGCGACCCGGAATTCTGCGCCGCCGGAATTGGCGGATAGCGGCGCGTTGAAGATATTGCCGACGCCGGTTTCGTCCGCTCCGCCGGTGCCGGGATAGTGGGGGTATTGATGGGTGGACGCGAACAGGGTGTCGGGGTCGTTTTCGAACATGGCCTGCGTTCCATTCCCGTGATGCACATCGAAATCGACAATTGCGATCTTTTGAAGGCCGTGCGCGGCCCGGGCATGCATCGCGCCGACGGCAACGTTGTTGAACAGGCAAAACCCCATTCCGCGGTCCGGTTCCGCATGATGGCCGGGCGGGCGGACAGCACAAAAAGCATTGTCCGCATTTCCGGATACGACCTCGTCTACCGCCGCGATAATCGCGCCCGCAGCCCGCAGCCCCGCTTCACCGGAACCGGGAGAGAGTACCGTATCCGCGTCGAGCCGCGCGTAGCCGTCATCCGGAATATTGTCGAGAACCAGATCCACATAACCACCGCCGTGCACTCGCTGCAGTTGCTCTTTCGACGCTAGGGGCGCCTCCCGGCGAGTCAGAGCAGCGTATGAAGCTCCCGCCAGCGCGTCGTTCACCGCTTCTATCCGGGCGACGCGTTCCGGATGACCGGGACTTGTGTCGTGTTCCAGCGAACTGGGATGGGTAAAAAGCGCCGTTGTCATTCAGCGGCTCCCTGTATACGCAAAGCTTGCCCCATCGCGGTTGCTAGCATCTCGAAAGACCGGACCCGCGCCCTGTGATCCCAGATCGCGGCAGCCACCATCAACTCGTCTGCGCCCGTCGCATCGATCAGGGATTCCACCTTGTCCCGGATCGTGTTAGGCGATCCGTAGTAGGAACATGCCAGCATTGACGAGGCCTGCGCCTTCTCCGCCGGTGACCAGAATTCCTCGATATCGTCGATTGGCCTGGGCAACTTGCCGCGCGTACCGCGGACCATGCGGGTAGAGTTCTGCTGTGGCGAGGTGAACAGCCGTTTTGCCTCTTCCTCCGTGTCTGCAACGATGACGTTGCAACCGACCATCACATAAGGTTCAGCCAACTG
>CAJWUK010000027.1 GCA_913047365.1 uncultured Alphaproteobacteria bacterium | reverse complement strand
CGATGGAGTAGGGAACCACCGACAGGAAAGGAATGTTGTAGACGAAATCCTTGTGCACCTTCGCACCCGGAGAGTCACCGGACGACATATCGGCAAAACTCATAACCCGATGGTCGGGGATGAACACGTTGTCGAGGTGCAGGTTGTTACTACCGCTGCCAGCTAGACCGACCGCATGCCACATATCCTCGATCGTGACCTCGGCCATCGGCACCAGAAAAAAGGCGGGATAGAGGCCCGAGTTCTGGACCTCATCCGGTATCCTGGTGCCTAGCAGTGCCCAGTCCGCGTTCTGGCACCCGCTGGCGAACTGCCAGACGCCGGTGACCCGGATGCCGCCGGATACCGGATCGGCCACGGTCGACGGTGCGTAGGATCCGGAAACGAAGGTATCCGGGTCGTCGCCCCAGATATCCTGCTGCGCCGCCAGGGGAAATGTCCCGATCATCCAGGGGTGCAAGCCGCAGACGGCGGATACCCAGGCGGTGGACGCGCACCCCGTGGCCAGTTGAGACAATACCTCGATCATTATGGCCGGATTGGCCTGTAGGCCGCCGAATTTTTTCGGCTGCACCAGCTTGAAGATCCCCGTACTTTTCACCAGCGACAGCACCTCTTCCGGCACGCGGCGCGCGCGTTCGATCTCCAGCGCTTTATCCTTCAATTGCATACTGACGGTCTGAACCGCTGCAAGGATTGTCTCTTCTTCCAGTGTGGGGACGGTATCCATTGTCTATTCCGGCGCCGGGTTGTCCAGCCGGGCCGGCGGATGAACCGGTTTCCCGTCTTTCATTTTCATCCGCAGCCGTGCCTGCTCGGGATCGGACGGGCACATGCGTTGCAAGGGCTTTTTGGTGTAAATCGTAATCTCGATATTCGATCCGTGACCGACGTTCTTGTGGGCGACGCCGCGTGGGATGACAGACATTTCGCCTTCGTTGATCTTGACTGGGCCGACTTCGCTTTCGATGGTGCGGCTGCCCTGATACTGGAAAACCCACTCATCGCCGCCCATGTTCCGGTGCCAGCCGCCTTGTTCTTGGTCGCAGTTGGCGACTTCGATGATCATGTCATCGTTGGCATACAGCACCAGCGGCACGTATCCGTTCACCATGTCCACGCCGGTGACGACGTCGCCGTCGAAAATGTCGTTTAGGGATATCTTTTCCATCGTACGACCACCCTCCGTGGCCTCGCCGCGCAGCAGTTCCTCCTCCCGCTCGATGGTGAACCGTTTTTCGGTTTCGCCCCATTCCGCCGTGGTCGGCCCCCAATAGGTGACGAACTCAGTGACTTTGCCCATATCGCTCTCCCTGCGCAGTATTTGCCCGATTGCACAGGATATGGGCGCGCGAGTCTAGGAGGGGCATACGTTGCTGCCCTTTCGCAATGTTCCTTCCGCTGGTCGAGCCGGCTTGCGGAAAATTCTCAGTTGCTGCGGCCGGCCATAAGCGCGGTGAAATCCGTCTGGTCGTTGCGGGCTGGCCATGCCCGATCGTGAGACCCGACCAGTCAACCGGAAAATGAAAATACCGGCTGTGACAAGGGGCCACCTTCCTAACCTTTGGCCTCGAACATAAGGACATTCCGGGTAGTGAGGAAGCCGTCCGACATGGTTCATTTTACCACCACTTCTTCATGATATAACCCGGGCAAACAGTCTGTCCGCACAGCCAATCGGAACTATAGCATGTCATCCAAACCACCCACCGATGATCGCCGCCCCCATACCGTCGAACGCCACGGTCGCTTGATGGATGATCCCTATGCCTGGCTACGGGATGCGGAGTGGCAGCAGGTTATGCGCGAACCGGACACTCTCGATCCTGATATCCGTGCTCATCTGGAAGCAGAGAACGCCTGGACTGAACAGGCGCTGGCGCCCATCGCGAACCTGCGGGAAGAGCTGGTCGCCGAAATGAAGGGCCGTATCAAGGAGGACGATTCTTCCGTGCCGGCGCCGGACGGTCCGTGGTCGTATTACCGGCGCTTTATCGAGGGCGGTCAGTACCCGTTGCTTTGCCGCCGTCCCTCCGCCGATACGGACGGCGGCAACGAACAGGTGCTTCTGGACGGCGATGCGGAGGCCGAAGGCGAAAGCTTCTTCGCAGTTGGCGGTACGATTCATTCGCCCGATCAACGCCTGTTCGCGACGGCGACCGACCGTAACGGATCGGAATACTGCACGATCCGTATTCGCGACCTGGAAACCGGCGATCTGCTGGACGACACCCTGCCCGACGCGCAGGGTGATATGGTCTGGTCAGAGGACGCAAAGACGCTGTTCTATACAATGTTGGACGAAAACCACCGGCCCTGCCGGGTGGTGCGTCATGTTGTGGGGACCGACGTGAGAGAGGATGTCGTCGTTTACGAGGAAGCCGATCCCAGTTTCTTTCTCGGTATCGGCAAAACCGAAAGCGGCCGGTTTATCGTGATCGACGCCCACGATCACGCCGACACATCCGAGGTGTACTTGATTCCATCCGATATGCCGATAGGTGAACCGCGCCTGCTGTTACCGCGGGAAACTGGCGTCACCTACGACGTCTCCGACCACGGTGACCGCCTGATCCTCCGCACCAACCGCGACGCCGTCGATTTCCGGATCGTGGAGGCCTCGCTGGATGATCCTCTACCCGATAATTGGTCCGACCTGGTTCCTCACCGGCCCGGATGTCTGATCCGGTCGGTCATTATATTCGACAACTGGATGGTTCGGCTGGAACGCGAAGAGGCGCTTCCCCGCATTGTTATCAAGTCGTTCGCTGATGGTACGGAGTATGAGATCGCTTTCGATGAGGAAGCTTATGACCTGAGCCTTATGCCCGGATACGAATTCGAAACCGACACGCTGCGCTTCGCCTATTCGTCGCCGTCAACGCCGCAGAGGATTTTCGATTACGACATGCGTTCCCGGGAACGCACCCTCCGCAAGGAACAGGAGATACCTTCCGGCCACGCCGCCGAATCCTATATTTGCCGGCGGCTGATGGCGGAAAGCCATGATGGAACATTGGTGCCGCTGACGGTTCTGCACAAGAAGGAGACGGCGCTGGACGGATTGGCGCCAATGTTACTGTATGGCTATGGATCATACGGCTTCGCCATGCCGGCAGGTTTTTCGCCCAATGTGTTCAGTCTGGTCGATCGCGGTTTCGTGTATGCTATCGCCCATATCCGGGGCGGTACCGAAAACGGCTATGGCTGGTATTTGGATGGTAAGCTGGAACGGAAGAAGAATACATTTCTTGATTTCATTGCCGCCGCCGAATACTTGATCGCGGAGAAATTCACCTGCGCCGGCAACATCATTGCCCAGGGGCGCAGCGCTGGCGGCATGCTGATGGGCGCCGTTGCCAATATGCGGCCGGATCTGTTCAAAGGTATTCTCGGGGAAGTGCCGTTCGTCGATGTCATCAACACCATGTGCGACGAGACCCTGCCGCTGACCCCGCCGGAGTGGGTAGAGTGGGGCGACCCGATCCGCGATGCCGGCACGTTTGATTATATGGCGTCCTACTGCCCGTACACCAATGTTGAAGACCAGGACTATCCCAACGTGCTGGCGACCGGCGGTCTGACTGATCCTCGTGTCACCTATTGGGAGCCCGCCAAGTGGGCGGCCAAGCTGCGCCACCACAATACGGCGGATACTAATATCCTTTTGTACATGAATATGGATGCCGGCCATGGCGGTGCGTCGGGCCGTTTCGACCGCTTGAAAGAGGTTGCCTTGTCATACGGTTTCGCGTTGATGGTGACCGGGCAAGGCTGATGTCTTCGCGGCATAAACTTTAATGCAGCTATACGTAGCGACAGCAGAGCACCCAGCGGGGGTTCCGTCACGCAGGTAACCACCAATAGGTTGTCGAACTCGCCATTACAGCCGGGTTTAGTTTTCGGTTGCTAAAGGATCGTTGGAGCAACCCGGTCCGCAACACCGACGTGACACCGCGGTAGCGGCATAAAAACTAGAGCGTCTCGTCGAAAAAATCCCGCATCAGGCGATAGGTTTGATCGCACAGTTTTTGATCGAACCGTTGTAGCTGGTCGTTGGCGTCGCGCACGCAGAAACCGTGGGGCGCACCGCCAAACATCATTGTTTGCCAATCGACGCCATTTGCCGTCATTTCTGCCTGAAAGGCATCCACTTGGGGCACCGGTGTGACGACGTCGTCGGTACCGTGAATAGTCAGGACGCGGCCGGAGATGTCGGACGGCCGGTTGGGGGCGACCGTCATCGGCAGCGTCACGTGAATGAAGACCGACCCTTTATAGGGAGCGCCAGCGCGAATCTGTTCGGTCAAATACCCTCCGCCCATGCAATAGCCGACGGCGCCGATTTTGGAAGTATCGATCAATCCCATCTTTTCTGCTTCGGCCGTCAGGGATTCGCCCGCCGCCGCGCCGCAGCCTAGAATGAATTCAATATTCGACCGGTTGCCCCGAGCAACCCTGCCCAGTTCCTCGTTGGTCTTTTTCATGCCGCCATAGTCTTTGCCGTACATGTCGACCAGCAGCACGACATAGTCGGATTGTCCCGCATCTACGGCCATTTCGACCGTGTGCGAACAGACGCCCAGCCAGTCCGGCTGCATATAGATTGCCGGGCGTTTTCCGGAGACGCTGTCGTCGTAGACGATCCGTCCCTCGTACTGCTTGCCCCCGTATTCATACGGAACGGGATGATCGATCATCGCCATATTGTTTTCTCCCTGTGACTGCCAAATTCTAACGCGTGCGCGGGACTCGGAATACCCGGCCATCTTTCAGGCCGACAACAAAGCGCTCCCCGGGGGCCCGCGCCGATCTCGACGACGGTGCCGTATTTCAGTGGGTTCAGATTGACCGACAGTGCTTTTTCGATGGTGCCGGGGACAATGTCGTTCATTGCTTGATATCCACGTTTCTACGCAGGTTGGCGTGCCAGGATGTCGTCCAGTTCTCGGTAGTCGGGTGGCGTTGTGTCGATGGCTTTGCCGCCGCGCAAAACTATCCGGTCGGATTGGGGACGCGGGATCAGTTCGCTGTAGCTGCGCGCTCGGAAGATCACTATATCGGCGGGACCACCCGCTTTCAGCCGGCCGACATCCGACAACCCCATCGTTTCCGCCGGTGTCCGGGTGATCGCCATCGGCCAGTCTCCGACCGGATAATCGAGCTGGGCAATCCTGACCGCCTGGCTGAAAACTTCCACGGCGTCCAGGTCGCCATAGGCGTAGAAGGGATCACGCGTATTGTCGCTGGCGATCGCAACCGGGATGCCGCGGGCTTTCAGTTCGTGCAGAATGGTCACGCCCCGCCACCGCGGCGTTTGTGACCGCCGGTCGTGGCCATTGGCTTCGAACTGGCGGCCCTGCAGGAACAGGTTACACATGGGCAGGCTGGTTACCCGCAGGTTAGCCTCCGCCGCCAGATCCAGTGCCCGGTTCATCTCGTCTTGAGGCCGGATAGCTAGGCTGCAGCAATGCCCCACATTGACCGGTCGGTTATAACCGTTCCGGATCAGGGCTTCGCAGATGTTATCGAAGGATTTGGCGTCGGGATCGCCCATCTCGTCGACGTGAAAATCGAGTTCCAGCTCCCGGTCGAGGGCGAGCCCGATCACGAAATCCAGCAGATTGTCGGTATCGTCCTGGATGTTGAGCACGGCTCCGAGAATACCGCCGTATTCCACCATCAAATCGGCGATTTCGGTTCCGAAAGCCCGATCGGCATAGCCCCAGATCGGTTCCAGGCAAACGCCCTGCAGGGTGATGCGGTCCTTCCAGGCATCCCGCAACCCGGCAAAGACCGGCCAGGAAATTTTGTGCTGCGGGGCGGTGGAATCCAGATGTGTGCGGAGGGCGGCCGTCCCGTGGGCATATGCGCAGCGCAGGGAAAATTCCATCCGGGCTCGCAAATCTTCCGTGGTCCAGTTCTCGGCGCGGTCTGCGGCGGTGGAAGACAGCGCCCCCGGGCGGGTCCCGTCCGGATTTTGTTTCCGTGGCCAGATATGGCCCTTGTCGATATGGGTGTGAACATCGGCAAAGCATGGCCAGACCATGCTTTGCGAAAGATCGATATCGGCAGGTGTCGCGTTCTGTCCCGTCGGATGCAGCGCGTCGATAAATCCGTCTGCGATAACAATATCGATATTGGCGATGCCGTCGTCATGCACGTTGGTTCCGGCGGGAAGTCCCTCAATCAGGCAGGCAGGAACCGAGGCATTACGCAGGACCAGGGAGTCGGAATTAGGGATATCCAGAAAAGCGGGCATCCGAAATCAGGTATCGCTGACGCGCACCCAACGGCCCGCCGCGACGGAATCGGTTTCTCGTGCATCGACCCAGTCGGCGCCGGATTCTTTTTCTTCCAGCTTCCAGAAAGGTGCTTTGGTTTTCAGCCAGTCGATCAGGAAATGGCAGCTTTCCAGCGATGCCTGCCGGTGTGGAGAGGCCGTGATAACCAGCACGATGCGGTCGCCAGGATACAGCTTTCCGTAGCGGTGGATGATCAGGACATCCTGCAGATCCCAGCGTTCGCGCGCCTCGGATTCCAGCCGTTCAAGCTGTTTTTCGGTCATGCCCGGATAGTGTTCCAGGGTCATGGACGATATCTGTTCGTCACCGGCGTAATCGCGGACGAGACCGACAAAGCTAGCAAGCCCGCCGATTTCGGTACTGCCCTCCGTCATGCGGGTGATTTCCGCACCGATATCAAAATCCTCGTCCTGAACCCGGATCACCCCTCTATCCCCCTGTCATCGGCGGAAAGAGGGCGACTTCGTCACCATCCGCTATTTCGGCGTCATGGGGCGCGATTTCTTGGTTGACCGCGGCCCGGATGGCGGCGGCGTTTTCGAAGGCATGTGCATAACCGTCGCCCTGGCCTTTCAGCCAGTCGATCAGGTCGGCTACCGTTCCGACGTCGTCGGGCGGCGAAAGTTCTTCCTTGCCATGGCCGACCCGCGTACGGACCCAGCCGAAATACAATATCTGCATCAAACGATCTCGCTGAAAGGCAAATAATCAACCATGGTCCCGGGGGCAAGTTCCGTCAATTCCTCGGGGAGTTCCACTAACCCGTCGGATTGCACCATGGATGTCAGGATTCCGGCCCCGTCGCGAGGAAATTTACGGGCGACGGGGGCGCCGTCGTCATCCCGATCGATACGGACCCGCAACCATTCGCGCCGGCCCAGTTTCTTGCGGAGCTCGAAACCGGCGCGTACCTGGAATGAATCCGGCTCCGTACGGTTGCAGCCACCTAGGCGCAGAATCGCCGGGCGCGCAAAGCGCATGAAGGTCACCAGCACTGCAACCGGATTTCCGGGTAGGCCTACAAATGGCACGGGTCCGATCTGACCCAGCGCTAGCGGCCGTCCCGGGCGAATGGCCAGGCGCCAGAAGTGGATGCTGCCAAGCGATTCGACCGCGGCCCGGATGTGGTCTTCCTCGCCGGTCGATACGCCGCCGGAGGTCATGATCAGGTCGTGGTCTTCCGCGGCGCGAGATAGCGTTTCCCGGATCACGCTATAGGTATCGGGAAGAATGCCCAGGTCGTTAACGTCGCAGCCCAGGCGATCAAGTGCCGCACCGACTGAATAGCGGTTGGCGTCGTAAATGCACCCAGGCGGAAGGTCGTCCCCCGCATCGCGAACTTCATCGCCAGTCGAAAACAGTGCCACATGCACCGGCTTGTATACCAGTAGCGAGGTTCGCCCGATCGAGGCAGCCAGCCCGATTTCCTGCGGGCGCAGGCGGCTGCCGGTTTTGAGGATCGTCTCTCCCGCCGCAATGTCTTCGCCGGCGAAGCGGCGATTGGCGCCAGATTTGATGCCGGGTGGAATCACCACACCGTCCGCCGTTTCACGACAATCTTCCTGCATCAGTACCGTATCCGCGCCTGCCGGCATGGGGGCGCCGGTAAAGATACGGATTGCTTGTCCCTTACTAAGTCTGCGCTCCTCTCTCTCCCCAGCAGGAATGCGGCCCGCCAGAGGCAGCGGTGTTTCGCCCTCCGGCGCTAGATCGGTATAACGGACGGCATAGCCGTCAACGGCTGCGTTGTCGTGGGGGGGAACGGGAAGGGCCGACACGATATCTTCTGCGAGAATGCGACCAGTCGCGGCCTGGAGCGGGACCTTCTCGGTGCCGACCACGACGTTAAGCCGTTCCCCCAACAGCGCGAGCGCTTCATCCGATTTCATCAGTTCGCCGCCGAAGGCGAAACAGTCGTCGGAAAGCTGCGCCACTATATTCCCCCCCGCAGGTGTTCGGGCGCCCCGCCGATCCGGTGGACGATGAAATCGGCGATCGCCGCCGTGTCATTGAGATCGATGACGGGGATATCCATTCCGTCGAGGCCGCCATCGCTGGCGATGGCAATAATGGATCGGTTAGTTCGGCAGATTGGATCGGCCTCGACAGCAGCGCGATACACTTCGATCTTCTGGTGCGGCCCGTCCTTGAAACCTTCCACCAGAACGACATCGGTCGGTGACATGCGGTTAAGCAGGCTGTCCAGGCCGGGTTCCGGGTCGTCAATGTTTTCGTGGAGCAACGCCCAGCGTCGCGCGGACGCTATCATCACCTCGGACGCGCCCGCGGCCCGGTGTTCGAAGGAATCTTTGCCAGGCTGATCGACATCGAACGTGTGATGGGCGTGCTTGACCGTGGAAACGCGAAATCCGCGCCGCCGCAGTTCCGGGATTAGCCGCACCACCAGATGGGTCTTCCCGCTGCCGCTCCAGCCCGTGATACCGAAAATATGAGGATTGGTTTTCATGGTTTACGGGGGCGTAGTCTTGGAGGCATCCATGTGACGAAGCCCGGTCTTCAGGTAGTCATAACCGGTGATCAGCGTCACCGCCGCGGCAATCCATAGTCCGACCTCTCCGATCAGGCGGACGGGAAAGGCGTCTGGCAGGGTGGGGTGGGCGGTATTGCCTACGATCAGAAAGCTGATCGCTACCATCTGTACGGTGGTTTTCCATTTGGCCAAGCGGCTCACCGGAAGCACCACCGAAATACCAGCCAAGTATTCCCGTAACCCAGACACCAGAATTTCGCGGCAAAGAATGATGACGGCGGCAATAATGGTCACGCCTGCGATCTGTCCGAACCCCACCATCATCAGCAGGGCTGAGGCCACTAGCAGTTTGTCGGCGATGGGATCCAGAAAGGTGCCGAACGCCGATAGCTGCGCCCGGGCCCTGGCGAAATATCCGTCGAAAAAATCGGTAATCGCGGCAAGCGCAAACAGGCCGCAGGCGATCCATTGACTAGTCGCGGATTCGAGGAAGAACAGGCCCACGAACAGCGGAATCACAGCCACCCGCGCTAGCGTAAGGATGTTGGGCAGTGTCAGAATCATCGCGGCACAGCTTTACCAGAAATAGCGGCCCAGCGGAAAGATTACTGACCCCCGTTGAAGTGGTCGTATATTCGTTGAGCCACCGCACTGCTGATGCCGTCGACCGCTTCCAGGTCCATCAGTCCGGCGCGGGCAACGCTGGCAGCGGATCCGAAATGATTCAGCAGCGCGCGTTTGCGCTTAGCGCCGATTCCGGAAATCTCGTCGATTACGGACCGGCCAATATCTTTCGACCGGCGATTGCGATGGCTGCCGATGGCGAACCGGTGCGCTTCATCACGCAGGCGCTGCATGAAATAGAGGACTGGATCCTGCATCGGCAGAGTAAACGGCTGACGGGTGGGAACGTG
Organism: uncultured Alphaproteobacteria bacterium; assembly: GCA_913047365.1. Taxonomy (GTDB): domain Bacteria; phylum Pseudomonadota; class Alphaproteobacteria; order MPNO01; family UBA830; genus CAJWUK01. The sequence goes on along the minus strand of CAJWUK010000027.1, from coordinate 11,272 downwards.
GAACCTTTCGCGTCCTGCATCCCGGTCCGGTCCTTTGGCGATAGACGCGATCGGCTGGTCCGATATCCCAAGTTCTTCGAGAACTTCCATGGCCGCAGAAAGCTGGCCGGGGCCGCCGTCGATCAGCACCAGATCCGGCCATGTGCCGCTATTGCGTTCTGGGTCTTCCTTGAGCGCCCGGGCGAAACGCCGGGTAAGTACTTCGCGCATCATGGCGTAATCGTCGCCGGGGACTGTGTCGGGGTTTTTGATGTTGAACTTCCGATAGGCGTTTTTCTCAAAGCCTTCTTCGCTGGAAACGATCATCGCCCCCAACGCGTTGGTTCCGGAGATATGGGAATTGTCATAGACCTCAATCCGCCGGGGAGTGCCCTCGAGATCGAACAAATCGGCGACGCCTTCCAGCAGTTTTCGCTGGGTGGAACTTTCCGAAAGGCGCCGCGCATGGGCGTCGGCTGCGTTCTGGACGGCGTTTTCGACCAGATTCCGGCGCGACCCCCGCTGCGGGCGGGAAACGTCCACCTTCCGGTCAGCGCGCACCGTTAACGCCTCCGCCATCAAATCCTGACTGGGTAGCCGATGGCTGACCAGAACTAGTTTCGGCGGTTTCTTGTCGGAATAGAACTGGCCGATAAACGCTTCCAGAACCTCGTCTACCGGAATCGACTTGGCATGGTTGGGGAAATAGGTCCGGGTGCCATAATTCTGGCCCGCCCGGTAAAAGAAGACCTGCACGCACGTGGTGCCGCCGTCCTGATGGGCGGCGATGATATCCGCTTCTCCGATGGAGCCGACATTGATGTCCTGATGCGCCTGTATCTGCGTCAGGGCGCGGATGCGGTCCCGGTAAATCGCCGCGGATTCGTAATCCAGTGCATTGCTGGCTTCTTCCATACGTTTCGACATATCGCGCTGGACCTCTCGGCTGCGACCGCTCAGGAAAGCCCTGGCCTGATCCACGATATGGCTGTACTCGTCGGCCGAAATGTAATCCACGCAAGGAGCGACGCACCGCTTGATCTGGTACTGGAGGCAGGGCCGCGTGCGTCCGGAAAAAACGCTGTCGGAACAGCTTCGCAACGGAAACACTTTCTGCAGCGTGTTCAGGGTTCGGTTGACGGCCCCAGCGGACGCGAAGGGCCCGAAATATTCGCCATCTCGGTTCCGGGCGCCGCGGTGTTTCAGCAGTTGCGCCCATTCGGTGTCCTTACGCAGCAGGATGAAGGGAAAGGATTTGTCGTCGCGCAGCAGGACATTGTAGCGGGGGCGAAGCTGCTTGATCAGGTTGCTTTCCAGAAGCAGTGCTTCGACTTCGGTATGAGTACTGACGATTTCCAATTCTTCGGTGTGACCTACCATCACCCGGATGCGCTCCGGCAGGCCGCTGGGCCTGGTGTATGCGGTGACCCGGTTGCGCAGGTTTCGTGCCTTTCCCACATAGAGCGGTTGGCCCGTGGCGTCGATCATCCGGTAGACACCGGGACCGGTCGGCAGTTGTTTCAGACGGGAGGCGATGAACTCCGCGCCGACCGATTTCGCCCCTGTATCTGCTCCATCGTTCATACGCCGATCATACCCGGATGGCCTGCAATCCGTTAACCATGCATCTTCACCCCCGAAACCGCTTCCTCGATTCGATTAACCCCGCTTATCCACGGATTCTGTGGATAATCCTGTCCAAAAGCCTCATAAACAATAATCCGGCTGATTGACATCTCGGCCTTTGCGGGGGCAGAGACGTCCGAAATTCGATCGTAACCCATTGATTATTAGTTATAAAAAATATCGACAAACTAAAAATTATTAGTGACCCCTTATTGATCCATAAAGAACCAGTTTAAGGCCCCGCTGGGGCTGTATCCTGCACAAATCCTGGAAGTCTATCGATAGACAGGTTGTATTTTATTCTTCTGCTACTTGATCGTTACTGCGGCGGATTTCTATCCCGACGCTTGCGGCGTCTGCAAACACATCCAGTTTTTCTAAACGAACCTTCACGATGCTTACATCCGGTTCGGAAAGGCACAGCTCCGCCAGCCGTTCGGCCAGAGTTTCGACCAGGTTTACGTGGCCTGAAGTGGCGAGACGCCGAACCTTTAGAATAAGGCCTTCGTAACAGAGGACATTCGACAGTCGGTCCTCAATCGGATCGGCCGATTCGAATACCGTCAGGTCTAGATTGATGCGGACCCGCTGCGATCCGTCGCGCTCGTGCCTGTGCACGCCGATCAGACAGTCGAGCACTAGGTCTCTGACAAATACAAGGCGGGTGGTTCGGTCCGGCATGTGTCGGGTGGCAGGGTGCAAGGGTTCAACGGACATCTAGTTACCTTTGGCATTTTTCAGCGTCATAACCAGTCATTCCTCTATCGGCGGCGCATCGGGGTCGGGGAAATCCCAGCCCAGGTGCTGACCGCCATCGAGGGCGACCATCTGTCCCGTCATCGACGGCGTTGACAGGACAAACAGAACGCCCCGCGCAATTTCATCCGGGTCGGCACCGTGTCCTAGGGGCATCCGTTCCGCCTGGCGGTCGAATTGTTTCTGCGATTGGCGCGGACTTGGCAGAACCGGTCCCGGGCCGATGGCGTTTACCCGAATGCGCGGCGCCAGCGCCAGGGAAAGACCCTGTGTTGCCGACCACAACCCCGATTTGCTGATCGTATAAGACAGAAAATCCGGCGGAATGCTGACCACACGCTGATCCACGATGTTGATGATATTGCCCGTCATCCGGTCGGGTAGGGCGGCGGCAAACGCCTGTGACAGCCTGACGGGTGCCCACAGGTTTACGTCCATGTGCCTGTCCCAGGAATCGCGGGAGACCGTTTCCACACTGTCCCGTTCGAATACTGACGCATTGTTGACCAGGCACGAGACCGGGCCGCCGAGTTCAACCGCTTTCTCGACAAGTGAACCTGCCTGGGGGTCATCCGAGAGGTCCGCGGCAATTGGATATGCCTGATGGCCAGAATTGGCCAGTTCCTTTGCCAGGATATCGGCCTCCGCTTGCGACGATGCGTGATGGATACCTACTGTCCAACCGTCCTGTGCCAGCGCGGTGGCGATGGCACGGCCGATCCGGCGGGCGGCGCCGGTGACAAGGGCGTGTTTCGGAAATCCTTCATTCATGCCCGGAAAATGCGGCAACTATCCGCCGAGTTCAAGAGAGGGTGCGTACCGTGAGTCAGGGCATTGCGCCGCCGACGCCCAGGAACTGCGCAGCGACATAGACTATGTAACCTATCACGAACGCCAACCCGACCGAGCGTACCATGCGAATGTTGCCCAACATGAACACCGTCAGCATCGCGGTCACGCCCAGAAGCACCCACAGATCGAAATCGACAATCTTGCCCAGGAAGGGCAAGGGAGCTAACAGGGCGGTGACACCGGTAATTCCGAACAGATTGAAGATGTTGCTGCCCAGCACATTGCCCACACAAAAGTCCGAATGCCCGCGATAGGCGGCAACGATGGACGTTGCGAGTTCTGGCAGGGAGGTTCCTATTGCGACAACGGTCAGTCCGATCACTTCTTCCGGGACGCCGAAATCCTTGGCGAGTCTGGTTGCCCCGGTCACCAGCCATTCGGCGCCGATAACGACCGCGAACAGGCCGGTCACGACGATGCCGCATATGCTGATCGTCCGGAGCGGGATGAGCTCTATTTCCTCGGTTTCCTCCCGATGCATTTCGGTGCCGGCGTCCTTCGTCTTATTGTCGTGCCAAACGGTGAAAGCGATATAGGCCGAGAGAACGGCCAGCATTACCGCACCCTGCCAGAGCACGATCAGCCCGGTCATGCCGAAGCCAATATAGATTAGGGTTCCACCTGCCATGGCCGCCGTGTCGCGGCGGACGACAGCCGGTTTAACGGTGATCGGCGCGATGATCGCGGCTGTGCCCATGATCAGCAGCATATTGGCGATATTACTGCCGATGACGTTGCCCACTGCCAGGCCGGGTGATCCGACAAGGGCAGCATTCACGCTAACCACCATTTCAGGCAACGACGTGCCGAAGCCGACGATGGTTAGACCTACCACCAGTGGCGATACGCCCAAACGCTGTGCCAGCGACACCGCGCCTCGCACGACCGCTTCTCCCCCAAAAAGGAGAAGAGCGAAACCGGCGATAATCAGGAAATAAGTCATTCAGTAAATGAAATACGCGGTTTTCCGCACTTATAAGGGACCGGACGAAACAGCTTCCTAACATGTGCCGGTAGGACGCGCCAGCAACCAGCCAACGCTTGTCCTTCGAGCGTTACCGCTATATCTGGGCGCTGTTAGCTAATTTTCCATACCGGCCTGAATCCCGGTCGGACAACGGACATACCCCGTTCAAACAGACGGATCAGCAGGACGCCCTTTCCTATAAGAAATACTGAAATTTCTGATCACCACCTTTGCGGGAATGACGATGGAGAGTGGTGCAGGTTACGTACCTGTTAAGGTCCCGGTTTTCGACCCTTCGTGGATTTACCTGGTTTGCGATTGCGGCCCTGGCGTTTGGCAGAATCTATGCGGGCCTGCAGGCGGCGGGGGCCGGTGGGGACGCCCAGTTCCATGTGTTCTAGGCGGTGTATTTCGTCGCGTAGACGGGCGGCTTCCTCGAATTCCAGGTTGGCGGCTGCGTCGCGCATGCGCTCGTCCAGATCTTTCAGGTATGTCTGCAGGTTGTGGCCGATAAGGTGTTCGTTGTCCTCGTCTCCGGTCTCCACGGTGAACGAATCCTGTGAATAGACGCTTTCCAGAATATCGGAGATTTCCTTTGTCACGCTTTCCGGCGTGATCCCGTTGGCTGCGTTCCAGGCCTGCTGCTTTTCGCGCCGCCGGTTGGTTTCATTGATCGCATAGTCCAGGGAACTTGTGATCTTGTCGGCATACAGGATGACCCTGCCTTCCACGTTCCGGGCCGCGCGGCCGATGGTCTGCACCAGTGAGGTTCGCGACCGCAGAAAGCCTTCCTTGTCGGCATCCAGGATCGCCACCAGCGCGCACTCGGGGATATCCAGGCCTTCGCGCAGCAGGTTAATCCCGACCAGCACATCGAACGCACCGAGGCGCAGGTCCCGGATTATCTCGATCCGTTCCAGTGTATCGATATCTGAATGTAGATAGCGCACACGAACACCCGCTTCTTGCATATATTCGGTCAGATCCTCGGCCATGCGCTTGGTCAGGGTGGTGACCAATGCGCGCTGATTCTTCAGCGCGCATTGGCGACATTCGTTCAGCAGATCATCGACCTGGTTTTCAACCGGGCGCACAATACACACCGGATCGATCAGCCCGGTCGGGCGGATCACCTGTTCGACGAAAACCCCACCCGTGCGTTCCAGTTCCCACGGTCCGGGCGTTGCGGACACGTAGACCGTCTGCGGGCGCATTACATCCCATTCTTCGAACTTCAGCGGCCGGTTATCGACGCAGGACGGCAGTCGGAAGCCGAATTCCGACAGGGTGGATTTGCGGTTGAAGTCGCCCCGAAACATGCCGCCGACCTGCGGCACGGTCACATGGGACTCGTCGACAATCAGAAGAGCGTCATCCGGAATATATTCGAACAGTGTCGGCGGCGGGTCGCCGGCTGCGCGGCCGGTCAGATAGCGAGAATAATTCTCAATACCCGAACAGTGGCCGGTGGTTTCTAGCATTTCCAGGTCGAAATTGGTGCGCTGTTCCAGGCGCTGGGCTTCCAGCAGTTTGTTGTTAGCTTCCAGCCCGGCCAGGCGTTCCTTAAGTTCCGTCTTGATCTCGCCAATGGCTTGCTGAACGGTCGGGCGCGGGGTGACGTAGTGGCTGTTGGCATAAATGGTGATGGTGTCTAGCTTCGCCGATTTTTCGCCGGTCAGCGGATCGAATTCGTGGATCTCCTCTATCTCGTCGCCGAAAAACGACAGGCGCCAGGCACGGTCTTCGTAATGCGCCGGGAATATTTCGACCGTGTCGCCGCGCACGCGGAAGGCGCCACGGATAAAGTTCTGGTCGTTACGCCGGTATTGCAGGGTGACAAACTGTTTCAGCAGATCGGTGATCTCAACCCGGTCGCCGGCCTTCAGCGGTATCGTCATCGACTGATAGGATTCCAGCGAGCCGATGCCATAGATGCAGGAAACGCTAGCCACGATGATCACGTCGCGCCGTTCCAGCAGCGCGCGCGTGGCAGCATGGCGCATGCGGTCGATCTGTTCATTGATGGACGCGTCCTTTTCGATATAGGTGTCCGATCGGGGCACATACGCCTCCGGCTGGTAGTAGTCGTAATAGGACACAAAATATTCTACCGCGTTATGCGGGAAGAACGCCTTCATTTCCCCATAAAGCTGGGCGGCCAGGGTCTTGTTCGGGGCCAGCACGATAGTTGGCCGGCCGATCGAATGGATGACGTGGGCCATGGTGAAGGTCTTGCCGGATCCGGTGACGCCCAGCAGCACCTGATCCTTTTCATCCTTGGCGATGCCCTCCAGCAGTTCGGCGATGGCCTGTGGCTGATCGCCCGCGGGAATGAAATCCGACACGATCTGGAACGGAATGCTGTCGTCCGGTTCGGGTCGGTTGGTCTTGCCAGCAAGAACGGTGTTCATAAGACTAATATGGCGCGGGGGAGGCTGTTATTCCAGTTAGCGTATCTATCGGATAGGCATGAGCGAGAAACCGTTGCGACCCCCCCGGTACGACCGAGTCGAAGGGAAAGCCGGTAACCAGCACCACTCCCCGTCGCCATTTTGCGGCACTACCCACAGTTTCCGTATGTCCGCAAGGGTCAGACCGACACCTGATAGTACGGGGTTACCCGTCAGAACGCTGAATTTCGGCGCGGTCAGTTGTTGCCTGCGGATGGGGGGAGGCGTAGGTTGCGCCCGCCGTATTTCGAACCAAGCGGAAGCCAGATTCATGTCCATCGTCGCGCAGCGCCTGTCACGGATAAAACCGTCTCCCACCAACGTTCTGACCGGCAAGGTTGCCGAATTGAAACGCGTGGGGCGGGATATCATCGGTCTGGGCGCGGGCGAACCCGATTTCGACACTCCGGACAACATCAAGGCGGCTGGAAAGCAGGCCATCGACGACGGACTAACCAAGTACACACCCATTCCGGGAACCCAGGCGCTGCGCGAAGCTATCTGTGCAAAGTTCAAACGGGACAACAATCTGGAATACAATCCGGACCAGGTGATTGTTAGTTGCGGCGGCAAGCAGGTCATCTACAACGCCTTTATGGCTACCCTGGATCCCGGCGACGAGGTCATCGTGCCAGCGCCCTACTGGGTGTCCTATCCGGATATGGTGCTGCTGGCCGAGGGCACGCCCGTCTTCGTCGACGGGGTGGAGGCCAACCACTTCAAGATCACGGCCGAAGACCTGGAGGCCGCGATCACGCCGAAGACCAAGTGGGTGCTGCTGAATTCACCCAGCAACCCGACTGGCGCGGCCTACACACGGGATGAACTGAAGACGCTGACCGATGTTCTTATGCGACACGATCATGTCTGGGTGATGACCGACGACATGTACGAACACGTCGTTTATGACGGTTTTGAATTTTCCACCCCGGCACAGATCGAACCCGGCCTGTTCGACCGGACGCTGACCCTGAACGGCGTGTCAAAAGCCTATTCGATGACAGGTTGGCGGCTGGGATACGGCGCCGGGCCGATAGACCTGATCAAGGCGATGATCGTGGTGCAGTCGCAATCGTCGACGCATACGTCGTCGATTTCCCAGGCTGCGGCGGTCGAAGCGTTGAATGGCAGGCAGGATTTCATAGAACCGCATAACGAGATGTTCCGGGAACGGCGCGACCTTGTGGTGTCGATGCTGAACCAGGCCGATGGCATTTCCTGCCTTAAGCCGGAAGGGGCGTTCTATGTGTACCCGTCCTGTGCCGGTACACTGAGCAAAACCACGCCGGACGGCGCTAGAATCGAAAACGACTCCGATTTCTGCTCCTATTTGCTTGAATTCGAGGGCGTGGCTGTTGTGCCGGGCGTCGCGTTCGGCCTCGAACCCTATTTCCGAATTTCCTATGCCACGGCGACGGAACTGCTGGAAGATGCCTGCCACCGCATCCAGCGCGCCTGTGCAGCGTTAAAGTAGGCTAGCAGCGATTATGGAGAGATTCCCGCCCTCCCCGGAATGACACCTTGATTATGTGCCGTACCTCGCGGAAGCGGAGATCTTTATGCCGTCATTCGCTGGATCCTGGGCCCTAAATTCAACTCCCGCCTTCTTGTGCACTCCGTCCCAACCAATCCACAATACTATTGCTGATAACGCTAACGTCCGACAGCCTCCCATATGGTGTCGTGTGCGGCTACGGAATGAACACAACCACGTGAGCAGGACCCGCTGTGCGGCGTTCGCCGGACCTGACCTAAGGGTTAGGCCTATACTTCTTGGAAGTCTTTTGTTTACGGTCGGCGTCATCCACCGCAAGGGAACGGTGAAGGAAAGCAATACGGTCGGTGATTCGTCCGACGCGGCCCTGGCCTGTTAGGTGAGCATCGAAGTAACTTCCCGATTAATTGATTGGGAACGTTTGGGCGGCCATTTATGTTTTTTGGATAATGCCCTTTGGAGACACACGCCATGCTGATTAGATCAAAACCCAATTGGGTACTGCCGGAATCGGCTGCCACCGACGAAACCTATTTCCTGAACCGGCGCGAACTCTGCAAGTCGATCGCCGCGGGATCGATCCTTGCGGCCGTGACCCCCATTGTCGGCGCGTCTCCCGCATTTGCGGCCAAAAGCGACGATCCCTCGGCGGGGCTGTATCCGGCGAATCGCAACGATGCGTACACGCTAGACCGCGACATCACCCCGGAAAAAATTACCACGACCTATAATAACTTCTACGAGTTTGGATCCCACAAGAATATCTGGCGTGCGGCGCAGAAATTAAATACTCGCCCCTGGGAAGTGACCATCGACGGCATGGTCGAAAAGGAACAGAAGGTAGATATCGACACGCTGCTGAAGGCGATGCCGCTGGAAGAACGCCTGTATCGCCATCGCTGTGTCGAGGCCTGGGCGATCGCCGTACCGTGGACTGGTTTCCCCATGAAGGCACTCATCGATTTTGCCAAACCCAGCGGCGGCGCCAAATACGTTGTCATGGAAACTTTCCACGACAAGAAAACAGCGCCCGGTCAGCGTCAGTTCTGGTATCCGTGGCCCTATCTGGAAGCGATCACGATCGAGGAAGCGGCCAACGAGCTGTCGATGATCGGTACTGGCGCCTATGGCAAGCCGATGCCCAAGCAGAACGGTGCTCCACTACGCCTGGTGGTGCCGTGGAAATACGGGTTCAAGCAGATCAAGTCGGTCGTTCGGTTCCATTTTACCGCCAACCGGCCCAAAAGTTTCTGGGAACAGATTCAGCCGCGCGAATATGGTTTCTGGGCCAACGTGAACCCAGAGGTCGATCACCCGCGCTGGAGCCAGGCGACCGAAAGGCTGCTCGGGACCGGCAAGCGAGTGCCGACGCTACTGTATAACGGCTATGCCGAACAGGTGGCCGGGCTATATGCCAATATGAAGGGTCAGCGGATTTTCTACTGATCGAACAACCAGCCGCCATTCCGGCGAAAGGCGAAATCTCACTCTGCAGGTTTCAGGCGGCAGGGGATTCGGGCGTTATTGGGGGCGAGGTCCAGTTGGAGGGAATGAAATTCCGGCAGTCGACCTTAAACCAGCGTCGCTTCCGTCGCGGCCTGAACGTCTTCTTCGGTCACGCCGTCAGCCATTTCAACCAGTTTCAGCCCGCCGTCGACTACGTCAAATACGCCAAGATTGGTAATTATCCGGTCGACCACCGCCTTGCCGGTCAGCGGCAGGGTGCATTCCTTCAGAAGCTTTGAATCTCCGCCCTTGGACGTTTGTTCCATTACGACGATAACGCGGCCGACACCGGCGACGAGGTCCATGGCGCCGCCCATACCCTTGACCAGCTTTCCTGGGATCATCCAGTTGGCCAGATCGCCGTTTTCGGCGACCTCCATGGCGCCAAGGATGGCCATATCGATTTTGCCGCCGCGGATCATCGCGAAGGACTGGTCGCTGCCGAAATAGGACGTGCGGTCCATCGCCGTAACCGTCTGCTTGCCGGCATTGATCAGGTCGGCGTCGATTTCGTTTTCGGTCGGAAATGGGCCGACCCCCAGCATGCCGTTTTCTGACTGCAGGGTTACGTCGACACCGTCCGGAATATAATTGCTGACCAGGGTCGGGATGCCGATGCCCAGGTTCACGTACCAGCCGTCCTGCAGCTCCTGTGCGGCCCGTTCGGCCATCTGGTTTCTATCCCACATATCTTTACCTCCTTACAGTCGGTTTGTTTCTTTGGCGCCGGCCCTCTCCCACTCCCGCTCATCCGATAGGATCGCCCTGTCGGTGGCCGGGAGTGGGAGAGGGCCGGTGCGTGTCCGCGAGAGCGGACTTAAAATTACGCCGCACGGACGGTGCGTTGTTCGATGCGTTTTTCGTGTTCGCCCTGGATGATCCGGTGTACGTAGATGCCGGGCGTATGAATCAGGTCCGGGTCCAGTTCGCCGGTGGGCACGATCTGTTCCACCTCGGCGACGCAGATCTTGCCGCAGGTGGCGGCGGGCGGATTGAAGTTCCGGGCGGTCTTGCGATAGATCAAGTTGCCCTGTTCGTCGCCCTTCCAGGCCTTCACGATTGCAAGATCGGCAACAAACCCGAGTTCCATAATATAGGTTTCGCCGTTGAAATCCTTTTCCTCCTTGCCTTCCGCAATGACCGTACCGACGCCGGTCTTGGTGTAGAACCCGGGAATGCCAGCGCCGCCAGCGCGCATGCGTTCGGCCAGCGTGCCCTGGGGGTTGAACTCTAGTTCAAGTTCGCCCGCCAAATATTGGCGCATAAACTCGGCGTTCTCGCCCACATAGGACGACACCATTTTCTTGACCTGTTTGTTTTCCAGCAGCAAGCCGAGGCCGAATCCGTCCACGCCCGCATTGTTGGAGGCCACGGTGAGGTTCTGGGTGCCGGCGTCCTGGATGGCGGCGATCAGCAATTCCGGAATACCGCACAGGCCGAACCCGCCGGCCGCGATGGTCATCCCGTCATGCAACACGCCGTCCAACGCTTCGGCGGCGGAGCCATATCTTTTTTTCATGATGTCGTTTCCCTGTCTTGGAAAGTCGTCAGCCCGTCTGGGCGCGGCGCGGAGTTTCGCTTATTTTGCGACGCATTCCAACGGTACCTTCTTTGACGACCCGATAAAAAAGCCCGGTGCAC
>CAJWUK010000026.1 GCA_913047365.1 uncultured Alphaproteobacteria bacterium | reverse complement strand
GCCTCAAGTGCATAGGGTGCACCGGACAAATTAATATTCATCATGCCTTCGCCGATGGACGCCCTGCGATAGGCGGAGTAGGGACCGATACCGCCTACAGCTTCCACCTGCATAGACGACAGTCTACCCCCAGATACTCCAAGGGACCCGGTGACCACATGGTCGCGGGAATGCATGTCGGTTTGAAAGGACTCGAGCCGGTCCGCCACGAACTTCACGGGTCGGCCAAGCTTACGTGCTAGGGCCGCGACGGCAACCTCGTCACCATAGACGTGCAATTTGATGCCGAACCCGCCGCCGACATCGGGACAAATTACCCGCACCCGGTGTTCATCGATGCCGAGATGACGGGAAAAGACATCCTGCTGCTGCCACGGCGTCTGATGCGACGCATGAACGGTGAGTGTCTCATCACCCGAATTCCACTCGGCAACAATAGCCCTGGTTTCCAGCGGGACCCCTGTGTGCCGTCCGAACCGGAAAGACGCTGAAACGCGGACATCCATTTCGTCATCCATGTTTCCGTCTCCCGCTCTGGCCTCGAAGGCTAGATTGTCTTCGAATTCGGGATGGATGATCTGGGTGTCGTTTTCCAGCGCGGGCTCACCTGCGGAGACCGATGGCAGCAGGTCCCACTCTACTTCGACCAGCTCAGCCGCGTCTTCAGCCTGGGCCCGGGTAGCCGCGGCAACGACCGCAACCGGCTCCCCCTGCCATCGCACAACATCAACGGCCATCGGGTGCTGTTTTGGCGCCCGCAAGCCGGGGATATGCGCCGCGCCGCCTGTCCATGGGGCACAGACTTCAGCGAGTTGCGCTCCGGTCATAACACCCACGACGCCGGTCGCGGCTTCCGCTGCAGACATCTCGATGGAGGTAATCCGGGCATGGGCATGAGATGAGCGGACAAACACGGCATGAACCATCCGCGGCAACTGCAAATCGTCGGCATACCGGCCTCGCCCCGTTACAAACCTTCGTGCGTTTGGTCGGCTGACCCGTTTTCCGATTAAACGATGATTGTCTGAAGTCACTACCGTTTTCCGATTAAAAGGGCGGGAGGTTAAAGGCTGGTAAGGATAAAGCAGAATAAATATCTGCAGAAAAAGCAAATACCTTCAGGTATCTAATAAAGGATTTACTAGATGCACTGAACTTCAAATATTACACGTCTCAATGAATCGACACATAGACCCTGCTGTGCTAGGTAAATCGCGCTCGTTTTATCGATATAACAAACCTTTAAGGGAGATTCCTCTATGAACTATGTAAAACTCGCCCTTGGCGCGGCAGCCGGTGTGGCACTTGCCGCGTCAGCGTCTGCGGAGACCGTCGGCATCGGTTCGACTAAAGCAGGCGCTGTATCTCAAATAACCGCAACGATTTCAAAAGCGGTGTCGGAACATGCCCCCGGTTTGCAGATGCGTAAGCAAACCCTGGGTGGTACTCAGCAATACATCCCGGTCGTTAATGCAGGCGAGCTTGGCTTCGGCATCTCAAATATTCCGCAGTACTACATGGCGATCAATGGAACAGGGCTTTCCAAGGGAAACAAGTATGACAACCTGCGTCTTGTCACCACCATGATGAGATTTACGGTGTCCTTCGTTGTTCCGGTTAAATCAGGTGTTACAAGGATTTCTCAACTAAAGGGAAAAAGGATGCCTACGGGCTTCAAGGGCGCACCTCTTTTCGTAAATATGTTCAACGGCGGTATCTCCACCGACGGTCTTACCAAGGCTGACATGAAGTCAGTTCCGCAGGTCGGGCTTGTTCAGCATTGGCGGTCATTCATGGCGGGCAAACTCGATTTTGTTATCGCGGCCGCTGGCTCGGGCTTTGTTAAGCAATTCCAGGCGAAGATTGATGGTGGCGTAAGACACATCAGCTTCCCCAAGGGAGAGGCATCACTCAAGAAGATGCATAAATGGTTCCCGATGTCGGAATGGCACGTCGTCAAACCTCGTAAGGGACTTACTGCGGTTGTGGAACCGACGAATATGATTTCCTACGATTACCTTTTGTGGACACACAAAAAGATGTCTGACGAAGTCGTCTACAAAGTCGCAAAGGTCATGCACACTCAAGAAAAGCAGTTAAAAGCGGGCGGTCCTCTGTGGCGGTCATTTGAGGCTAACAAACGTCTGGCCAAATCCTACGGCGCAGACGTTCCGTACCACCCAGCTGCTGTCAAATACTATAAAGAAGTCGGCATCCTAAAATAAAAGGCCGATCTTCAAGATAATCTACCTGGCGCCCGCGTCTCTCTATACCGACGCGGGCGTTTTGGTTTTATCAGCAAGCGTTTTTGCTCGATAAAGCCTTAGACAAGGTAGGAAGATTTATTGAATAATATTCAATAGAAGGCGCAAAGCCTCAGGAAAACAAGGAAAGTATCGGGGATCCTAACGTGACCGACAATCAGTCGACATCTCAAGATAGCAGCACAAATGAGAAAGGTGCGAAGCTTCTCGCGCAGCGGGAGGAAAGCCCCTTTGTAACTAAACTAACGCAAGGCTTGGGAGCGGTAATTACGCTGATCGTTCTTAGCTGGGCGATTGAATTTTGGCTTAAGTTGGGGTTCGAGTGGTTCGACGAGCATGCATGTCTTGTTTGTCTGGGTCTCACACTGGCGATAATTTTTGTGCGCTATCCATATGATGGCGGCAAAACGCGTCTAAGCCTCCCCTGGTACGATGCCGCTCTGGCAATTTTGGGGGCCGGCTCCTGTTTCTATCTTGCTTATATCTATGGTGATATTGAGCTGAATCCGTTCGGCATGCGGCCTACCATGTTCATCCTCGGGCTCATTTTAATACCGCTCACCTGGGAAGCTCTGCGTCGGACTACCGGTTGGAGTCTGACCATCGTTTTCTCCTTTTTCGTGGCGTATTCATTCGTCGGACACTATGTCCCCGGGATTATGAAGGGTCTTGAACAAGAACCTGTTCGCCTAATCGCCGAACTAGGCGTGACCAATGTGGCTCTTCTCGGATTGCCGATGAAGATCATCGTGCTGACCGTCGTCCTTTTTATCTGGATGGGGCAGCTTTTATTACACACCGGCGCTTCCGAGTGGTTTACGGACGTGGCCGCCGCGTTAATGGGAAGGTCCCGCGGCGGATCCGCAAAAATAGCGGTCGTAGCGTCCGGCTTGTTTGGGTCTATATCGGGTTCAGCAGTTTCCAACGTAGCGTCAACCGGCGTAATCACTATTCCGCTTATGAGACAAGCCGGCTACGACGCCAAAAGCGCGGGTGCTATAGAGGCGGTAGCATCAACGGGCGGCCAAATAATGCCACCTATTATGGGCGCCGCCGCCTTTCTGATGGCAGAACTCCTCGAGTTAGAATACACCGAGATTATTTTGGCAGCATTAGTACCCAGTGCACTTTATTACCTGGCAGTGTTCGTACAGGCAGACCTTCAGGCCGCGAAAGACGGGATAGCCCCACTTCCAGAAGACAGAATTCCGGCTTTCACCCGCGTTATGAAAGAGGGTTGGTTTTTTCTTCTGCCCTACGTAGTGCTGATTTATACGCTATTCTCGCTTAACCTGCCCCCTCAGGAATCCGCGTTCTGGGCAGCTATAAGCGTCGCAATTGTTAGCTTGGTATTTGGGTACCACGGCCACAGAATAAGCCTGAAACAGTTGTGGGAATCAGTCGCGGGTGCGGGACGGTCCTCCGCGGATATCGTCGTAATTGGCGCGATGGCGGGTATAATCATTGCCATCCTAGACCGAACTGGCCTGGGACAGGCGCTTACTCTGGTTCTGGCTGCAGTTGGTGAAGACAGCCTCTTCCTGCTATTGGTCCTCACGGCCCTAGTATCAATTTTACTAGGTATGGGTATGCCGACCTCCGCGATCTATCTCCTTTTAGCTACGATGATCGCACCTTCGCTTATTAAGCTCGGTGTTCACCCGATCGCCGCCCATATGTTCGTGCTCTACTTCGGGCTGATGTCGATGATCACGCCACCGGTTGCAATTGCAGCATTTGCCGCAGCGTCATTATCGGGAGCAAAACCTATGGAGACTGGAGCGATGGCGGTGCGGCTAGGCTGGATCGCCTATGTCATCCCCTTCGTGTTCGTGCTCTCCCCGTCATTGCTCTGGCAGGGCGATATCGTGAACATACTTTTAGCTGCAATTACTGCCTTCATGGGGGTCTGGATCGCATCATGTGGCGTGATCGGGTATATGTTTGGGCCGTTGTCGGCAATCGCGAGATTGATCTTCTTCGTCGCAGGTATCCTGCTATTGCTGCCAGCCGAAGCCTTACCAAATGGACTGGCTATAAACGGTGTCGGTCTGGTGCTTGGTATCCTTGTACTGAGTAAGGACTACATCACCAACAAACGGAACAAGATTTCTCAGACCTCTGCAAGCAGCAGCGATTGAGCAGTTCAATAAATATTTGTTGAGCAAAAAGGTGGGGCGATAAGCGCCTCCATGATGCCCTGTTTACCAGTTAGGGAGACTGAGCATCGTCAATCGCGGCAAGCACCCGTTCTGGGGTCAATGGCAATTCCCGAATCCGCACCCCAATTGCATCCTCTATAGCATTGGCTATCGCCGATGCCACAGGCAACATACACCCCTCACCCAGACTTTTAGCGCCAAAGGGCCCGGGACCGTGTCCCTGTTCTTGAAGTATAGATACAAAACCATCCGGGATATCGGTCGCAAGCGGAACGCGATAATCCAAGCCGTTTCCGTTCATCAGAATGGGGCCGTCATAAATCATGCAGGGAAACAAGGCCCCAGTCAGGCCCATAATAGCCGAACCTTCATCCTGCCCTCGACACACTAGCGGGTTGATTGCCTGGCCGGCATCGCCTGAAACAACCAATTGTTTTAGATTTACCAGACCAGTATCGCGATCCACTTCGACCTCTGCCGCGCCCCACCCAAACTCCCATGATACGCACTGCGTTTCCAATGGAGCAGAGTGGTCTATATCCGGCTTAAAGAAGCCTTCTCCAGTGAATTCATATCCGGTGCCACCGTAATAACGCATTATCATAATAGGCAGCGGATGGGATTCGTTCCCCTTGCGGATCGACCAGTCATCCAGTTCGATCTCTTCCACCGAACAATCGAGTTGGCCCGCCGCGAATTCCATCACCTTTTGCTTTGCTTTGAGCGTCGCCTGCTGCACCGCCATTGCCATTACGACAATGGCGGAACTGGCGTTGGTTCCCTGATCGAAAGGCGTGTAGTCGGTGTTCAGGGCCGGGTAGCTAACCCGGTCCAGGGGCGCATTCAGCAATTCTGCAACTATCTGCGACATCGCCGTCTGGACCCCCTGCCCGATCTCTACCGTTCCGCAGTGCAGGTAGATCCCACCATTGGTGGTTATCCGAATGCGCGCCTGAGCAGGCTTGTTTACACCGCCCGCATCCTTGAAACCGACAGACAGGCCCATACCCCGGCCGTCCCCTGATTGACGATCCGAATAGCCGATACGATCCGCGACAAGGTTCAACCCGGCGCGCAAATCGGAATCCACCCCGCTTTCGCCTGGCACATAGGCTTCGCCCAAATCCTTCAGATTCTGCAACCGCAGATCGAGAGGATCCCGGCCGAGGGAGCGGGCGATAATATCGATCTGCGATTCCGACGCCCACGAGGCCTGGGTTCCGCCGAAGCCGCGGTACGGACCGGCAGGGGTCGTATTGGTTAAAATGCAGTCGCAATGGATATCCAGGTGTTTCCATTTATATGGCCCCGGCAGCCTGTATCCCGCCTTTTCCGCTACCAGCGGGCTGGCATCCGAATAGGCACCGGAATCGAGCCAGATGTGGCCGCTGCGGGCGACAAAGGTTCCATCGGCCATCACCCCGGTTTTGACATTCAGAATGGCGGCATGCTGGCTCTGGGTCAGGAAGTTCTCTTCCATGGTCATGCAGAACCGCACCGGACGCCTCGACAGTTTCGCCAGCAATATTGCGATGGGTTCGGTCTTGCAGTTGTTCTTCGCGCCGTAGCCAGCCCCGATATAGGGCACCTGCACGCGGATCATGTTTTCCGGATGGTTGAAAACCCGGGCCAGTTCCTTGCGCAGAGGAAACGGGTTCTGGCAACTGGACCAGACGTCTATCGTTTCGCCCTCCATGCGCGCGACGGAGACGAAGGGTTCCAGATGAAAGTGCTGATCCCGCGAAAAGAGAAAACGGTCTTCGAAAACGTGATCGCACCCCTCGAAGGCCCCCGCATTGCCAGTTTCGTAGGAGAACCGGTAGCAATTGTTGATGCCCAGCCGGCGGGCACCGCTGGCGCCCTGTCCGTAGGCCGGCACAACCCCCATCGGTTCTTCTTCGAATAGTTCCGGCGCTGTGTCCGCCATCGCGCTTTCGATAGCCGCGACCGTGGGCAGAACCTCATACTCAACAACGATTTTTTCCAGCGCCTCCACTGCCTGACGTTCGGTTTCGGCTGCGACCGCAGCGACCGCATCGCCGATATAGCGAACCTTGTCGATCGCAACGATCGGCTGGTCCTTTATGAAATACCCGTAGGTGGGGTTCAGACCTTCCAGCTGATCCCGGGTAATGACCGCATGGACACCAGGCATAGCACGCGCCGCCGTGGCATCAATAGCCGTCAGTCGGGCATGGGCATGGGGCGACCGCAGAACCTTAGCATGCAGCATGCCCGGAAACGACACATCGACGGTATAGGTCGCGGTGCCTGTGGTTTTAGGAACGGCGTCGGTACGGGCGAATCCTTCACCGACGACATTCAGGGGCGGCGCCGTCTCATTCATTGCACGCCTCCTGTTGCAAAGCCGCTGCTTTTTCGACCGCCTCGATGATCATCTCGTAGCCGGTACACCGGCAGATATTTGCGCCCATCCAGTTTCGGATGTCGGCACGCGACGGCGCTGGGTCTCGGTCTATCAACGCGCGTGCAAGCATAATCATGCCCGGCGTGCAGTAGCCGCACTGGAACGCACTGTTCTCGACGAACGCCCGTTGAACAGGATCAAGATTGCCGTTATTCGCCAGGCCTTCAATCGTCTGTATATCCGCGCCTTCGGCCTGCCAGGCGAAAAGACCGCAACTTGCTGTTGGGTTTCCATTCACAATGATCGTGCAGGCCCCACAGGCACCGAGATCGCAGGCAACTTTGGTGCCGGTCGCAGCAAGCCTGTCCCGAAGTACATCGACGAATATCTCCTCAGGTCGGACATGCAGGGAAACCTCTTCGCCATTTACCCTACACGTCAGGTACACGAGCTCACCGCTCATAACCCGTTCCCTCCCGCAAGCATCCGGGCCGCCAGCACACCAACCATTCGAGACCGATAGGCGGCACCGCCCATCGGGTTGTCGATGGCATCGGGGAAATGGCTGGAAATGGACTGGGCGTCTTCACCTTGTCGGATGGTGGAATACCGGGGAGAATTGAAAGCGCAGCCGACGCCAACAGTCGCCGTATCTCCGCTTTTACAGACCGCGACGCTGACTACCGGTTTCAGGCTCCGGTCAAAGGCAAGGCCGGTATCGGCGGAGATGGGAATCCTGACTGATGTCAAAAGCGCCGGTCTGTCTGGCAAGGGTGCACCAGTGCCTGCGATGACAACGGCCTCGCCGGAAGAAGTCACAAAGACAAGCTCGGCCCCCATCACACCCAGAAGGACCAGGCCGTCGTAGCCGGCTTCCCGAGCAAGGATATTCCCCCCCAAAGTGCCGGCCATGCGGATTCGGACATTCCCGATCGTCCGCCATGCCGCCTGCAGGTTGGGCAGACGTTTTCGGATCAGTTCGCCGGTCTCTATCTCCCAATGCGATGTCAACGCGCCGATACGAAGATGATCTCCTTCATCTGAGGTGACTTTCATTTCCGACAGCCCGCTAATATCGACCAGCGTCTGCCACCGATCGCCGCCTCGCATCCGACGGACCAGGTCGATACCGCCGGCGATGAATGACGCGTTTTCCTCCGCGGCCGCTTCGAGCGCTTCTTCTATGCTGGCTGGTCTAACCAGGCGAAATGGCGCTATCGCCTGATGGGAACGGGAAATCCAGCCCGCGTCGGTTGCGTGTGTATACATATTGTCAGCGTCGAAATCAGTGGACCTTTTGTCAAACGAAAAAGGGCGACCAGAAGGCCGCCCTTTGACTTATTTGCTTCAGCAGATCAGGAGCCGAGCTGCTTAAACTGATAGCGATATGGCCATTTGTGACCCGCTTCTTCCATGTACTTCATGTATTTTTCCATGATCAGCGGACCGTTGATGCCATAACCCTTGTGTAGGTCGTGGGCACGTTCGTTCGGCCAGTCTTTCAGCGCTTTGGCCCATTTCGTCTGCTGTACAACCGGCAGCGTGGAGACCTTCGCACCCGCTTTCTTGAGCTTGGCGATACCGATGGCTTCACTCTTGTAGGAATCGAGCGTCGCGACTTTCTCGTAGCTCTTAGCGGCATCGTCAATGATCTTGAGGACGTCTTTCGGCAGCTTCTTCCGCGTGTTGTGGTTCATAGTCAGGATCGTCTGCGCCTGTGCGCCGAGATTCACGATCTTAAAGTAGGGCGCCGGCTCATGGAATTTAAAGCCGTAATAAACGCCGGGGAACATGATGAAGCCAGAGGCCACACCGGTCTGCAGCGCGTTGTACGCGGTCGGCAGTGTGGTCGTAACAGGGATAGCTCCGTAGCGTTCCACCCACGGCAGGTTCGGACCGGCCGCGATGATTTTCTTGCCCTTAAGCTGGCTGACGTCGGTCCATTCAAACTTGGTGCCGAGGCCGTAATTGTCGAACCCGGTAATGGCGATCATCTTCTGCTTATATTTCTTGTCGAGCATGTCATAGAGTTCGGGATGCTCGGCCATGACCCGGCGCTTGACCGCAACCTGCTTGCGGATATCGCCGGTCGTGAACGGGGTGAAGTAGTCCCAGTTCAGGGGAAGCAGCTTGGCGCTTTCAAAGCACACGCAGTAACCACCGAGGTCCAAAAGGCCCTTTTCAACTGCTTCCAACGTTTCATGTACCTTGGCGATCTTGCCGGCATAAGCATGAATGATGCGGACCTTGTGCTTGGTTTCAGCTGCGACGCGCTTAGTGATATAGTCCGCCATGTGGTGTTCCATATTGCGAACATAGGCAACCGGCTTGCTGGGATGACCAGAGCCCATACGAAGCACGAACGTCTTCGCATCGACCGCGGTGTTGAAGGCCAGCGAGCCGGCCACAATGGCCAGACCACCTGCAGTAACTTTGGTTAGATGTTTCAAGGTTGAACCCTCCCTTTGGGTTTGAGGTTTACTCGTTAATCTTTTGCTGATCACCGTATCACAGCCTGACAACCGGTCAAATAACGTCTCTTATATGAATTTCGTCAGCCAACTGGCGATCGGCGGATAAATCCAGATCATACCGGCGGTTACAAGCATCAAAAGCCAGTACGGAATTGATCCTTTGAAGATTTCAGACAGGCTCACACCCGAGTCAGGGACCGCCCCCTTAACCACGTAAACCACTAATCCAAACGGCGGGGTCAGAAGACCGGCTTCGATAAGGAGGATGCCAAAGATGGCAAAGGCAAACCCGTCCATACCAAGCAGCGGTGCAAAGGTCGCAAAAATCGGAACTGTCAAAAGGATGATAGAAATGGAATCGAGGATCATGCCAAGCAACAGCCACAACAAGATCATCATGATCGCGATACCTATCGCACCGATGCCGAGTGAGAGCAGGGAGTCCTGGATTAGGGTCTGAATATCGGCCAGCGCGAGGAAGCGCGAATACATGCCAGCCGTCACCAGCAAAATCATGATTGGTGCAGATGTCTTACCCGCGTCGATAACGGCCTCGATGATGCCCCGCCACCGAAGGCCTTTCAGAATGGCCAGAACCATTGCCGCAAGCGCACCGATCCCGGCGGCCTCGGTCGCAGTAAAGGCACCTCCCCAGATACCGCCCAGAACGATCGCGATAAGGACGACAACGCCAACGGTGGAGACGATTTCTCCGGTTTCCAGGGGCTCTTCTTCTTCCTTCGGGACCGCGGGGGCAAGTTCGGGTTTCACGGCCACCGCGCCCACCGTGTAGACGACATAGAGCAGCGACAGAATGATCCCGGGAATGACACCAGCCACGAATAGTTTGCCGATGGATTGTTCGGTAATGATGCCCCAGACGATAAGCAACACACTGGGCGGAATAAGCATGCCCAAGCAGGCTGATCCAGCGATCGACCCCAGCGCGAACTCCCGCTTGTAACGGAATTTCATCATCTCCGGATAGGCGATCCGGCTGAAGGCTGCCGCAGACGCAATAGACGTACCCGTGACCGCGGCAAAGGCCGCATTTCCGGTAACAGTTGCCACTGCCAGGCGTCCCGGAATTTTACTCAAACCCCGATTGATTACCTTGTACAGATCGCCCGCCGCCCCGCATTTGGCGACAAAATCCCCCATCAGCACGAACAGGGGGATGGTTGCGAACACGTAGTGCCGGACTAGTTCGTAAGCCGCTCCGCCGACCTGGGCAGACGCCAGGTACCAGTCCTCGAATATGAAATAGGTACCGACCAGGGCCGTGATACCCAAAGCCAGGGCGATATGAACGCCGGCAAGAATTGCCAACAGCATGCCGACGAGTGTGAGCGCCATAAGGGCATTCAATTCCATGGCGTCACCCTTTGGAGGCTTTGGTGATGATTGCGGACGGTCTCATAGTTCTTCCGTTGCTCCGGATTCGGTCGCCTGAGCGCCGGGCGTAGTGTCATTCCCCACCGCCGCCCGCAGCAGAAGAACGAAGTAGATCAGCGTAATCAGAAGAGCGGACGCTATGATGATCGTGCGGATTGGATAAACCGGCACTTCCAGTGCCCCGATGCCCTGATACTCGCCGATTTCCCAGCCTTTGATCATGTCGGTCCAGCCGCCGACGGCGATCCCTATGCACAAGATCATGCCCAAAAGATATGCGAACGCATTCACGACATGCCGCCACCGCTTGTTCAGGTGGTCGAATGTAATCGTCGTCCGTAGCATCGTGCCCGAAAGGATGGCCAGAGGGACCTGCAGGAACACGATCGCTGGTACCGAATTGGTAACGATTTCGTCGCCGCCCAGAAATGTGTTGAAAATGCCACGGCTGGTCACTTCAACGAAGATGACAACGGCGATCAGCATCAGCCAACCGGCGGCGATATAATTCAAGGTGGTGCAGACGCGTTCGAGGGCGCGATGCATTACGTGTCCTTCCCTGTTTGCCGCGGATACATTGTTTGATCTGTACCTTTATCACCGCGCCGCGACCGCCGGAAACGCGCGTTTTATTGCGTTATCGCGTCGATACCGGCCTGAATTTATCGGTCGCTAATTTAAAACACAAGCCGTCACGGCATCGGGATTTCCTGTTCATTCTCCGGCACGTTCCAACCGCGCCGTGTTGCAGGGCGATCGAGGATTTCCAGATACCACCGCCGCACGTTCGGGAAATCGTTCAGATCGACTGTTTGCCAGTCGAAACGGGCCACCCACGGCCAGACCGCCATATCCGCAATTGTGTATTCGTCACAGGCAAGAAAACCGTTTTTGCCCAGCCGTTCATTCATAACGCCGTAAAGCCGCTTGGTTTCATTTAGATAGCGGTCTTCGGCATAGGGCGCCTTGCCCGAATTATATTTAGTAAAATGATGGCACTGCCCAAACATCGGACCGACGCCCCCCATCTGGAACATCAGCCATTCCACTGTCGACCATTTATTCTCCGGATCGGACGGCCAGAATTTCCGGGTCTTGTCAGCCAGATACATCATGATGGCGCCGGATTCCATCAGCGACTTGCCGTTGTCGTTATCGACAATGGCCGGGATTTTGTTGTTGGGGCTAATTTTCAGAAATTCAGGCGCGAACTGTTCGTCCTTGGCGATGTTGACCGCGTGGGTAGTGTAATCCAAGCCGCATTCTTCCAGCATCAGCGACACTTTCCGGCCATTTGGCGTAAACCAAGTATAAAGATCAATCACTTATGAGTTCTCCGTATTCTAAGAATAAATTAAATTGCTATCAGGCGGGCAGATCGACAGCCTTGACGTCCGCCGTGATGTCCTGCGCTTCTTTCGCCGCAAAGTTCAGTTCTACCTTCACGTCGTTGGGATCCATCAGGAAAACCTGAAAAAGCCCCTGATCGTCGACCTGGCGCTTTGTGTAATCGACCCCCTTGGAATCGAGATGCGTCAACATCTTCCTCAATCCGGTCGCCCTGAACGCGACATGATCCACAACCCCTGACCCCTTGGTCGCCGTCGACTGCTGCCCAAGGTACTTTTTTCGGTTTTCTGAAACGTTTTCGCCGCCGATGGTCAGATGCAGCACCGGCTCATCTCCCAGATACAGCCACCGGACAGGCATCTTGAAATCGGGATGCGGCCCCTCTTCCATGCCAAGGACGTCAACGTACCAGTTGCAGGTACCGTCCAAGTCTTCGGTCTGAATCAAAAAGTGTTCTAGGTGGGTCAGAGGCATCACAGGATCCGGTCGTAAACTTTCGTTAATTACAGGAGCGTAGCGGATTTCTCCAGAATTCCAACACTGCGATAGACCATGTATATGTCTCGCCGAATTCAAAAGGGAGACTATCGGATGACCGCCTATTGGCTGGCTCGCGCCAAGATCAACAACCATGATGAATACATGAAATACGCCACCCAGGTTCCTGCGATCCTAGAGAAATTCAATGGAAAGATTCTCACCCGGGGCGGCAATCATAAAACCCTAGAAGGACGCAATTATTTCGAGCGCTTCGTCGTCATCGAATTCGAGTCCATCGAAGACGCGGAAGCGTGTTTCAATTCAGAAGAATACAAAGCCGCTGCGCAATTCCGCCGCCAGAACAATGTCGGTGACAACGAACTGACCATCGTCGAAGCCGGCGATCTCACCCCCAAAGCCTGAGACCACAAACCCGAGAAGAGAACATGACAAGCTATGCCGTTGAGCCGATGGCGGTTCCCGCCGTCACAATTGCCGACACCGACGATATGTTTCCTGTCCGCCGCATTTATTGTGTCGGCCGGAACTATGCAGAACATGCCCGCGAAATGGGATCCGATCCGGACCGCGACCCGCCGTTTTTTTTTATGAAACCCAATAACACGATCATCCCGGATAACGCGGATTTCCCTTACCCTCCCAAAACCGAAAACGTCCATTACGAAATGGAGCTCGTCGTGGCCATCGGAAAAGGCGGAAAAAATATTCCACAGGAGCAGGCTGACGATCACATTTTCGGGTATGCCTGCGGACTAGATATGACGCGGCGCGACCTGCAGATCTCCATGCGGGAAAAAGGCCGCCCCTGGGAAGTAGGCAAGGCATTCGATGCCTCCGCACCTTGCGCGGAAATCCAGCCGGCATCAAAAATCGGCCATCCATCGGCCGGTGTCATCTGGCTGAAGGTGAATGGCGAAACCAAGCAGAACGCCGACATTTCCGATCTTATCTGGAACGTCCCGGAAACGATCGAATACCTCTCTGGGCTGTTTGAGTTACAGCCCGGTGATCTGATCTATACCGGCACACCAGCCGGTGTCGGGCCGATCGTCTCGGGTGATGATATGGAAGGGTATATCGAAGGCGTCGGCACCATCCACATCAAGGTCGTCTGACGGGATCAAATTTTGCTAGTCGCTACATAAGCGCTGTCCCAATCCGAAGGCGGCAGGTCATTTTGGCCGTCTGGGTTCATGGTCAGGTCTATTGGCCGGATTGCTGTCGGCTCCTATCAACCAGACCAACTATAACAACCGTCTGCTCACAGGGAGGGCGGGGTTTATTTGCCGTCAAACGTCCAGCGATTTGAGCCAAAAAGTTTCTGCCGGTGCGGGATCCAAGTGCCGCATGACGACCAGGAGGTTAAGGAAACCACCCGCGGAAAGCCGAATGCTTCTACGCCACACCCGGTAGTGGTTTTCGAGCGCTAGCCCAAAGACGATTGCGCTTTTCGATACTTTCCCTCGGTTACAACTCAGACACGGGGATCATTCAAATCTTGTTGTGCGCGGGCCTTGGAGTTTGCGGAGGCTAGGCGCGTTTGCCGTAAGTGATCCATCTATTGTTTCCATTTTGAGAAAGGTATTGGTCTTATTTTCCGGCTTGTCCTGTATTTGAAAACAATGTTTTTTGGGGATAGCAGAGGAAAATGTATGGTCCACGGACCCAATCAACCAAATTAAGGAGGAACTCTCGACATGTCGGGCCCTGAAATTAAGAAACAGGACATTCTGGACGCGTGCAAAGGCATGCTGCAAAAGCAGATGTACGTCGTTCACACCTTTCCCACCAACGGCATGGGCCCTGTGATGGAAAACATTGAACCCCATCTCAAATTCCAGATCGAACTGGAAGAGAAAGGCATCATGTTCGGCGCCGGACCGTTCTGGGACGATGCGGAGGAAAAATGGGAAGGCGAGGGTATGGTCATCATCCGTGCGGGGTCGCTTTCCGAGGCTAAGGAAATAGCCGCTTCTGACCCGATGCATTCCAGCGGCGCAAGGGATTTCACCGTTCGCCCCTGGCTGATGAACGAAGGCACGGTGACAGTCAAAATCCGGTATTCAGACGGCAGCCGCGAACTTATTTAAAGGTATGTATTTTTCGTTTCAGCCCACACCCCTCCCGGCCACCCTCGGGATGATTCCATTCGGTTGCTGGTAGGGGGAATGGGCCGGCGTGATTAAACTATCTAGCACCGGAAACATTAAGAACAGTGCCGCTGACATAAGCGGCCTCGTCAGAAAGCATCCAGACGATGGCGTTCGCGACCTCGTCCGGTTGCCCAACCCGTTTCATAGGCAGGGTCGGCGAAATCGCTTCCACCCTGCCCTCGGGTTGAATTTCGGTATCGATAACCCCCGGGCTTACCGCGCAAACCCGGATACCTTCATCGGCGACTTCCTGCGCCAAACCGAACGTAAACGCGTTTACGGCCGCCTTGCTAGCGCCATAGTGAACGGATGCCCCGGCCCCGCCGAGTTCCGAGGTTCGTGACGAAAGGTTTACGATCACGCCGCCGACACCGCCGTGACTGGTGGACATGCGGCGTACCGCTTCGCGCGCGCACAGGATACTACCCACCACATTGATCATCATGTGATTGGTCAATCCGGGCCCATCTATTTCATCGATACGAGACAACGGTTTGAGGATGCCGGCTGAATTCACAAGGCCTGTCAGAGTGCCGATTTCGCGGTCACAGGTTTCGAACATCCGGATTACGTCGTCCTCGTCGGCAATATCTCCCTGAACGGCAATCGCCATTTGCCCAGCCGCCTCGACCTGTGAGACTATCTCTTCTGCGCGCGCCGCGTTGCCGCGGTAATTGACACATATGTCCCAGCCGTCCCGGGCCGCGCGCAGACATGTCTCCGCGCCGATCCCCCTACCGCCTCCGGTGACGAGCAATACCTGAGCCATTTGATTCCTTTCGTTTCCCCGCAAACCAACAGCGTGGCCCGAAAGAGTCAACGCCCTGATTGACCGGACCATGGCTGGGACGGAGAATGCACCTAACGGGAGAGTAGTAGTGACGGCTTCAAAAAAAACCGGCGGAATTCGGCTTGCCGCCGATATCGGTGGCACTTTTACCGATCTTGCGGCATTCGATCCGACTTCAGGAAAACTGTTGTTCGGTAAAACACTGTCGACACCTGACAAGTTAATCAACGGGATTGCCGACGGCGTTTCCAAGGCGGGTACGTCGTTTCCGGACGCTGAGCTTTTTCTCCACGGCTCTACCATCGCCATTAACACCATGCTGGAACGCACAGGGGCCCGCACCGCGCTACTGATTACCGAAGGCTTTCGCGACATATACGAAATCGGCCGCGTCAACCGGCCCGATTCATACAACCTGTTTTTTGGAAAGCATGAACCGCTTGTCGAGCGTGCGTTACGTTTCGAAATTCAGGAAAGACTGTTTGCGGAAGGCGGAGTCTATAAGCCGCTTGATGAGGATCAATTGCGGTCCACCTGCGCCCGGTTGCAGGAGGAAAAGGTGGAAGCAGCGGCCATCCTATTGCTGCACTGTTACGCCAATCCGGCACATGAAATACGCGTGCGCGAAATCGTGGAAGAAGAGCTGCCGGGCGTGTTCGTCTCCACGTCTCACGAACTCAGTCAGGAATACCGGGAATTCGAGCGCTGTTCGACGGTCGTTGCCAATGCCTATATCGGCCCGAAGGTGAAGGGATATATTGGGGAAATTGACGAGCGCATTCGGGACGACGGTTTTGACGGCTCCTTCCTGGTCGTACAATCCACGGGCGGTCTGTATGACGGCGAACAGGCTCAACGCCAATGCGTCAGGATGCTGGAATCCGGCCCAGCGGCTGGTGTCATTGGCACACAGGCTCTTTGCGACGCGCTGGGCATGAAGAACGCCATTGCTTTCGATATGGGCGGCACCACGGCGAAGGCGGGCGTCATTCACGAAGGTGAAGCGCTGACCACGGGCAGCGCGCTGATCGGCGGCTACGAGCGTGCCCTGCCTGTCCAGATCGCGATGATGGATATCTTCGAGGTAGGCACCGGCGGCGGATCCATTGCCCGGGTTTCCGAAGAAGGCGGTTTGCGGGTCGGGCCGCAAAGCGCGGGAGCGCAGCCCGGTCCCGCCTGTTACGGACAAGGTGGGGAAGACCCAACGGTGACGGATGCAAATGTTGTCCTGGGTAGGCTGTCGCCGGACCGGTTTCTTGGCGGCGAGATTAACCTGGATGTCGATGCCGCTGCCGCGGCCATCGACCGAAAGATTGGAGAACCGCTAGGTATGGAAACCGCCGATGCCGCGCAGGGCATTCTACGTATTGCGGTAACAGCAATGTCCCACGCAGTGAAGGCGGTCACAACGGAACGAGGCCTCGATGCCGGCGATTTCGCGATGGTGGCCTATGGCGGCGCTGGACCGCTGCACGCTTGCAACATTGCCCGCGAAATGGGTATTCGCCAGGTGATCATCCCGCGCTCTCCCGGTCACTTTTCCGCATTTGGCATGCTGTTCTCTGATCTTCGCTACGATTACGTCCGGTCGCGTTTCGTGCGCTTGGCAGATGCCGATTTCGACGACCTGGAAGCAACGCTGTCCGAACTGGAAGCAGAAGGGCTCGCGGAAATCGAAAAGGTCTCCACTCCGCCGGAGCGTGTGGTTATCAGCCGCGCCGCCGACATGCGCTATGTGGGTCAAGAACATTCGGTGACCGTCGATCTGTCTTCCGACCTGTTCGACAAGCAGGACCGCGCCGGTATCAAGGAGCGCTTTGATGCGGTACACGATCTCCGCTACGGCACCTGCGCCCCTCAGGAACGCAGTGAGATCGTCAGCTTGCGGGTCACAGTGTCCGGCATGCTGAAAAAACCGAATATTGAAGAAATTGAAGGCGGCGATGAATCGCCGGCGGCAGAAGCACATCGCGGCAAGCGGGATGTTCGCTTCGGCGACCAGTCTCATGCGGCTGACACCTGGGACAGAACGCAACTGATCGCGGGCAACAGAATCGCAGGGCCCGCACTGATTGAGGAACACGCCTCGACCACCGTCATTCATCCGGGCGATACCGCCACGGTCGACAAGCTGGGTAATCTGGTCGTATCCGTGGAAGGAGTCGCGTCATGACCGACATCGAATACAGAACCGACCCGGTCGTTACCGAAATCGTGCGCAACGGCGTAATCGCCATCACGGAGGAAATGAAATCCAACCTGATGCGCACTGCCTACAATATGATTATATACGAGGCGCTGGATTTCACTGTTGGTCTGTTTACCGCACGTGGCGAGACCATCTCCATCGGGCTTGGTCTACCAATGTTCATCCGCGGCATGGCGGAAACCATCAAGGCGAAGCTGGAACATTTCGGGACGGAGAACATCAGGCCCGGAGACATTCTGCTGACCAACGACGCCTACATCACCGGCAGCCACCTGAACCATCTCACCTTCTCCATGCCGATCTTCGACGAGGAGAAATTGATTGGATTCGCCTGCTGCATGGCGCATTGGCCGGATATCGGCGGCACGCTGGATGGCATCACTACCGATATCTATTCCGAAGGCCTGCAGATTCCGATTGTGAAATACCAACGCGAAGGCGTGGTCAACGAAGAGATCGTCGACATCATCAAGGCCAATGTCCGCCTGCCCG
This sequence comes from uncultured Alphaproteobacteria bacterium, assembly GCA_913047365.1. Taxonomy (GTDB): domain Bacteria; phylum Pseudomonadota; class Alphaproteobacteria; order MPNO01; family UBA830; genus CAJWUK01. The sequence goes on along the minus strand of CAJWUK010000026.1, from coordinate 2,839 downwards.
ACCGCGCGATGGGCGATCTACGGGCGCAGATTACGGCCATCACGACGGGCGAACGCCGGTATCTGGAATTGGTGGGCCGCTATGGCAAGCAACAGGTCGCGGACTCGCTGGCCGACATTATGGATCAGTCCGAACGTGCAGCGCGCGCGCGTACACTGTCGATCCCGGACGGGGTGTACGAAGCCGAATCCTATATGGACGATGACGGGGTCAGCATTTCGAACCGAATTCCGATCCGCGTCCGCGTCACGGTAGAAGGTGACGAAATGACGGTTGATCTGACCGATGTCGCAGAACAGGTTCGCGGGTTCTACAATTCCGGCATCACGACTGGCCACGCCTGTTCGCAGGTGGCGTTCAAGTGCATCACGTCCCCCACGGACTATCCCATCAATGACGGATCGTTCCGCAACCTGAAAGCCATCGTGCCTCCGGGACGGGTGATCAGCGCGGTGAAACCTGCCCCTATGCGTTGGTGGATGACCTTTCCTATGACCATCGTCGACACCGTCTTCAAAGCACTGACACCCGCCATCCCTGACCGCACCATCGCGGGTCATCACGCCGATCTGGTGATCGGTATGCTGAATGGTGTCAATCCGCGCACTAATGAATTTTATATAGCCTTCATCGGCCCCACAGGTGGCGGTTGGGGCGCGAAACAGTCGGAAGACGGTATCAGCGCAACGGTGTGCATCAATGATGGCGACACCCACAACAGCCCTGCGGAACAACTGGAAGCAAAGTATCCTCTGCTGATCGAGAACTACGCATTGCGCGAAGATTCCGGCGGCGCGGGAGAATTCCGCGGCGGTCTGGGGTGCGAGAACACGGTCCAGGCCCGCGCCGATTTGATGTTAAATGCCCAGGTGGAACGGATGCACTGCAAACCCTGGGGGCTGAACGGCGGTCTCGATGCGGAGGGCAATTCGGTAGTGCTACGGGCGGAAGGGGAATGGAAAGAAGACTATCCCAACGCAAAGCTGCTGACTGCACGGATAAAGGAAGGAGATGCCTTCGCCGTCCGTTCTGGCGGTGGCGGCGGATTTGGGGACCCCTATTCCCGCATAGCAGAAATGGTCGCCCAAGACGTTCGCCAGGGTTACGTTTCGGTCGAGTCCGCAAAGCGCGACTATGGTGTCGTGTGCGATGCAGCGGGAAACTTGGATTCCTCCGCGACAAAGAAGCTACGCAGCACCTAATCCAGCAGCTGTGAAATCATGCCGTCGGCCAGCTTAGGGTCGAACCAGGTTGATTTAGGCGGCATGATCATGTCGGCATCTGCCACCGCCATCAGATCATCGAGACTGGTCGGGTAAAGCGTAAAACCGACCGCCATTTCACCCGAATCCACGCGCCGAGCAATTTCTTCGGGGCCGCGCGATCCGCCGACGAAATCGATCCGCGTATCGGTGCGTTGATCGCCGATCCCGAGACACGGTTCCAGTATCATCCGGGTCAACAAGCTCACATCCAGATTGTCAACCGGATCCCCACCCGACGTCTTGCCGCGTGGTTTCAGCAACCACCAAGCACCATCCATATACATCCCGAACGTGGATCGTTCCGCGGGCCTAATTGGATCGGACGATTGTTCCACGTAAAACATTTCGTGGAGGCTATCGAGCAGTGCCTCTGGGGTCTGGCCGTTCAGATCGCGGACGACGCGGTTGTAATCGAGTATGATGACCTGATCCGATGGAAAGCTGACGGCGAGAAAGCCGTTATAGGATTCCGATCCGGTATGATCGGGGTTCGCTTCGCGCCGGGCTGCCGCCACCCGCGCGCCGGCGGCAGACCGATGATGGCCATCGGCAATGTAAAGTGCGTCCATCGCGTTCATCAGCCGAGCAATCTCCGATACATGCGCGTCGTCGCGAACAACCCATAATTCATGTCGCGCGCCATCTACATTCTCAGCAACCGTCTCCGGTGCCGTGACCGTCAGCTCGTCAACGATGGACTGCAGCCCGGCGTGGGTTTTGTGAACGCATAGAACTGGTCCGGTGATGGCTTTGACCGCCTCGATCTGCCGGACCCGGTCGTCCTCCTTCGACGGGCGCGTCAGTTCGTGCTTTCGGACCCGGTTTTCCAGATAGGCATCGACCGAAACTGAAACGGCAATACCTGTCTGTCGCAGCGTACCGGTCGAAATCCGGTAAATATAGAAACACGGTGTTTCATCCTGAACCAGAAGCCCGTCTGACAGGAATTTTTGCAGGTTCGCGGCGGCCTTTTCGTAAACCTTATCGCTGTATGGGTCCGTATCGGGGGCTAGGTCAATCTCCGCCCGGGACACGTGAAAGAACGAATAAGGTTTGCCCTCTGCAGCGGCGCGCGCTTCTTCCCTATTGACCACGTCATAGGGCGGCGCTGCGATATCATCAGCCCGCCCTGGTGCAACACGAAGCCCCCTAAACGGTCCGACAAGATCCCCGACAGTCAATGTCGCATTCCTACCAACTACGCTTTTCGTTTACAGCGAGTCCGCGCCGGCGCGGCGCTGGAAATATTCCCAGGCCCGGCGCACGGAAAAGTCGCTCAGGAAGATCTCAGCACATTGATCGATTTCCCCGTCCGACAAGTATTCGATCTGCTCGCTCATGTTGAGGGTGTCCTGCAACAACTGTGCATTCACCTGCAGATAGATGGAGGTCATCACCGCGCCCTGTACCGACGTGCCGGTTACAGCGCAGCCATGGCCCCGCATCAGGACCACGTTGTTTCCACCCAAACACTCCGCCAAGTCCCTTCCCTGTTCCATATTCACAACTAGCAGATTGGTATCGCCGAAATTGTGACGGATGTCCCACACTGGAATTTCCTTGCCGATGGACGC
>CAJWUK010000025.1 GCA_913047365.1 uncultured Alphaproteobacteria bacterium | reverse complement strand
AAGGGGTCGAACGAAGAAGCCTATCTTTTCCAGAAACTAGTGCGGACCGGGTTTGGCACCAACAACGTCGATCACTGCACCCGTCTCTGCCATGCATCGTCGGTCGCTGCGTTGATGGAAACGGTCAACTCTGGTGCCGTGTCCGCGCCGTTTTACGATTGTGAGAATTCAGACGTCATCATCGTGATCGGCGCAAACCCGACGGTGAACCATCCGGTCGCCGCAACCTTTTTCAAGAACTCGGTAAAGAACGGATCAAAACTGATCGTCATGGATCCCCGCGGCCAGGCATTGTCCCGCCACGCAACCCACATGTTGCAGTTCAAGGGTGGGACGGATGTCGCACTCTTGAACGCGATCATGCACACCATCGTCGCAGAAAACCTGACGGACGAAGATTATATTCAGGGCTTCACCGAAGGCTTCGACGAACTGCGCGAACACGTCGCGAAGTTCCCGCCGGAAGAGATGTCGGACATATGCGGAATCGATGCCGAGACAATCCGGATGGTGGCGCGCGAATTCGCAACGGCACGGCGCGGGATAATTTTCTGGGGCATGGGTATTTCCCAGCACATTCACGGTACCGACAATGCGCGCTGCCTGATCGCCCTTGCCCTGATGACCGGACATGTCGGTCGGCCCGGCACCGGTCTTCACCCTCTGCGCGGACAGAACAACGTCCAGGGCGCCTCCGATGTGGGGCTGATCCCGATGTTCTTCCCCGATTACGTCTCGGTCGACAAAGAAGATATACGAAGGCGTTTCGAAAATTTCTGGCAGGCCGAGTTGGACCCGAACCCGGGGATGACCGTCGTCGAGATCATGAATGCCATCCATTCGGGGGACATCAATGCCATGTACATCATGGGCGAAAACCCGGCCATGTCTGATCCGGACGTGCGCCATGCCCGCGAAGCGTTGGCAAAACTCGATCATCTGGTCGTCCAAGATCTGTTCCTAACGGAAACCGCCTTCCATGCGGACGTCATCCTGCCGGCCAGCGCCTTCCCAGAGAAAGACGGTACCTTCACCAATACCAACCGCCAGGTTCAGATGGGTCGAAAAGCGTTGCCCCTGCCCGGCGACACGCGTCAAGACTGGTGGATCATCCAGGAAATCGGCAACCGGATCGGACTAGACTGGACATACAGCGGGCCGGACGAAATCTTCGCGGAGATGGCAGCCTGCATGCCTTCAATGAACGGGATCACGTGGCAACGCCTTTTGGAAGAGGATTCAGTGACCTATCCCGTCGGGGAAGACGGCGTGGGCCAGGAAATCATCTTCCGGGAAGGTTTCCCAACAGAAACAGGGCGCGGCAAATTCGTTCCCTCCGACGTCACCCCTCCCGATGAAGTGCCGGACGACGAATTTCCGTTCATCCTGACTACCGGCCGGGTTCTTGAACACTGGCATACCGGCGCGATGACCCGCCGCGCAGGTGTACTAGATCGAATAGAACCCGAAGCGACGGCCAACCTGTCGCCCGGGGCACTTGCGCGGATGGGGCTTCAACCGGGCGACATCCTGAGGGTCGAAACACGGCGCGGCGCAGTTGAACTAAAAGCCCGCGCCGACCGGGACGTGCCGGAAGACGTCATCTTTATTCCGTTTTGCTATGTCGAAGCGGCCGCGAACCTACTGACCAATCCCGCACTGGATCCGTTCGGCAAAATACCGGAGTTCAAATTTTGTGCCGCCCGGGTATCGGCTACACCCTCGAAACCCGCAAATTAGACTTTAATATGTTCCCAGCACCGTGCGGGCGAATTCAACGGGTAGAGAATCCGCGCTGAGGGCTGACGTCCGTGCGCGCCGCAGTTTCTGGTCCCCGATATGTTGGGCGATAAATTCGTCCAGACCGATGTCCGGCGCCAAACGTTGCCGCACAAAATCCAGAATGTCCGGCTGAGTCATTGCCTGCAAAGTTCGTCCATCAGCTGAAATTTCGGATAGGGCGGCAGGCGCGCCATTTACATTCAGGCAGCCGACGATCGCCGTATAGGCATAAGCCGTCGTCAGTACTTCTTCGCCGTCTATATCCACCTGAATGTTTTCAAGTCGGTCATAGGTGTAGTTCCGTTCAGTTTCATGCATCCGGTTCAGCTGCGCATCATCCAGCCACAGTACATAGGTCGTAACCTGCGTCTTCGGCGAGGGATAGAAAGTCGACGGCACAGACCCATATCCCGCCAGGTGGGCTGCGTAGACAGAATCGAATCCGCCCAGCCTTCCCCGCTGAACCGGTATTTCGACGTGCCCGTCCAGAACGCTGTATTTCCGCGTAAGCTGTTCGTGAGATTGATTCGACCCAGCCGCCAGAACAGGTGTTCGTCCCGCCCGGTCAAAACCGTCGGGACCCAGATCCTCAACCTTTCCATTTCGAAAAAGATAAGAGCGCCCGGGAACCGGGAAAGGATACGATTTTGCGTGCGATGGCGTGCCGAGCATGCATTGCATTCAGCCCGAATCTCAGCCGACTGTACATATGTGGTTACCGTTCTGCTTGACCGTCCGGCACGCTTGCGGCAGAACCGCTCCACCATGGCCTATGCCAATATGCGCGAATTCGTCCAACACCTTGAAAATGAAGGCCGATTGACCCGGGTCACGACGCCGGTTTCAAGTGAACTGGAAATTACGGAAATTCAAACCCGCCTTCTGGCGGAAGAAGGTCCGGCGGTCCTGTTCGAGAACGTCACCCTGCCGTCAGGAGAGAAATCCGGTTTCCCTGTTCTCGCAAACCTGTTCGGCACCGTTGAACGTGTGGCGTGGGGCATGAACAAAACGCCGGAAGAGCTTCGGAAACTCGGAGAACAGCTCGCTTTTTTGCGCCAACCGGAACCGCCTGGTGGTTGGCGGGAAGCCGTGGAAATGCTGCCGTTGCTGAAAACCGTGATGGCGATGAAACCTAAAACGGTTTCCGGCGCGCCGTGTCAGGAAACGGTGCTGACCGGCGGCGATATCGATCTCTCCCAACTGCCAATCCAGACATGCTGGCCGGGAGAGCCAGCCCCCCTGATCACCTGGCCGCTAGTGGTAACTGAAGGGGAAAACGGCATTTCCAATATCGGCATTTATCGCATGCAGGTAACCGGGGAAAACACCACGCTGATGCGCTGGCTTGCCCATCGGGGCGCAGCGCAGCACGCCAATACCGCCTCGAACGCGGGTGCGAAAAAAATACCGGCAGCGGCGGTTATCGGCGCCGACCCCGGAACGCTGATCGCCGCAGTCGCACCCGTTCCGGAAACGATGTCAGAATACCAGTTCGCTGGTCTTTTGCGTGGCAAGAAGGTTGAACTGGTCGACTGCAAAACCGTGCCGCTGAAGGTACCGGCCGAAGCCGAAATTGTTCTCGAAGGGCATGTTTCACTGACTGAAACAGGCATCGAAGGCCCTTATGGCGATCACACCGGGTACTTCAATGCCGCGGAGCCGTTTCCGGTTTTCACCGTCTCCGCCATCACCATGCGGCGGGAACCGATCTACCTCTCGACATTCACTGGTCGTCCCCCCGATGAGCCATCTATCCTCGGCCAAGCCCTGAACGATGTGTTCGTTCCCCTGTTGCAGCAACAGTTCCCGGAAATCGTCGATTTCTGGCTGCCGCCGGAGGCATGTTCCTATCGATTTGCCGTGGTCTCGATCCGCAAGTCCTACCCCGGTCATGCCAAACGCATCATGATGGGTGTGTGGTCTTATCTGAAGCAGTTCATGTATACCAAGTTCGTCATTGTCGTGGATGCGGATATCGATACGAGAGACTGGAATGACGTGATCTGGGCAATATCCACCAACGTCGATGCCTCAAGAGACATCACCGTCATAGAGAATACGCCAATCGACTATTTGGATTTTGCCTCTCCCGAAGAAGGGCTTGGGTCGAAGATGGGAATCGATGCGACGGCAAAACTACCGCCTGAAACCCGCCGCGACTGGGGCCGGAAGATAGAAATGACGGGTGAAATAGTCGACCGCGTCACGCAAAAATGGGCCGAACTGGGGCTGCCTGTCGACGGCAAACCAATATGGAACAGAAACGACGGATAGCAATATGTCCAAGATATACGATCAGCTAACAATCCTGTCGGACCTCATCGCTTCGGCACGGCAAAACGGTGCCGATGCCGCCGATGCCGTTATTTTCGACGCGGCATCTGTCTCGGTCGCCTACCGGCTGGGCCAGTTGGAAAAACTGGAACGATCCGAAAGCAACGATCTAGGATTGCGCGTATTCGTCGGACAGCGCCAGGCAATTGTTTCATCCACCGATTTCGATCCTTCGACGCTGAAAGAAGTAGCAGTGCGAGCTGTCGCGATGGCCAAAGCGGCACCGGAAGACCCCTATTGCGGCCTTGCCGATCCCGCTCAGCTTTCGAATAAAGACCCGGATATCGACATTTTCGATTCATCAGAACCGTCGAATGAAGCCCTAGTTGAAGCCGCCAAATCAGCGGAGGATGCGGCCCGATCCGTTTCGGGCGTCACAAATTCGGAGGGAGCGGAAACTGGCTGGAGCCGGGCACGGATCGCCATCGCCACATCCAACGGTTTCGCCCGGACATATTCAACATCCAGCTTCAGTCTCGCCGCCTCCGTCTTGGCCGGTGAAGGCACGGCCATGGAACGGGATTACGAATATACGACCGCTATTCACTATGAGGACCTGACCGACCCCGCTGACGTCGGCCGGGAAGCCGGGGAACGCGCGGTCAAGCGCCTTAACCCGCAAAAGGTCCAGACACAGCAAGCGCCCATCATATATGATCCCCGTGTATCCGGCGGACTGGTCCGTCACTATGCGGGGGCGATCAATGGCTCTTCGATCGCCCGCGGCACGTCTTTCCTAAAGGATTCCATGGGACAGAAGATATTCGCCGACGGGATAAATATCGTCGATGATCCCCATCGGAAGCGGGGCCTACGATCGAAACCGTTTGACGGAGAGGGCTTGCCGAATTCGCGCCGGCTGATTGCCGAAAATGGCACCATAAAGACCTGGGTTCTCGACCTGGCGTCAGCGCGGCAACTGGGACTGGAATCAACGGGAAACGCCTCACGCGGTACATCTTCGCCACCCTCGCCCGCGGTCACCAATCTCTATATGGAACCGGGTAGTAAATCCCCGGAAGAGATGATTTCCGAAATCGACAACGGATTTTATGTCACCGAACTGATCGGTATGGGTATCAACATGGTAACAGGGGATTACAGCCGCGGAGCGTCGGGCTACTGGATTGAAAACGGAGAAATTATCCAACCCGTCAGCGAGCTCACCATCGCCGGCAACTTGAAGGAAATGTTTGCAAATCTGACCCCGGCAAACGACCTGGTCTTTCGATATGGAACCGACGCGCCCACAATCCGGGTTGATTCTATGACGATTGCCGGAACCTGACCAAGACGTCTGTTTTCATTGAAATATCAGCTAATTGGTCGGATTCGGCGTCCGTGGTATTCTGAGTTCTGTAAACGTTTCCACGTATCGCGGAATATACGATTTTGACAGACGCTGCACCGATCACTGCGCGGCCCTACCAGCTAACGGACGATCCGCACGCTACAACTGACAATCTCGTCCGCCGGTTGATCAAGGGTCATCTTTGGCCGCAAAAGAAACGGATCTTTCTGACGTTCATCTGTATGGTCCTCGTCGCTGGATCGTCCGCCGCGATGATCTATCTGCTTAAAGACGTGGTCGATCAGGTGCTGATCGCGCGAGACCGGGGAATGCTCTACCTGCTACCCGCTGCGATTATCGGCCTGGCCCTGATATCCGGCCTTTCCGGCTATCTGGAATCTGTGAACATGGAAGTTATCGGGAACCGCATGGTCGCCGATTTTCAGCAATCCATGTACAGGTCGGTCGTCTGGTCCGATTTACAGCTATTCCACGACAATTCCGTCGGTAACCTGATATCCCGCTTTATCAACGATTCCTATCTTTTGAGGGTGTCTATCGCGAAGGCGCTGACCGGTCTGGTGAAAGACAGTATGCTGATCATATTCCTGCTCGGTATACTGGTCATCCACAACTGGAGCCTCGCGGTTCTGACAATCTTTGTATTTCCGCTGGCTCTGTACCCCATCGTCCGGATCGGCAAGCGAATGCGAAAGATTTCGCGGAACACCCAGGTGGAAACCGGCGAACTGACCACCCGTCTGGACGAGACTTTCCAGGGCATACGACATGTCAAAGCCTATACGATGGAAGATACCGAATGCGCGCGAACCAGCGCTGCGATCGACCGGATATTTTTTCTAACCCGTAAGGCTGCGAAGGTTCAGGCCATCAGCCGGCCCCTCATGGAAACCCTGGGAGGGGTCGCGCTAGCGCTGGCCATTTTATATGGCGGCCTGCAGGTTATTGAAGGGGCAATGACCACCGGGGCGCTGGCTTCGTTCATGGCCGCACTTCTAGCGGCCTACAAACCAATGAAAAACATTGCAAACTTGAACGCCACCCTGCAACAGGGCCTTGCGGCGGCTCAGCGTATTTTTGCAATCCTCGATATCCAGCCCCGCATCACAGATGGGGAAAACGCCAAGACCGTCAACCGCGTTGCCGGCAACATTACGTTCGACGAAGCAAGCTTCGGATATACCGAAGGTACGAAGGCGCTGGATGGCATCGACATCCGGATTGATGCCGGAAAAACGGTGGCACTAGTGGGACCTTCGGGCGCCGGAAAATCGACAATCCTTAACCTAATTCCGCGTTTTTACGACGTGGGTATAGGTTCCGTCCGGATCGACGGGACGGATATACGGGAATTCACCCTTCAGAGTCTGAGAAGCAACATCGCGCTTGTCAGCCAGGAAACATCCCTGTTCGACGACTCGATCCGCTCAAACATTGCATACGGAAGTCATAACGCGACGACGGAACAGATTGAGGCTGCCGCAAAAAATGCGGACGCCCACGATTTCATCATGGCTTTGCCGGATGGCTATCAGACCGAAGTCGGCGGCCAGGGATCGAAGCTTTCCGGCGGTCAGCGCCAACGGGTGGCGATAGCCCGGGCAATGCTGAAAGACGCGCCGATTCTTTTGCTGGACGAAGCTACCTCGGCACTGGACACAGAGACCGAACGGCAGGTTCAAACAGCCCTGACACGTCTGAAAAAAGGCCGCACAACGGTCGTCATTGCCCACCGGCTTTCGACCATCGTGGACGCGGACGAAATCCTGGTTATGGATCATGGCAAGATTATTGAACGCGGAACACATACGGAGTTAATGGCGCGCGATCAGGTTTACGCCCGGATGTACACCATGCAATTCTCAGAGGAAGATACCCCCCCGCGTGTAGCAGCGCAGGCCTGAATATGGCCAGCGGTAGACGTATCATGAGTTCACCTTTCTGGGGTCCGATACTAAGCTGGCTCGCCGCCCGATATATTCGCCTTGTCTGGCTAACAGGGCGTTGGAGAGTCGAGAACGAAGAAATCGCCCGCAATCTGGTGGAAAAACGCACGCCCTTCATCGCCTGTTTCTGGCATGGCCGCATGTTGATGATACCCAACGCCTGGTCTTATGCCCCACGCATGCAAATTCTGATTTCCCAGCATCGCGATGGCGCCTTCATCTCCCGCGCATTGGGGTATTTGGGAATTGGCACAATAGCCGGTTCAACGACCCGGGGCGGCACAGTTGCATTGAGAGGCATTATTCGTGCGCTGAAATCGGGTGAATATGTCGGCATCACGCCCGACGGCCCGCGCGGTCCGAGGGAAAAGGTATCCAGCGGCACAATTGCCGCTGCCCGTTTGTCGGGCGCGGTGTTGCTGCCGGTCACCTATGGCGCGAAACGCAGAAAGGTTCTAGATTCCTGGGACCGGTTTGTGATCCCGTTTCCTTTTACACGCGGCATCATCGAAGTCGGTCAGCCGCTTCCGGTTTTAGATAGTTCGGATGAAAGCCTGATCGAGGCAGCGCGCAAGGAGCTGGAAGACGCTCTTGTCGCCATAACCACCAGCGTGGATCGGAAATTGGGAGCATCGGAAACGGATGCCGGCTGATCTATGAGTATTACCGTCTATCGGTCGCTGACCTGGATGTGCGGACCGCTTGTCAGCCGCTATCTGCGTCGCAGACTTTCGATGGGAAAAGAGGACCACCGGCGATTTGGCGAACGCTTCGGAGAAGCGTCGACATCCCGACCTGATGGCGCCCTGGTCTGGATTCACGCGGCAAGCGTGGGCGAATCCCTCTCGATGATGAGCGTCATAGAAAGGCTACACCGGGACCGGCCGGAGATTTCGATCCTAATCACATCAGGAACCGTCAGTTCCGCCCAGATTCTCAAAGACCGTTTGCCAATGGGCGTGATACATCAATATGTCCCGGTGGACAGAATTCCCTGGGTCAGAAATTTCCTCGACCATTGGCGTCCGAATCTGATTCTTTGGGTGGAATCGGAGTTCTGGCCAGGAGTTTTGTCCGAGATCGACAACCGAAATATCCCAGCCTTTCTTGTTAATGCGCGAATTTCTGACCGTTCCCTGCGATTCTGGCGAAAACTGCCCTGGGTTGCGAAACGGCTGCTTCGAACGTTCGAGTTGTGCATGGCACAAACGGAGCTGGATGCCGACCGCCTGAGACGGCTGGGCGCCGACAACGTAGTCTGTCCCGGCAATCTGAAATTCGCCGCGGAACCTTTGCCGGCAGATCCCGGGTTATTGGCAGATCTGGAAGCGAAAATCGCCGGGCGGCCGCGTTGGGTAGCGTTTAGCACCCATAACAATGAAGAAGAAACAATTGCCCGGTCACACCAGAAACTGTCCGCGAATTTTCCGGAACTGTTGACGATCATCGCACCCCGTCACCCGTCCCGCGGGGAAGAAATTGCCGATAAGCTGACATCCTCGGGCTTGACCGTCGCCCGGCGTAGTCGGGGAGATGCAATATCCTCCGAAACCAACGTTCTACTGGCGGACACCATCGGTGAGCTTGGATTGTTCTTTCGTGTGTCCGATATTGCGTTCGTCGGCGGATCCCTGGTTCCGCATGGCGGTCAGAATCCCATTGAACCGGCCCGGCTTGGATGTGCGATCGTCTATGGCCCCCATATGGACAATTTCCTGGCCATAGATGCGGAACTTACGACCGCAGGTGCCGCCGCACATGTGGGATCGGTTGATGAGTTGGCGCGGGAAATCGGCATATTACTGTCCAATGCCGAACATAGATCTGCCCGCATCGCCGCCGCATCGGTGGTCGCGGACGGCAAGGGCAATATACTCGATGCCGTCTTTCTGTATCTGGCTTCCAGATTAAATGAAATTTCACCCTCTGACGCTGCAATGGTTGGACAGGATGAAAGCACCTGATTTCTGGCAACATGACGGACTGTTGCCGATCCTGCTGAAGCCGATCTCGGGCCTCTGGGCCTGGCGCGCCGCTCGACGTATCAGGACGCACTCTCATGTCCGCTCAGACGTGCCGGTTGTTTGCGTCGGCAATGTGGTTGCAGGCGGCGCCGGTAAAACGCCGGTTGCTATATCGATCGGGCGGCGACTGGTCAAAGCCGGCCGAACCCCGCACTTTCTCAGCCGGGGGTACGGCGGCGCGGCGGGCACGCCCACACGCGTGGACCGCGATCAGCATGCTGCGTCGGATGTCGGTGACGAGCCGCTTCTGCTCTCTGATATCGCGCCGACATGGACAGGCGCCGACAGGACGGCAACCGCGACAATGGCAGTGGCCGCTGGTGCGGATGTACTGATCATGGATGACGGGTTTCAAAATCCCCTGCTGCACAAGAATCTTTCCTTGCTGGTTTTCGACGGCGGATACGGTATCGGGAATGGACATGTCATGCCGGCGGGGCCACTTCGTGAAGATTTTGGCGCTGCGCTGGGCCGGGCCGATGCCGTGGCGGTTTTAGGCCCCGACGAAACGGGAATTCGAGATCTGTTTCCGACGGACATACCCCTACTCTCCGCCCGGTTCGTGCCCACGGGAAATAGCGGACTCGTCGCGGGACAATCCGTGATCGCATTCGCCGGCATCGGACGACCCGAGAAGTTCTACGAAACCCTTCACGGCATGGGGTGCGAAATCGTTGCGACGAAATCGTTCCCGGATCACCATGTATTCAACGTCAATGAAATCATGGAACTGGTAGAACAGGCGGCGGAAGCGGACGCGGTGCCGGTCACTACCGCCAAAGACGCTGTCCGTCTGCCGAAGGATGCCAAAGATATGATCCTACCACTCGCCGTCGACCTTGAATGGCATGATGATGTCGCGCTGGATCGTCTCATTGCTTCCGTATTTGAGGCAGAGGTCTGATTTGGCCGATCAATCAGAACGGTACTGGCGGAAACCGAGATTCGCGAACTATTTCGAGTTCGCGGGGGCTTGGTTGATTTTTGCGATTTTGAGCCGCCTACCGGTGGATGTTTCGTCGAATTTCCTCGGATTTGTCGGAAGAACAATCGGCCCACGACTGCGGTTGAGCAATCGGGTCAGAGACAATATCCGGTTGGTATGGCCAGATCGCAGCGACACCGAGATCGAAACGATATTACGAGGCGCATGCAACCACTTCCCGCGGGTAACGAATGAATATTGGAGCATCCAGAAAATCCAGCGCGATCAGGACACGCGCCTTAAAATTTCAGGGCTGGAGCACGTCGATTCCCTGAAGCAGAGCGGCAAGTCCGGAATACTTTTCGCCGGTCATATCGCAAACTGGGAAATGGTGACGCTAGCAGCGATAAGGCTGGATCTGCCGGTTACCGTCGTTTACCGCCCGTTCAATAATCCGCTAATCGATGCATACGTGCGCGACTGGCAGAGCAGCACAGGGGTGGAATTGATCCGCAAAGGCCGCAAGGGTGCTCGCCGTCTTACCGATGTTCTCAAGGGCGGCGGCAATACAATTATGCTTGTCGATGTGCGGATGAACGACGGCGTCCAGGTGCCTTTTCTAGGCATTGACGCTATGACGCCCTCGGCGCCGGCCGTCCTCGCCATGAAATACGACGCCCTGCTGGTTCCGGTGCAGGTGGTACGGACAGGATCGTCACATTTTCACGTCACATTCGAGGAACCGCGTGCGCCGCAGAACACGGGCGACCGCAATGCGGACATTACCGCGACGATGACCTGGGTGAACGACCGGCTGAGCGACTGGATTACCCAGCATCCAGAACAGTGGATGTGGTTTCACCGGCGCTGGGGGAAGAACCCGACGCGACCGGATTGAGGCCGGTTTTTGGGCATCGGCCCGACGATCAGCATCGGGTCCAACCGTTCCTGAAACCAGTTGATCCGCCAGTCCAGGTGCGGCCCTGTAGACCGGCCCGTTGATCCGACCTTTGCGATGCGTTGCCCCTTGTCCACCTTGTCGCCCTTCTTAACCGACAGGGATATCAGGTGCGAATAGACGGTTGATAACCCGTGTCCGTGGTGGATGATAACCGTGCCACCGGTAAAATAGAGATCAGGTTCAGCAAGGGTTACGACACCTGTGGCGGCGGCGATCACCGGGGTGCCTGATGGCGCGGCGATATCGACGCCGAGATGCGGCCGGCGGGGCTCACCGTTCAATATCCGCTGGCTGCCGTAGACTCCGGAAATTCTGCCCCTGGCGGGCCAGATAAATCCATCTGCGAAATTCGTATCGGCAGAAAATGTCGCCCGTGCGGCGCGAATGGCGGCACCTTCTGTTCGAATACGTTTCAGTGCCGATTTTGACGGCGTCACCATTTTCCGGGGCAGGCCGTTGATCCGCTGAATTCTGTATTTCCGCTGCGCGACGTTGAGAGCGCGTTCGTTGCGGGCACCATTAGGGAATTCAGCAACAAGCCGAACTATCTTCTCGGCGTTCCGCCCAAACCCGAAGACAAATCGGCCATTGCCGTCAACGCGTATCTGACGGTTGCCGAGAAAGAGGCGAGTTCCGGGTTCGGTATGTCCCTGGATCAAACCGCCTTGAGAGAACTTCCCCTCCAACCGGAGCCGTTCTGCCGCCGCCGCAGCGCCGATGACCGACGCAAGCAGAACCGAGAGAGAGAATAATCGGATCAAAAGAGTGACCCTTGTCCGTCCCGCGATCCTTTCTTGTTGGTTTCGACCTTCTTCGGTTTGGGCCTCTTTCGAAATTTTGGTGCCAGATCTTCCCCGGTAATCGTTGCACCAACCGTCCCGTCGAAAAACGACATACTGACATCTTGACCGGTTTGCGTCGCGGCAGCGGTCAGAACGGGCTCGCCTTCTGCGTCCCGCACCAAGGCAAATCCCCGCTCCAGCACCCGTTCATAGGAAAGGCTGCTGAGAAGCTGGGAGGACGAGGAAAGCGCGGCTTCCGAGCGAGCGATCAACCTGCCGACCCCGCCGGAAAGCCGTTCGACAGCAGACAATGCAGCAAAGCGCGTTTGACGGTCGCGGACGGAAGAACGCAGATTGGTGCCCAGCCGAATTCCGGCCTGCGTCAGTTCCTGTTCCTTTCGGTCGATCACCTCCCGGGGATGATGGATTGCAGCGCCGACAGTGGCGAGACCGTTCGACGCCAGTTCCAGTCGGCGTGACATGTTCGCAAACAGCCGTTCGCTGCCGTAATCGAGCGATTGCTGCGCCGCGCCAAGCATATCCTCTGGCCTAGGCAAGCCCCGGGCCAGCCCTTCCATCCGGGTGCACCGGTCTTCAAGCGTTCGTGCCGCTCCGGCGACCAAGCGGCGCGCGTCTTCCAGCACCTGCGCCAGAAGCTCGGCACGAACCGGCACAGCCATCTCCGCCGCAGCGGTAGGTGTCGGTGCGCGCTGATCGGACACGAAATCGATCAGGGTGGTGTCGGTTTCATGACCAACGGCCGAAATTAGGGGAATGTCGGATCGCGCAACCGCCCGCACGACGGCTTCTTCGTTGAACTGCCACAAATCTTCCAGGCTGCCGCCGCCACGGGCGACGATCAGCAAATCCGGCCGCGGCACCGCGCCGCCCGCTTGCACCGCGTTAAAACCGTCAATGGCCGCGGCAATTTTCTCGGCAGCACCGTCACCCTGCACCGGCACCGGCCAGACCAGTACGTTGCGGGGAAAACGGTCGTTCAGGCGGTGAAGAATATCCCGGATGACCGCGCCGGTAGGCGATGTAACGACTCCAATCACCTCGGGAAGAAACGGCAAATCCTGCTTGCGCTCCGCATCGAAGAGCCCCTCGGCACCGAGTTTTTTGCGGCGGTCCTCCAGCAGTTTCAGAAGCGCGCCTTCACCCGCCAGTTCGACCGAATCCACGACGATCTGATACCGGGAGCTTTTGGGATAAGCAGACACCTTGCCGGTGACGATGACCTCCATACCTTCTTCAAGACGCAGAGACAGCTTGTTCGCCGTGCCCCGCCAGGCAACGGCGTCCATCGCCGCATCCGCATCTTTCAGCGTGAAATAGAGATGGCCAGATCCATGGTAGTTGGGGCGCCCGACTTCTCCCCGAATCCGCACACGGCCAAACGCACCCTCGAGCGTTCGTTTGACCGCCTGGGAAATCTCCGAAACGGAGAATTCGCCGACATTGTCGTTGGGCGCGGGCTGCGCGCTGTCCTCGAAGAATTGATCCGCCATGACGATTCGCATTCTATGTCATCAGATGAGTCGCATGCCAATGGCATTGTATAGCTAGCAGGAGCGCAAAATGAAGGTGCTGGTCGTAGGCGGTGGCGGGCGGGAGCACGCCCTCTGCTGGGTCATTAATGGCTCGCCCCTGGTCGACAAACTATGGTGTGCACCCGGGAATGCCGGAATCGCCCTGGAAACCGAATGCGTGGCCATCGGTGCCGAGGACGTCGACGCCCTGGTGAACTTCTCGAAAGAGAACCGGGTCGATCTTGTCGTTATCGGCCCGGAAGCGCCGCTTGTTTTGGGGCTTGCAGATCTTTTGCAGGAAATCGGCATTCGCGCCTTCGGTCCCAGTGCGGAGGCCGCCGTCCTCGAAGGCTCGAAAGGCTTCATGAAGGATCTGTGCGCCCGCCATGACATCCCCACCGCGGCCTATGCCCGCTTCACAGAACCGGAGCCAGCAAAGGCTTTCGTCTCCGAAATGGACCCACCCATCGTAGTGAAAGCTGACGGGCTGGCCGCCGGTAAAGGCGTGATCATCTGCGAAACCGTCGATCAGGCTAATGCGGCCGTCGATGACATGCTGACAGGTGGCGCCTTCGGGGACGCCGGTGCGGAAATCGTGATAGAGGAGTTCATGGGCGGCGTGGAAGCCAGTTTTTTTGCTCTCGTAGACGGAGAAAACGCCCTGCCTCTGGCGTCGGCCCAGGACCACAAACGCGTGGGCGACGGCGATACCGGCCCGAATACGGGGGGCATGGGCGCCTATTCGCCCGCGCCGGTCGTGACCGAGCAAATCACGCAGGAGGTAATGGACCGGATCATCCTGCCTACCGTTGCAGGCATGAAAGCTGAAGGCAAACCGTATCAGGGCGTTCTTTATGCCGGGCTGATGCTGACCGACGAAGGCCCGAAGCTGGTCGAATACAATGTCCGCTTCGGCGATCCCGAATGCCAGGTGCTGATGACGCGGCTGATGTCGGATTTGGTCCCCGCCCTTGTCGCCGCCTGCGATGGCGAGCTGAAGGATTTCGACCTGCGCTGGTTCGATGAAGCGGCGATGACCGTTGTAATGGCAACCCAGGGTTATCCGGGACCATACGAAAAAGGGTCCGTCATTCGCGGACTAGAAAACGCCGCCAAGATCGCCGGCGCAACCATCTTTCACGCCGGCACCGGCACCAATGACAACGGCGAAATTACTGCGACCGGTGGCCGGGTTCTGAGCGTCACCGCAAACGCAAACACAATCTCGGAGGCCCAGGAACGTGCATACAAGGCGGTCGACCGGATAGATTGGCCAGAAGGCTTTTGTCGGCGAGATATCGGCTGGCGGGCATTCTAGGTTTTCGCGGCTTCCCGCCTACGTCCGCGGGCTTCATGCCGGGCGAGCCATGTTGATCCGGCGACGACAAGAGCACCGCCAATCCAGACCCAGAGCCCCGGGAATTCGGCGAACATGAACCAGCCGACGATAGCCGCCCAAACCAGCCGTGCAAACACCACCGGTTCGACGGCGGAGATATCGGCGATCTTATAGGCCGTTGTTAGCAACAGATGCCCGCAGCTTCCGAGGAAACCGATCAGCACCATGAACAGAAGTTGTTCAATCGTCGGCGTCTGCCAGACGAATATCAAGGCGACGCCTGACGGTACCATCATGGTAAGGGACAGATAGGCCACGATAGTCGACGGTTGATCCGTGCGCGACAGCGACTTCGCGATCAGCTTCGAGCCGGTGACAAACAGCATCGACACCAGAACGAATATTATCCCCAGATTAACTTCCTGAAATCCCGGCCGAACGATGATCAATGCCCCGGCAAACCCGATGGCCAGGGCCGTCCAGCGCGGCCCCCGAACTCTTTCACCAAGCACAAGCATCGCGCCGAGTGCAACAAACAGTGGCCCCACAAGGGACAGCGCGGTAGCATCTCCCAGCGGCACCATGCTAAGCGCGGTAAACCAGAGCAATAATGACGCCCCATTAAATATACCACGCAGCAGATGAAGGGGCAGACGTCGCGTGCGCAACACCGAAAGACGGGTGCGGATCAGCAGCGGCGTAAAGAACAGAAAACCGAAAAACGCTCGGAAAAAAGCGATTTCCATCGCATCAAGGTCTTGTGACAACAGTCGCACCGACCCATGCATTGACGCGAAAAACGCGCCGGAGGCGATGGCCAGAATAATCCCGCGCACGGTGGGCGAGATGTTCTCCATTTCCTCGATATAGCGGATAGGATTGACGGTCTTCATGCAGGCGCAGTTACGCGCGTGGGGAGGGTTCCGTCAATCTGCAAAGATTGCCGCCCCCTCCCCCGCACATGTCCGAAGGTGTAATAAGAACATGGACAGAGGGAGGGAACGTCGTGAGACCAAACAAGATCAAGACCGCCTGGGAAGAAAACCGTGCCGCCGTGAACGTATTCCTGAGTACGCCGGGTTCTTTCACAGCAGAGGTGATGGCGTCCCTCGGGTGGGACGGGGTGACCGTCGATATGCAGCACGGCGTTAACGACTATTCCGATCTGGTGCCCATGTTTCAGGGCATGACGCGCTACGACCCCGCCCCCATGGTCCGGGTCTCGTGGAACGACCCGGCCATCATCATGAAATCCCTGGACGCGGGTGCGTACGGCGTCATCTGCCCGATGATCAATACGGCCGACGAATGCGAACAATTCGTCGGCGCCTGCCGATACGCGCCCAGGGGATACCGGTCGACCGGGCCGATCCGTGCGGTCTTTTACGCAGGAAGCGATTACCACGATCACGCGGACAACACGGTACTGACCTTCGCCATGATCGAAACCCAGGAAGCGGTCGATAACCTTGACGGCATCTGCTCCGTACCGGGCCTGAATGCCGTTTATATCGGCCCATCGGATTTGTCGGTATCCATCGGCGGAGGGCCCGGCGGTGATCAACGGACGTCGGAGGTGATGGAGCGTATCGATCAGACGCTGGAGGCTGCCCACCGGCACGGCATCAAGGCGGGCATTCACGCTATGTCGGCGGAATATGCAAACGAGATGGTGGTAAAGGGCTTCGACCTAGTGACCCTTTCCAGCGATTTCCGGCATATGATGGGGGGCGCAAATGCGATGCTTGCCGCCACCAAACTGACTCGCGACTGACGGAAGCAGGGAGGACGATATGGCGAAGAACGGCAAATATAACCGGCGGCAGGAAGACATCGGCAATGTCATCTCCATGGAACATGTGAACGTCTGTATTCCCGACCAGCGCCTCGCCACCCTGTTTTATGTCAGTGGCCTTGGCCTGACCCGAGACCCGTATCTCGTGACGAGCGTGACGAACATGTGGGTCAACGTGGGACGCAATCAGTTCCATCTGCCCACAAGCGACCCTCTGGTCGTGCGCGGCATTATCGGCGTGGTGATGCTTGACCGGAAAGCCTTGTTAAAACGCCTATCGACGGTGAAACCTATGCTGAACGGAACCAAATTCGGGTTCAAGGCGGAAAAGGGCTTCGTTTCCGCCACCTGCCCCTGGGGCAACAGGTTCCGCATTCACCAGCCGTCGAAACGTTTCGGCCGCACGGCGCTGGGAATCGCCTACGTCGAATTTGATGTTCCGGAGGGCAACGCGGCAGGGATCGCCCGGTTCTACCGTGAAATTGTCGGCGCCCCATCCCGGATAACAAAGGCAGGCGGCACCGCGGCAAGGGTACAGGTCGGTGATCACCAAGAGCTCATTTTCCGTGAAACGGGCAGGAAAATTGTGCCCTTCGACGGTCATCATATCCAGATCTATATCGCCGATTTTTCCGGCCCATACGAAATGCTTCAGGACCGCGACCTGATTTCCGAAGAAAGCAGCCAGCACCAATTCCGGTTCGAGGACATCGTGGACATTGATACCGGCGAAGTTCTGTTCACTCTGGATCATGAAATTAGGTCGCTCACACACCCGCTGTTCGCCCGACCCCTGGTCAACCGCAATCCGGATCAGACGAACATCGCATTCGGCGCGGGCCATGAAATCCGGTCGTGGGCGTTGCCCTACGACGGGTAGCGGCAGACGGCGTAGCACCTTAAATTCTCGCAATACTTAAAACGTAATTGAGGTATCCACGAACCGATTTAGGCTAGCCGCTGCCGCTGGTTTTTGTCACAGCAGGATCATCCATCAAATCCGCCCCAGGGGCCACCCAGCGGTGTCTCAAAGGGCCAGCCAATATCTAAAATTCCTTTCCGGGCCGGTACCGTATTCAACTAGTCAGATATTGTAGATATCGATGGGCCCAACGATGCGGTCGTCGTGGATAAAGATTTTCTTTCGCGCGATCCGCAAGCCATCTGCCGTTTCCCGCACCCCGTACTCGTACAGCCCGCCACGGGTAATAGCGCCGCGTACGCGCTGATAGCTTCGCACCGACCAAGCGGCCGTAACATTGGCCAGCCCGTCAATTTCCCCATGAACCAGCACATTGGTCACCATGTGAGAGGTGTGAGGCAGCGGATCGGTAGCATAGGAATCCCCGCCCTCGATCCGGAAGATACGTGCTTCCAGCCCAGCGCGATCCATATAGATCAGGCTAACGTCGTTGTCCGGATCGTCAGTCCAGTCTTCATCCCCTACCATTGCGGGCGCCCAATAGACGGCATCCTCCGCATACAGGTGGAGCCAGTCCTCCCACATTTTCTGATCCAGAAGTAGCGCCTCGCGGGATAGCAGATCCGTCGCTTGTTCAGTCGATACCATCTGACCTATCCCAACCGTGCTGCCCATTCCCGCCAGAAGGCAAAAAACGGTGTTTCCACCTCTCGGCCTGGATTGCTGTTCAGCGGCGTGACTTCCAGTTCCCGTGCAGCCTCGTCGGCGCCGTAGACCAGGGTTTTCCGCCCAAGCGCGAGGTCGTTCCAGCCGTCGTCCAGCGCGTCCGATCCGGTCTGCACGCCTTCCATTGCGCGCACGTCGTCGGGCACAGCCAGGCTGGCGGGAAAGAAGAAATCTTCGTACTTCCGGATGCGGGCGCGGCGGGCTTCCGGCGCTTCACCCCTTGGCGCGATACACCAGGTTTCGATTTCGGTCAGGTTCACATCTATGGGCCTCCACACGCGTATGCAGGTGGACGCCACATCGTTGAAAAGTAGGTTGGGGAACAAGGTAACGGTGCGCCCCCGTTCCAGCATCCATTTAACCTTGCCTTCTGAAAAACGTTGCAACAATTCATCGCGTTGCGGCCACAGGGGACCTGCTTCCGGGTTCCCGCGGTCAGCCCAGTTGATCATGTGGCCGTTGCCGACGTCGTAGCCGCCGGAACCAATCTTCTCGAGGCTGAGTATGCGGCTCGCCTCCGTCTTGGCCATACCACCGTCGCCGTCCGGTGAGAGCGTTTCGCGATAGGCGACGGTGGTCGCGAAGTTCCGGTGGACGGTGGCGACGTGATAGCCGTCGGTGGAGTTCTCGGTCTGCAGCTTCCAGTTTGCCTCCATCATGTAGCGGCTTTCACCGCGCAGCACTTCCAGCCCGTCTGGTGCCTGATCGGCCATCAGATCGATAAACGGTTTTGCCCCGCCCAGAAAATCGTCCAGCGGCGGCACGTCTGCATCGAGACAGCCGAACAGGAAACCCTTGTAGCTGCCGAGCCCGGCAATTTCGCGCAAATCCGTGCTCATGCGATCCAGATCGCCGCCGCGATAGGCTTCTTTTCCGCCCCTTACCAGCGTGCAGACGCCGTCTGCGTTGAAGCACCAGCCGTGATAACGGCAGGTCAAGGTCGTCGCGTTGCCCGATGTCCGCCCGGTCAGTTTCGATCCACGGTGAGTGCAGGCGTCGTAAAAGCAGCGGACGTTACCGTCACCTCCCCGCATGACAAAAACCGGGTGCGTACCTATACGCGTCGCGATGAAATCACCGTGGGCCGGGACCTGGCTTTCATGCCCCAGATACAACCACCCTTTTTCGAAGATTTCCGACATTTCCCGGGCGAAAATCGCCTGATCGGTAAAAGCGGCGCGGTTGACCCGGAAAATTTCCTCTTCTGGTCTGTCGTCGATTAGGGAAGCAGCAGAACGGGCGGGATTGTCGAATACGGAAACCATGGGCCATCGTTTGTCGACGACCCATGGTCTGTCAAGGGAGGAGAGGCTTCAAGGCCAGCAGGAAACGTCTTGCTTGTAGGAAAGATGGGCATCACCAAACTTGCATTCGAGATAGTGCTCTTCCCTCAGCACGGCGTCGAAATGAAGGATTCAGAACAAAACCGGCAGCAAGGCGACCACGGGCGGTGCGTTGGCGATCACCGCCCCACATACCCCTATGCCCTGATTGCATACGCAGTAGGCTAGCGAAGCAGCGTGGGAGCCTTTAAACCTCGTGTTTACGGCCAAAAAGGCTAACGGGGAGCAGAAAAATGGACGGTTCGGGCATAAAACGCGGCTCGGCGGTGTTTGGTGACATCCGGGGCTGGATCGACGCGCTGCGGGACGGGGACGAACTTGAAGAAATCACCGGCGAAGTCGATTGGGACGTCGAGCTTGGCAACCTCATCCGGATGATGCAGGGCAGCGGCGACGGGCCCGCGTTCCTGTTTTCCAATATCAAGGATTACAACGGCCCGGACGCCTTGTGTTCTCGGATATTTACCGGCGGGCATGCCAGTTATTCCCGCATTGCCATGATGTTCGGCCTGCCGCCGGACACGCCGACACGCGAACTTGTCCGTATCTGCCGGACGATTTTTCAGGAACGTATCGAGCCCCGCCTGGTCAAGGACGGTCCGGTCAAGGAAAACGTCATCACCGGCGATAATATAGATCTTCTGAAATTCCCCGTTCCCAAATGGAACCGCCTGGATGGTGGTCGCTATGTATTGACCTATGCCGGGTGCGTGACCAAGGATCCGGACACCGATCTGCATAATGTAGGTATTTATCGCGGCATGGTGGGTGGACCCGCCGAAATTCCGGTTCTGCTGTGGCGCGCGCAGCATTGGGGCGGACATTTTTCCAAACACCAGCAGGCGGGCGACGAAATGCCGGTCGCCTATGTCATCGGTTGGGAGCCATCACTGGGCTTTACCGCCGGTGCGCCGGTGCCGCGCAGCATTTCCGAATACGACGTCATGGGCGCGATCCGGGGAGAGCCGGTGGATCTAGTGGAATGCGAAACGGTTCCGCTGAAGGTTCCGGCCAGCGCGGAAATCGTGATCGAAGGCTGGATATCAACAGATCCATCGACGTTTACCGAAGAAGGCCCCTACGCGGAATTTACGGGCTTTTACGCGCCGGAACGCTCCAAGAAGCACACGACGCGGGTCACCGCGATCACCCATCGCACAAATCCGATTTTCCGGGGCACCGTCGAAGGCGCGGTTCCCGGCAGTGTTGGCGAAAACCCGATTATGAGTTCCATTCACCGGTCCGCCGTTGCATGGAATGCGCTTGAGAGCGCCGGCGTTCCGGGTGTCGTGGATGTGTTCGGTCACCCGATCCAGGCGGCCGTCAATCTGAACGTTGCGATCAACCAGACCTATCGCGGACAGGCCAAACAGGTAGCCGCCGCTCTTTGGGGAGATTCGTCGTCGCACGTGCGTTACAAGCACGTCACCGTCGTTGACTCCGATATCGATGTGCACGATTACGAGGCCGTGGACTGGGCCCATGCCTGGCGTGTGCATGGCGGCGAAGGCGATATCGTCATCTACCCGGCGAACTGGGGCGCAGGGCTGGACCCCAGCGTCCGTCGCCGAGATGCCAACGTGCATCTGTTCGGCACCGGAAAATGGTCCCGCATTCTTACCGACGCGACCATTAATCTGGATTACGAACCGGAACGCGACGGCCAGCGATATCCGCCGACGGTACATCCAACGAACGAAGATATGAAATCGATCGAAGATCGTTGGGATACGCTGCAGTTAAGCGGCAGGTGGAAGAAACATTTGTCGTCCGAGTCCGGCTAACCCATGCACTTCGCGCATGGGTTCATGATCGTCGGGCGATTGACTAAGAATGTCGGTATAGAGAAACCTTTTGGAAATAGGGATTTATGGCGTTGATAGCGAGCGAAAACGTGTTTGGCGTCATGCAGAAATCGAGGAGCTGAAATATGTC
>CAJWUK010000024.1 GCA_913047365.1 uncultured Alphaproteobacteria bacterium | reverse complement strand
CGCCGACGTCGATGATTGGACACCGGATCTCCGGCAAACGGCTTGGCATCATCGGCATGGGCCGCATCGGCCAGGCCGTGGCGCGCCGGGTCCAGGGATTTGGCATGACCGTCCACTATCACAACCGGCGGCGGCTTCATGCCGAAATCGAGGCGGAACTCGAAGCTACTTATTGGGAAGACTTGGACCAGATGCTGACCCATATGGATTTCATTTCCATCAACTGCCCGCACACCAGGGAAACCCACCATCTGTTGAACGAAGACCGCCTTAAACTATTGAAAGAACACGCTTTCATCGTGAATACAGCAAGAGGGGAGATCATCGACGAAGCCGCCCTTGCGTGCATGCTGGCGGACGGCGCCATCGCCGGCGCGGGTCTCGATGTTTACGCGCGGGAACCCGAAATCGAACCGGGGCTGCTGGAACTCGACAACGTCGTCCTTGCGCCGCATCTGGGATCGGCTACCCGCGAAGGCCGGATCGCGATGGGCGAAAAGGTCATAGTGAACATCAGAAGCTTCGTCGACGACCACAACCCGCCCGATCGGGTGTACGAAGTTTAACTCTGCAATTCAGACGTAGAGCATCGAGCCCGTTGCCGATGCATCGGACAGGAAGCTGGCGGCGCTGCCTTCGGTGATCGTGATGTCCGGACGCAATTGGGGTCGCCTGATATTCATGGCTAGTAGCCCTGTTTCGCACACCATGATGGTGGCTCCCAATTCTTCGCAGGCGGCCAGCATTTCTTCGAACGTGGCAATCCCGCGTTCGGCATACAGGTTTTCCTGTGCGTGATCAGAGAAACCCAGAATAAGCGCCCGCGTACCCTGCATTGTGAAGAACAGGGTAACCGCTTTTCCAGTTGCGAGTGCAGTACTGGCCATGGCGAGCGCATAATGCACCCGGTCGTAATCGTCGGACTGGATGATCAGCGACAGCTTGTCAGGAGAAGGCATCAGAACTGTACCAAAGTTACCGGCCCGACCCGCTCGTCTTTCCGGCCACCGACGGGACGATCCTGATTGGGCGGCCAGGAGGGGGCTGAGGCCGTAAAGCGGACGAAGGCTGGCGCAATGTTGTGTAAACGGCTCATGTTTTAAGCAGCGAAGGAGGAAAGATCGGTGATAGACGGCGCATCGCCGCACAATGGACAATCCGCGTCTCGCGGCAAGCTCATCTTTCGGACGTCTGCGGACAGCGCGTCGTATATCATCAACGAACCTGCGAGGCTGTCGCCGATTCCCATCAATTCTTTCAAAACCTCCACTGCCTGCAGCGATCCGACGGTGCCGGCCAACGCACCCAACACGCCGCCTTCGGAACAGCTTGGCACCAGCCCGGGCAGCGGCGGTTCGGAGTACAGACAGCGGTAACAGGGGTCGCTCCCGCCCAGCCCGGACCGGAAGGTGGAAATCTGACCCTCGAACCGCAGGATCGCGGCGGAAACAAGCGTTTTGCCCGCTAGGTGGCAGGCGTCGTTCACCAGAAAGCGGGTATCGAAATTGTCACTGCCATCGGCGACAAGATCGTAGCCGCCGATCAACGCATCTACGTTCTCTGCCGTCAGCCGATCGCGGTGGGCGATGAAATTGACATCGGGATTGATACCGGCCACCGATACCGCTGCGCTGTCGACCTTGGCTACGCCAATGCGGTCCGTGGTGTGGATGACCTGGCGCTGCAGATTGGACAGATCCACCGCGTCGTCATCCACCACGCCAAGGGTGCCGACGCCGGCCGCGGAGAGATACATCAGCAGCGGCGCACCTAGCCCGCCGGCGCCGACCACCAGAACCCGGGACCCCAGCAGTTTCGCCTGACCTTCGCCACCAACTTCCGGCAGCACGATGTGGCGCGCATACCGCTGAATCTGGTCTTCGCTGAAATCCATGCCGTTTCCGGCCCCTTTCCGGGTTAGACGCCTGTCGATCCGAAGCCGCCGGCGCCGCGCGCAGTATCGGACAAATCGTCCACTTCGGTTAGTTTTCCCTGCGTCACCGGGGCGATCACCATCTGGGCGATGCGCATACCGCGTTCGATCTCAAACGGCTCAGTTCCCAGATTAATCAGGATCACCTTTACCTCGCCCCGGTAGTCTGCGTCTATTGTGCCCGGCGTGTTTAAAACGGTAACTCCGTTGCGGGCGGCAAGTCCCGATCTTGGCCGGATTTGCGCCTCGTATCCACCTGGCAGCGCAATGGCAAGCCCGGTGGGCAACATTGCATGTTCTCCCGGCGACAGGGTCATCGGGGAATCAATCGCGGCCGGCAGGTCCATTCCTGCAGACTGAGCTGTTTCATATTCGGGCAGCGGGAGATTGGTATTGTGGGGTAGCCGTTTGACGGAAATTTCAACGCTGATCATTCCGCCGCCTCCCGCAGGTTGGCGAAATGGGTGGCGATATGCTCGGCCAGCCGTTCCGCGACGTCCGATTTGGCCATCGCGGGCCAGTCGTCGGTGCTATCGGCGGTGATCAGGTGAACCGTGTTCCGGTCTCCGCCAAAGGTGCCGGTATCCGGTGACACATCGTTGGCAACGATCCAGTCGCAACCCTTGCGTTCCCGCTTGGCGGTGGCATTGGCCAGAACATTGTCGGTTTCGGCGGCAAAGCCGACCACCAGCGCCGGGCGTTGATTTCCCGCCGCCGACAGGCTACGCAAAATGTCTGGGTTTTCCACCATGTCCAGACACGGTGGGGCGCCACCTTTGGTCTTCTTAATTTTTCCTTCAAGGATTTCGGCCGGGCGCCAGTCGGCCACCGCGGCGGCACACACGGCGATATCGGCTGGCAGCGCGCCCGTCGCCGCGTCGTGCATTTCCCGCGCGGATTCAATACGGACGATTTTTACACCGGCAGGATTGGCTTCCGCTGTGGGTCCTGTGACCAGGATGGTTTCCGCCCCCATGCCTGCGAGCGCCGCAGCAATAGCATGTCCCTGTTTTCCGGACGAGCGGTTCGCGACATAGCGCACCGGGTCGATGGCTTCGTGGGTCGGGCCGCTGGTAACAATGGCGCGGCGGCCGGCAAGCGGAGCAGCGGCGCTGAAATAGTGCTCAATCTCGGTGACGATCTCCAGCGGTTCGATCATACGTCCTTCGCCGTATTCGCCGCAGGCCATGTCACCTTCGGTCGGCCCGGCAAACAGCACGCCACGCGACTTCAGGGTGGAGACGTTATCGCGGGTGGCGGCATGTTCCCACATGCGAACATTCATCGCCGGCGCAGCGATTACGTCCTTGTCGGTGGCCAGCAACACGGTGGTGGCCAGGTCGTCGCTGATGCCCTGCGCCATTTTCGCCAGTATATTTGTGGTCGCTGGCGCGACGAGCACCAGATCGGCATCGCGCGAGAGCTGGATATGTCCCATCTCGGCTTCGTCGGTCAGGGAAAACAGATCCCCATAAACCTTGTTCTCGCTTAAAGCCGAAACGGACAGAGGGGTGATAAACTGCGTCGCGGAATCGGTCATCACACACCGCACCGTCGCTCCGCGCTCGCGCAGGCGGCGGATCAGATCGAGGCTTTTGTAGGCGGCGATTCCGCCGGAGATGATCAGCAAAATGCGTTTGCCGGGGAGCATTCAGCGCCTCCACGGTGGCTGAAACCCGTGCAACCTAATGATTCTAAAGTATTTCTGCAACCGATAGAGGTCAATCCACCAGCGCGATGACCACCACCGCGACGGCTGCGGCGGCCGCCCAGATCTTCCACCCGCCCCCGCTGCCCGCGTCCGAAAGGGTTTGCAGCGATGCCGGGTTTACGCGAACGCCGTCTCGCGCCGCGGCGCTGACCGTCATTTCCATGTCGGCGATCAGGGCCGGCAGGCGTTCCAGACCATCAAGGATGGTTTCCGTGGTTTCGCGGATTTTCCCCTCCGGGCCCATGTTTTCGATCATCCAGTTCTCGATCAGCGGACGCGCCAGTTCCCACATATTGACGTCGGGGCAAAGTCGCCGCCCCACGCCTTCGGCGACCAGCATCGTCTTTTGCAGCAGCAACAACTGCGGCTGGGCCTGCATTTCGAATTTCTCGGTGATCGCGAATAGCTGGGCCAGCAGTCGGGCCAGCGAAATCTGTCCCAGCGGTAAACCCAGGATCGGCTCCGCGATCGACCGTGCGGCCTGGGCGAATTCGTCCGCTGACTGGTGCGCGGGGACGTATCCAGCGCGGATATGCACATCTGCCACGCGCTTGTAATCGGCTGTGAGAAAGCCGTGCAGCATTTCCGCAAGATATTGCCGCGTCCGCTTATCCAGCCTGCCCATAATGCCGAAATCCACTGCGAACACGCGACCGTCATCGTCCACGAAGATATTTCCGGGGTGCAGATCCGCATGGAAAAACCCATCGCGGTATACCTGCAGAAAAAACACCTTCGCGAAGGTTGCGACGATCATTTCCAGCTTTTCCGCGTCGACGGTATTGGGTGTGATGTCGTTTATCGGGGCGGCGTTGATCCAGCCGGTGGTCATCACCCGACGGCCGGTCCGGGTCCAGTCCACGTCCGGCACCTGGAAATTCGGTTCTTCCGCGAAATTTTCGCGTAATTCGTCGGCGGCCGCGGCCTCGAAACGCAAATCCAGCTCGATTTCCACCGACCGGATGATGGTTTGCACCGCCTCCACCGGCCGCAGGCGGCGAAGTTCCGGCCGGGTTCTTTCGATCCGTTCCGCTGCCCAGCGGGCAAGGTCCAGATCGCGGGCGAAGGCTGCCTCGATACCGGGACGCAGCACTTTGACCGCCACTTCGGCGCCCTCCGGCGTGGTCGCTCGGTGCACCTGGGCAATGGAGGCCGCGGCGATCGCTTTGTCGTCGAATTGCGCGAACAGTGCGTCGATGGGGCTTTCCAGCTCTGCCTCTAAGGCCTTGCGGGCGTCGGCGCCGTCAAAAGCCGGCAGCCGGTCCTGCAAAGAGGCCAGATTGTCGGCGAGCTCGTCACCGATCAGGTCCGGGCGAACCGACAACGCCTGGCCCAGCTTAACGAAGGCAGGTCCGAGATGGGTTAGGGCAAGGGCCAGTCGGCCGCCCGCCGATTTTCTGCGCGCCTCTTTGACCGGCCAGGCGAGCAGGGCCAGCCGGATCAGCGGCGCGGCGGCTTTCGGAATGCCGATCTTCTCGAGAAGAAACAGCGTGTCGTACCGCGCAAACGTGCGCACAACCGTCAACATCCGTCGAAAATGGCGCACAACGGCGAACATGTTCAGACGCGCCAACCCGAATGTAGCCAGACGATGCCGCCGCTCATCGGGGTTTCTGAAACATTGCCGAAGCCGGCTTCCTGCATTTCCGCGGACAGCACCGGCGGATCAGGAAATGTGCGGATGCTTTCCGCCAGATATTCGTATGCTTCCCGGTCGTTCGCGACCCGCGCACCGAGCCAGGGCAACACCCGGAAGGAATATGTGTCGTAGAGCGGTTTCAGCAGCGGCATCACCGCAGGGCTGAATTCCATGCAGATGAAGTGGCCGCCCGGGCGCAATGTTCTGCACATTTCTGCTAGGGCGTCGGTGCGACGGGTCACATTGCGCAGACCGAATACGATGGTGCAGCTATCTACCGACGCGGACGCAACCGGCAGACCGGCAGCATCTCCACAGGCTAGACGCGGCCCGACGACAAAACCGCGATCGATGGATTTATCGCGTCCGGCCAGCATCATCTGTTCGTTGATGTCGCAGATGATTGCGGCACCTCCGCCGCGCGACAGGAATCCGGTGGCGATATCGCCGGTGCCGCCCGCCACATCCAGTAGGGTCTGAGCGGCCCTCGGCGCAAGTCGGTCCAGCAGGGCGGCCTTCCACATCCGGTGCAGACCGCCGGACATAAGGTCGTTCATCAGGTCGTAGCGCCTAGCCACGGAATCGAACACATTGCGCACCATTGATGTATGCATGGTCTGATCGACCCGCCGGAAGCCGAAATCGACCCCGTCTTCCGGGTTCACCCCACCGATATTTTCCCTGGATTCCATATGTTTGAGGATAGCGCCGATGCACGGTTCCCGCTACCTTTCCCCTATGCCCGAACTGCCCGAAGTCGAAACCGTAAGACGTGGCCTTGCCCAGGTCATGGAAGGGCGGCGCATTGAAAATGTCGAAGTTTACCGAAGGGATCTGCGATTGCCGGTGCCGGACGATTTCGCCGACCGGTTAAAGGGACGAACTCTGGAAAGGCTGGGCCGGCGGGCGAAGTATCTGGTCGGCGAGTTTGACGACGATACGGTCCTGCTGGTGCATCTAGGCATGTCTGGCCGGATGACCATCGAAACCCCGGAAGACCGCACCCGGCCGGGCGAATTTGTAAGGTCCAACGGGTCGCATGATGTCCACGAACATATCATTTTTCATGTCGGCAACGGCACGGTGATCCGGTTTTCAGACCCTCGCCGTTTCGGGCTGATGGTGCTGACCGACCGCGTCATGTTCGAAAATCACAAGCTGATCCATCATTTGGGCCCTGAACCCACGGGCGCCGATTTCACCGGCCCAGTGCTTTCGGCACGTCTGAAGAGCAAGAAAACCAATATCAAGGCGGCGCTACTAAATCAGCGGGTGGTAGCGGGGGTCGGCAATATCTATGCCTGCGAGGCGCTGTATGAATCCGGGATCTCGCCCCGCCGAATTGCCGCCACTGTGCAGGGTGGCCGGGCCGACCGGCTTGCGGGCGCTTTGCGGGAGGTCCTTGAAAAGGCGATCCGGGCCGGCGGCTCTTCTTTGCGCGACCATGTCGCGCCCACGGGCGAACTGGGATATTTCCAGCACAATTTCAGTGTCTATGGACGGACAGGCCAACCTTGTCCCGGCTGCGATTGCGGTGGCGCCGTTCAGCGCATCGTGCAGGGGGGACGTTCCACCTTTTACTGTGCCCGCCGTCAAAGGTAGCCTATGGTCATGAACCGCCTGATTGCCGCTCTGTTTCTTCTCGTTGCCGCCTTCCCGCCGGTCACGGCGTTGTCGGTATCCTTCTTTACCGCCATCGAAGACATGCCGGTCGCCCCCGGACTGACGGAAAAGGCCGACAGCGGGGTAACCTTCGATACGCCGGGAGGGCGGATCGTTTCCGTAGAAGCCCTCGGAAACGTCCGAATTCCGGCGGTTCGGGCGTTTTACGCAAAGGCCCTTCCACCCCTTGGCTGGGTGTCTTATGGGACAGATGCATATCGTCGCGATGGCGAGCGTCTGACCCTTCGTTTCGCCGCCGGCAACGGACAGCTTACCGTTCTGTTTAGGGTGGTGCCGGTCAGGAAATAGGGATCGTTTGTATCCGCCGGAAACCCTTGACGCCGCCGGACTTCCCTCGTAAAAACAGCGCCCGTTTCAAAGGAAAACCGATGGCGAATACAACATCTGCGAAAAAGAGGGTCCGCCGCGACGCGCGCAAGACAGATATCAATGCGAGCCGACGTAGCCGGATCCGGACCTTCATCAAGAAGGTCGAGGCAGCGATCGACGCCGGCGACAAGGACGGCGCAAGCGCTGCTCTTAAAGCGGCGCAGCCGGAACTGATGCGCGGCGTCACCCGTGGGGTGTACAAAAAGAACACCGCATCGCGAAAAATCTCCCGCCTTTCTCAGCAAATCAAAGCGATCGGATAATTACCCGACGCGATTCGGCCTTTAGACTCAATCGCTTCTGAAATCGAACATGGGCTGGCCGCCGGGCCGGCCCTTTTTTTGGGGGCAGCGTCGGGGCCCACTATGCCCACCGGTTCGTCCACAGGGTTATTAACGAATCAAACCTGTCAACCGAATTTTTTTCCGGAACACTAGTTTTTTCGCGGAAAATCGGTGGGTTCCCCGTTGCACCGCCCGAACGTCGCGTTTAAAGTCTCGCTTTGGGTCGACAGGGAGGCCCAGATAAATGAAAAATCCACTGGTGCGTTACTACATTTTGATAAGTTTTGACTAATAGCTAATTTAGCCATTCTTGCCACAGATAAATATCTGCCAAGTATAGCATAAATAAAGACCAGTGCAGATTTGTCCGCAAAAGGGGGCGTTAAATGGGTCAGAGTTCCGCATCCGGTGCCGGCGCGGCAGGGCAGGCAGACAGCCGCGAGTATGCCGGAGATGTGGATGTTGCGGAAGCCTGGAGCGGGCTAAGGGAGAATGCCAGCGCTATGCTGGTCGATGTTCGTACCCGGGCAGAATGGAATTTCGTTGGTGTGCCTGACCTGTCCGAAGCTGGCAAGGAGCCGGTGCTGGTCGAATGGCAAGCCTTCCCCGCGATGGAAATTAATGCGTCGTTCGTCGATGCCGTCAGTTCCGTGGCGCCCGACAAGAATGCGCCGATTTATTTTCTGTGCCGGTCCGGCGCGCGCTCCAAGTCAGCGGCGATGGCGATGACCGCTGTAGGATATTCGGCCTGCTACAATATTAGCGACGGGTTCGAAGGGCCGCACGATGCCGTTCAGCATCGTGGTTCGACCGCTGGCTGGAAGGCGCGCGGCCTGCCCTGGGTGCAGGGATAGGTGCATGGTGAATAACGGTATTTCTCAGGATATCAACGCGCGCTGGACGCGGGTTCGGGGGCTGCTCCGGGCCGAGGTCGGCGATTCTGCCTATAAAAGCTGGCTGAAACCGCTAAATCTGGTCGAATTTTCGGCCGGAACCGCACGCCTGTCCCTGCCAACAAAGTTCATGCGGGACTGGGTGGTCAATCACTATGGCGATCGGATCTCGGAGTTGTGGACGGAAAGTGGATCACCTGTTTCTGAGGTCGAAATCTATATTCATGCAGACGCCGGCGAAAGCCGCAAAGCTGACGCACCGGCGCCCGCCGAAACTGCCGTCAGTGCAACATCGGTTGCGCCGGTTTCTCGGGACCGGGACGACGGCGATGTTTCCGGGGCCCTGGACCCGCGGTTCAAATTCGAAAATTTCGTCGTCGGCAAACCGAATGAACTGGCCTATGCGGCCGCGCGCCGGGTCGCCGATTCTCCGACTGCCACTTATAATCCGCTGTTTCTTTACGGTGGCGTGGGCCTGGGCAAGACCCATCTGATGCACGCCATTGCCTGGCACATTCGCGAACACCAGCCCGACCGCAAGGTTGTCTACCTGTCGGCCGAAAAGTTCATGTATCACTTCATCCGCGCCCTGCGGTTCCAGGATACTATGGCGTTCAAGGAAAAATTTCGCTCGGTCGACGTGCTGATGATCGATGACGTGCAGTTCATCAATGGCAAGGAATCGACCCAGGAAGAATTCTTTCACACCTTCAACGATCTAGTGGACAACAACCGGCAGGTCGTGGTTTCGGCGGATAAATCCCCATCCGACCTGGAGGGTATGGAAGAACGTCTGCGCTCCCGCCTGGGCTGGGGTCTTGTCGCCGATATTCACGCCACCACCT
This sequence comes from uncultured Alphaproteobacteria bacterium, assembly GCA_913047365.1. Taxonomy (GTDB): domain Bacteria; phylum Pseudomonadota; class Alphaproteobacteria; order MPNO01; family UBA830; genus CAJWUK01. Next base: position 12,906 of record CAJWUK010000024.1, on the reverse strand, counting down.
ACGAGCTTCGCCTCGGCATCCTGCATGCGAAAAAAGACGAGTTGCAGGCGATGGTGCCGGACAAGGTCATGGAATTCTTGGCCCACAAGATTACCTCGAGCGTGCGCGAACTGGAGGGGGCCCTCAAACGGGTCGCCGCCCATTCTGAACTGATCGGCCGCGCTATTACTCTGGAAACCTGCCAGGAAGTCCTGCGCGATCTGCTGCGGGCAAGTGACCGGCGGATCACGATCGAGGAAATCCAGAAGCGTGTTGCCGAACATTTCAATATCCGCCTTGCCGACATGCATTCAGCGCGTCGGTCCCGGGCGGTGGCGCGGCCGCGCCAGGTGGCGATGTATCTGTCCAAGCAACTAACGTCGCGGTCGTTGCCCGAAATCGGACGCAAGTTCGGCGGGCGCGATCATACCACCGTCATGCACGCCGTGAAGAAGGTGGAAGAGCTGCGATCGACGGATTCGACCTTCGCCGAGGATGTCGATCTGCTGCGCCGGATGCTGGAAGGCTAGGGGCCGGTTTTCTGCGGAATCCCGGCTAAAATGCCGCTTTAAATCCTGGTTGATTCGCGGTTTCCGGAACCCGGAACCCCTGTTGTTGTAAGTCCCTGATAACGCACGTGTTTTAAGCCCGTTTTCGACAGTCTGCGCCCGCAGATTTTCTTGGGATTTCAAGGGGTTGTGCTATAATTCATCGGTATTCTGACGCGTTTGCGAGCAGCTGTGTCCGGCACCCGGGGCGATCTTTCCGCGAACGCCGTTCAGAAGGCCCTAAACAGCGTGAAAGCCGATTTTCAGCCATGCAATTCACCATCGAACGCAGCACACTTCTCCGGTCTCTGAACCACGTCCAGGGCGTAGTGGAACGCCGCACGACGATCCCGATTCTGTCCAACGTCCTGCTTCAGGCAAATGGCGGTAAATTGGGCCTGACGGCGACCGATATGGACCTTGCAATCATCGAAGGCGTAGCGGCGGAAGTGGCCCAGGACGGATCGACCACAGTGCCTGCGCATACGTTGTACGACATTGTGCGGAAACTGCCTGAAGGCTCGCAGGTCGAGGTTAGATCTGGCGGCGAACAGGGCCAACTCGAAATCCGCTCAGGCCGGTCAAAGCTCAGCCTTACGACCCTGCCGAGCGAAGATTTTCCGGTGATGTCCGATGGCGATCTGCCGCATTCCTTCACGCTTCCGGCGGAGGTTCTGCGCCGTCTTATCGACCGGACCCGCTTTGCTATGTCGACGGAAGAAACCCGCTATTACCTGAACGGGCTGTATTTCCATGTGGCAGATTCCGACGGAATGGCAGTGCTGCGCATTGTTGCCACCGACGGCCATCGTCTGGCCCGGGTTGAGGTGCCGCTGCCCGATGGCGCGTCCGGCATGCCGGGCGTCATCGTGCCGCGAAAGGCGGTCGGCGAAATCTATAAGCTGATCGAAGAGGTTGAGGGCGATATCGAGGTTGCTCTGTCCGAAACCAAAATCCGGTTTTCGTTCGGCGATGCGGTCCTCACGTCGAAGCTGATTGACGGCACCTTCCCGGATTACGACCGGGTCATTCCGTTCGGCAACGACAAGACACTGGAAGTAAAACGCACCGAATTCGTCAAAGCCGTTGATCTGGTGTCGACGATTTCGACCGAGAAATCCCGCGCTATCAAGCTGTCGCTGGATGACGGCAATCTAGTACTGACCGCCACCAGCCCTGAAGCCGGCAGTGCCCGCGAAGAGCTGGATGTGGATTATAACGCCGGCCCACTCGAAATCGGGTTTAATTCCAAGTATCTGCTAGATATCACCCAGCAGATAGATGGCAACGACGCAAAGTTCCAGCTATCTGACGGTGCTTCGCCTACGCTGGTTCAGGATATGGGCGATACCAGCGCGCTTTACGTTCTGATGCCGATGCGCGTCTGATCCGGTTCGTTTGTTGCAGGCCATTCTGGAATCCCCCGCCCCCTTTTGCGAGGCGACCGACCGATACGCGGTTGTCCGCCTCTCGCTGACGGATTTTCGATGCTATCCGTCGTTGCGGCTTGACGCCGACGAACGCCCCGTCGTCCTGACCGGGCCGAACGGCGCGGGAAAGACCAACCTGTTGGAAGCGATTTCCTTCTTCGCCCCCGGCCGTGGGCTGCGCCGCGCGCGACTTGCCGATGTAACGCGTAGCGATGCGCCTGTCGGGAATGGGTTGCGTTGGGCAGTGTCGGGTACGTTCGCGGCTGCTTCCGGCGAGATAAAAATCGGCACGGGTTTCGAGCCGGCCTTTGACGGTGGTGACGGCGGCCGCCGGGTAGTCCGGCTGAACGGCGCCGACGCGCCCAACCAGATGACCCTGGGGGAAGTGTTTGCCGCGGTCTGGCTGGTGCCGGAAATGGATCGTTTGCTTCTCGATGGCGCCTCGGGCCGGCGGCGTTTTCTCGACCGGCTGGTATCGGTTTTCGATCCCGCCCATACGCGCCAGCTGAACGAATACGAACAGGCAATGCGGGAAAGAACGCGCTTGCTGCGGGGGGAGCGGATCAACAGCCGTGCGGCCGATGCTTCCTGGCTGGGCGCACTGGAACAGCGCATGGCCGAAAGCGGCATTGCACTTGCCGCTGCGCGGCGATTGTTCGTACGCCGCCTGCTTGCGGCTAGCGACCTTGGCGTCGGGCCGTTCCCGGTGGCCTCGGTGGCACTAGTCGGCGATGTAGAGGCGTGGCTTCAGGAAACCGCCGCCCTTCAGGCGGAAGACAATTTCAAAGAAGCCCTCGCCCAATCGCGCTCCGCCGACAGAGAAGCCGGCCGAGCCTTGGTCGGGCCGCACCGGTCCGATATCGAGGTGACGAATGTGTCGAAAGGCCGGCCCGCGGCCACCTGCTCGACGGGGGAACAAAAGGCGCTCCTGATCAGCATCGTGCTGGCCCACGCGCGCCTCGTTGCGCTGGACCGCGGCGCACCGCCGGTCCTGCTGATGGATGAGGTTGTAGCCCATCTGGATAAAGACCGCCGAGCAGCTTTGTTCGACGAAATTTGTGCGATTGGAGCGCAGGCCTGGATGACCGGCACCGACCGCGATCTATTTCGCGACTTTGGCGACCGGGCTCAGTACTTTCAGGTCGAAAACGCGATCGCGCACAGCGTTTGAGGAAAGTATGACGCCAGCAGATACACCGCCTAACGACACGCCAGACGCCGTTGAGACCGAATACGGCGCGGATTCGATCCAGGTTCTTCGGGGTCTCGAAGCCGTGCGTAAACGGCCCGGCATGTATATCGGCGATACAGACGATGGGTCGGGCCTGCATCACATGGTCTACGAGGTTGTGGACAACGCCATCGACGAAGCGCTTGCTGGGCACTGTACGGAGGTCACGGTTACGCTGAACGGCGACGGCTCTGCGACGATCACCGATGACGGTCGCGGCATTCCGGTGGAAATCCACGAAGAAGAAGGGGTCTCCGCCGCCGAAGTCATCATGACCCAGCTCCATGCCGGCGGAAAATTCGACCAGAACTCCTACAAGGTTTCGGGCGGACTACATGGCGTCGGCGTTTCGGTGGTGAACGCGCTGTCGGAATGGTTAGAGCTCCGTATCTGGCGTGACGGCTCGGAACATGCCATGCGTTTCAGGGACGGAGAGGCCGAAGGCCCGCTGGAAGTCGTCGGCGATGCCGGCGGCAAAAAGGGGACCGCGGTAACATTCAGCCCATCTTCCGAAACCTTCACTATGACCGAATTCAATTTCCAGACACTGGAACACCGGTTGCGCGAACTGGCGTTTCTGAATTCCGGCGTTCGCCTTTTGCTGACCGATGCGCGTGGCGTGGAGCCCAATACCGTGGTGCTGGAATACGAGGGCGGCATCGAAGCCTTCGTCAAGCACTTGGATCGCGGCAAGACGCCTCTGATCGATAACCCCATCGTCATCGCCGGCGAACAGGACGGCGTCAGAGTTGACATGTCGCTGGAATGGTCGGACAGCTATCACGAAACCACATTGTGCTTCACCAACACCATTCCCCAGTCCGATGGCGGCACCCATCTCGCCGGATTCCGTGCTGCCTTGACCCGGACTGTTAACGGCTACGCGAATGACAGCGGCCTTGCAAAAAAGGCCAAGGTGTCGTTGTCGGGGGATGACGCCCGCGAAGGCGTAACATGCGTGATTTCGGTAAAAGTGCCGGATCCTAAGTTCTCATCCCAGACCAAGGACAAGCTGGTCTCGTCAGAGGTGCGGCCGATTGTTGAAAGCATCGCCAATGAAAAATTTGGCCAGTGGTTTGAAGAACACCCGAATGAAGCCAAGCGAATTGTCGGTAAGGTGATAGAGGCCGCGGTCGCGCGCGACGCTGCCCGCAAGGCCCGCGATCTTACCCGGCGCAAGGGCGCGCTGGATATCTCATCGCTGCCGGGCAAGCTGGCGGATTGCCAGGAACGCGATCCCGCCGAATCCGAACTTTTCATCGTCGAGGGCGATTCCGCCGGCGGGTCCGCAAAACAGGCCCGCAACCGGAAGAACCAGGCGGTGCTACCACTTCGCGGCAAGATCCTGAACGTGGAACGTGCGCGCTTCGACAAGGTTCTGTCATCGGCGGAACTAGGCACCCTTATCACGGCGTTGGGCGCCGGTATCGGGGCCGAGGATTTCAATATTGAAAAGGCACGGTATCACAAGATCATCATCATGACGGACGCCGATGTCGACGGCAGTCATATCCGTACCCTGCTCCTGACGTTTTTCTACCGGCAGATGCCTGAAATCATCGAGCGGGGCTATTTGTATATTGCTCAGCCGCCGCTTTACCGGGCGAAAAAAGGCGATGGTGGTCAGTACCTGAAAGACGATTCCGAGATGGAAGAATTCCTGATCGAAGCCGGGCTGAAAGATGCCGTGCTGTCGATCAGCGACGGCGCGCAGGTCGCTGGCCGCGACCTGTACGATCGGGTTAAGCAGGGCCAGAGGGCGAAGCGTCTGTTGCAGCCGATGTACGCCAAGCTGACCAATGAAGAGGTCGCCGAACAGGCGGCCGTGCTGGGAGCGTTCAACCAGGTGCTGCTGGATTCCGAAGAACAGTCGCAACTGGTGGCGGAGGCGCTAGCGCGCCGTCTGGACGGGCTTGCCGAACCTGCGGACCGGGGGTGGCAGGCTGAAATTATCGAGGGTGGCGGTATCGCCTTTTTCCGCACCCGCCGCGGTGTCACCGAACGCCAGGTGATCGATGGTGCCTTGCTGCGCTCCAGCGAGGCGCGCCGCCTGGATGAAATGGCGCCCGAGTTTCAGACGCTCTATGCCCGCCCGGCGGCGCTGTCGATCAAGGAAAACGAACAGCGCATCACCGGGCCGGTGGAACTCTTCGATGCGGTGGTCGCGATGGGCCGGAAGGGCGTCAGCCTGCAGCGGTACAAGGGGCTAGGAGAAATGAACCCCGACCAGCTATGGGAAACGACGCTGGATCCCAATGTGCGTACCCTGCTGCGCGTTCGCATTGAACACGGCGATCAGGCTGAGGACGTGTTCTCCACCCTGATGGGCGACGTGGTGGAACCCCGCCGCGACTTCATCCAAGACAACGCCCTGAAGGTCGTTAATCTGGACGTCTAAGATTCGTCTGACGGTCCGCGATGGTATCGAAGCACGCCCCGAAGGCGGCGCAGATGATGACGTCTTTCAGTTCCGGGGCGAGCTGTCGGTAGAACCGGCGGGCGCCCCGGTTACGTTTCAGGACCGACCAAAAAATCCATCGCGCGCCATCGGCCCGGGCGAAGCGCGCGGTTTCCGATATCAGTGTCGTTCCCACCCCGGCGCGCCGGCGGGCCTCGCTGACATACAAATCGGCCAGATATACGCCGCGGGTTGCGCTGTCGGTATCGTATCCCCAGTAATAAATAGCGTACCCCGCCGCCGTGCCGTTGTAGTCGGCGACCATGGTTTGGAAAGCGGCAGTGTCGCCGAAACCGTCCCGTAGGAAGGCATCCGCCGAAAACCGGGACGCCCGGCCGCCATCCGCCAGGCTCAACGCCCGTGCCATGCCGGCGATTGCGTCCGCGTCTTCCGGTATTGCGGGCCGGATCTTCAACTTTCTTATCGTATCGGACATGCGCCTTGGTTTTGCCTTATTGCTGAATTGGATTGATGCGACTCTGAATCTACTACATATAGCGTCATGGTCGGAAGAAAGCGGAAATCGCACAAATTGCCTACGAAACAAGCGTCGTCGTCAGCCCGCATACGCACAACCTCCGTCCGGACCTCTAACAGCGAGGCCAAAACGCTTAAAGCTTCCACGGGCGGATCATTGTGGCGGTGCATCGGGGGGCGGGTCCTTAAATGGTCGTTGATACTTTCTATATGGGGTGGGATTGCGCTGGGGGGCGTGGTGGCGTGGTATGCCTATGATCTGCCGGATATCGACAATCTTGAAACACCTACACGGCGCGCCAGCATCACGCTCACCGATGCCGCCGGGCGAGAGATCTCTACCTATGGCGACATCTACGGCGAGCCGTTGCGCCTAGCCGATGTGCCGCCGCAACTAGTTCAGGCGATCGTGGCGACGGAAGACCGCCGCTTTTTCGAACATTTCGGCTTTGATCCCCTCGCCTTGATCCGGGCAGTGGTGGCCAACCTGCGAGCGGGGCGGGTGCGCCAGGGTGGCTCCACCCTGACCCAGCAACTGGCTAAGGTTATTTTCCTGAAACCCGACCGCACCCTGCGGCGGAAAGTGCAAGAGTTGCTACTGGCTTTCTGGCTAGAAGCGAATTTCAGCAAAGAGCAAATTTTCACGCTCTATATCAACCGTGTCTATCTGGGCTCAGGCACCTACGGGGTGGACGCGGCGGCGCGTCGTTACTTCGGAAAATCGGCACGGCGGGTCACACTTCACGAAGCCGCCGTGCTAGCAGGCTTGTTGAAAGCGCCCTCCCGGTATTCGCCGCTGCGCAGCCGCAAGGCGGCGGAGGATCGGGCGAAAATTGTGCTTAGAGCCATGGCGGCTGCGAAGTTCATCGACAAACAAACGGCGAAACGAACGGCGGACCGCCGACTGCGTCTCGCCCGCAGCGCGGCGCCGTCCGGCACGTCGCGGTATTTCACCGATTGGGCGCTAGAGCGTGTCACCGGTTTCGTGGGACGGCCCAGCAGCGATCTGATCGTCCGCACGACACTGGACCCCCGGCTTCAGTCACTGGCGCAGTCGCGGATACGCACCTATCTGAAAAAATACGGCAAATCCCGCCGCATTGGTCAGGCGGCGCTTGTTGCCATGTCTCCGTCCGGCGCGGTGCGGGCGCTGGTCGGCGGGCGGGACTATGGACGAAGCCAGTACAACCGCGCTTCCCAGTCGCTGCGCCAGCCCGGCTCCGCGTTCAAAATGTTCGTTTATCTGGCTGGTATGGAGAATGGCCTGACGCCGGACGACCGCTTCGTCGACGGACCATTGCGCATCGGCAATTGGCGGCCCCGCAATTATGGCAACAGATATGAAGGCACGGTGACATTACGCCATGCGATGGCCAAGTCGATCAATACTGTTGCGGTTACGGTTTCCGAACGGGTTGGCCGCGAACGCGTGATTGAAATGGCACGGCGGCTCGGCATTACCTCGCCGCTTAAATCCCACCCCAGCCTGGCGCTTGGCGCCAGTGAGGTATCGTTAGTCGAACTGACCGCCGCCTACGGGGTGATCGCAAATGGCGGCATTGCCGTCTGGCCGCATGGAATTATCGAAATCCGTAATCGCGCTGGCAAAATCCTTTATCGGCGTACCGATGGCGCGGCGACACAGGTGGTCGCGGCGGACGCCGTGGCCCGCACTGACGATCTGTTGCGCGCCGTCGTGGGCTGGGGGACAGGAAAAGCGGCAAACCCGGGCCGGCCCGCGGCCGGCAAAACCGGCACCAGCCAGGAATTCCGCGATGCGTGGTTCGTCGGTTACACCGGCGAACTAGTCACCGGAATCTGGATGGGAAATGACGACAATTCGCCGATGAAACGGGTGACCGGCAGTGGATTTCCGGCACGGCTGTGGGCGGATTTTACCCGCAATGCGCTGAAGGGTGTTGCCGCCCGGCCATTTGCTCCGGATTTTCCGGCATCGTCTCAATCTTCACGCGGTGCATCGTCCTTTCGTTTGTGGTGGAAGCGCAATACATCCAATCAGCCCGAACCCGAGGAATATCCTGACGGCGGCTGATTTCCTACCGGCTCACTCTATAGGACCGGTTTCGCGCGGCGCAGCACGAGGAAATAAAAACTGATCAGAAGGATCGGCCCCAACCAGAAAATAGTCCAGGCCATCGGCATGACCGATCCTTCCAGATATTGCGCAGCGCCCGCACCAACGATAGCGGCGGTAGTCATCTGCAGGCAACTCAGCATGGAAGAAGCAGATCCGGCCATGTGGGGATACGGCGTGATCGCGCCGGCCTGACCGTTCGGAAAGACGAAACCAGTGCCAAACGCGAATCCGGCGAACGGTAATATCACGGTCCAGACGTTGAAATATCCGCCCAGCGGCAGCAGGACGAAAATTTCCCCCGATATGGTCATTACCAGCGCGCCGAAGACGATCATCCGGTCGATCGGAACGTTCTGGCCGTATCGAGCCGCGATCAGGGTGCCGACACCGTAGGCACCCACGGTGAAAGCATACAGCGCACCGAAGGTATCCGGGGGTATCTTCAACAGCTTGATCAGCACATATGCGCTGCAGGACGTGAAAGCGAATATACCCGCATAGCAGATGGCGTTGCACAGCGCGTAACCGACATAGCGACCGGTAGTCAGCAACGATAGATAGTTGCCGATTAGCCGCGCCGGGCGGGTCGCACCTGGGTCCCGGTTCTGGTTGGTCTCCCGGAGTAACAAAAGGATACTCGCCAGCATCAGCGCCGCAAACCCGGCGCTGACAAGAAATACCGAGCGCCAGCCCGCGGCGACTTCTACAAAACCGCCGATGATCGGCCCCAGGATCGGCCCGATCGCCAGCGCGGTGCCGACATAGGCATATACCTGAGCGATGTGGGCGGAATCGAACACGTCGCGCACAATAGCCCGGCCAACGGACATGGTGGCGCTGACGCCAAGTGCCTGCAGCAGGCGGACGGCGCATAGCGTGATCAGGTCCGGCGCCACCGCACAGCCAATTGATGCGAGCAGAAATATGGTCAGGGCCACAACAAGAACCGGCCTGCGGCCGAACCGGTCCGACAGCGGCCCGACGAACAATTGTCCGGCGGCAAAGCCCGCCATGTAGACACTGAGAATAAGCTGTGCATCCGCGAACGACACCTGCAGGCTGCCGGCCAGCGCAGGCAGCGACGGCACCATGATGTTGTTCGCGAACGGCCCCAGCATGACTAGGGCCGAAATCAGAATGATGATTACCGGTCGGGACATCGTGCGCATCATGCAACGCTATGCGACGCTTTCCAATTCCCGCGAGATTGAGAAGTGTTTCCGTCAGGAAAGCGTGGCGGCGGCGATATTGTTGCAGGCAGTGATTGATCCGGCTACGCAGATCCGCAGAATATCGTGCAGATAGGCGTTAGATCTTGAAAACACTCGAAAGTCTGGGAAGTTCCGGGTCATGGCTTCCATGTTCGGAAAAACGCCGGCGGAATCCTTGCTATTGGCAACCGGGTCGGGATAGGGGTTCACCGGCCGTTCGGTCCCGTTGAACGAGTTCGCCTCGCTGGTGATGCCCAGAACTGCGAGACTATAACACCCGGCATCCAGCAGCGACTGAAAATGGTCCAGTCAGTGGGCGGAGTCGGGTGAAAGATCTTCGTTCAGTGGTGTCAGCACAGCGGTCATCACGCCGCCTTGGATGGGATTTCGGATGTCAGACGTGCGGCGTTTCCCTTTTCATTCCCTGCCCCTTATTCGGGCCAGGTGACGATGTAATCTTCCGGATCGATGCGTTGGGACTCATGGATGACCCGATGGCGCACGGAAATGCCAGCGGCGTGAACGGTTTCGGGGTCGCCCGATACCAACGGGTGCCACCAGGGAAGCTCTTTTCCTTCTGCCAGCAGTTTGTAGGCGCAGGTGGATGGCAGCCAGTTGGCTGTACCTGCCAGTTCCGGCGTTACCTGCAGGCAGTCGGGTACGCGGACGGACCGGTTGGGATAGTCGGTGCAGGTGCAGGCTCCGAGATCCAGAAGCCGGCAGGCGACCTCCGTAAAGGCCAGTTGGCCGGTATCGACATCTTCCAGCTTCAGAAGACAGCACTTCGCGCAACCGTCGCACAACGATTCCCATTCGTCCGTGTCCATTTCTTCCAGACGTTTGGTCTTCCAGAACGGCTCGGGCACGTTGGCGACCGTCATGGTTCGGCTTATCCCCCCGTTTTTTCGGTCAGCGCCAGCGCCATTTTTTCCGGCTGCGTGGCGTGGGTGAAATGCGTGATGTACCGTCCGTTCGGGTCCATCAAAAACACAATCGAACTGTGATCTATCAAGTAATCCTTTACATCGCCGCCGGTTTCCTTGGACTTCGCGAAATACACTCGATAGGCGCGTGCGGCGTTGGCGATTTCTTCCGCTGTACCGGTCAGACCGACCAGACGCGGATGGAAATTGGCGACATAAGAGGCAAGCTGTTTGACCGTATCGCGTTCCGGATCGATGGTGATGAAGACGGGTGTGATCCTAGCCTCGGCGTCCTTGTCCATCCGGTCCATGGCATTTGTCATGACCTGCAACGCCGTCGGACACACATCCGGGCAAAACGTGTAGCCGAAATAGATTAGCATGTGCTGGCCCCGAAAATTTTGATCCGTGCGCTTGGCGCCTGTATGATCGGTCAATGTGAAAGGCCCGCCAATGGCGGCAACACCCCGCCCGCCGCCGCCGCCATACAGAATGAATGCGGCAATTGCCGCGATCACGACGGCGGTCGTTCCGATCAATACGGCCTGATAGGGACGCATATCCTGACCTTTCCAAGGGTTTCGACTGCCGGTCAGATATAGGCCCAGGCGGACATATTGACCATAGACGCCCTTGACCATTGCGACACTTCGGCACACATTTTAGTTATGCAACTAATGGCTAAATTTTTCGGCCTGTGTGGCTTCATTGCCGTTGTGTGTTCGCTTGGCCTGCCGGTTCGCGCTGAAATCGATCTCCTTCAAAATAGTCGGTTGATCGAAGCGGTTCAGGCGAACGATTATGACGGTGCAGAAAAACTGCTGCAGCGCGGACAGAATGTTGACGTTCGTGATGAACACCAGCGGACCTCGCTGATTATTGCGGCGTCAAGGGGCCGCGAAGATATTGTCGATCTACTAATCCAGCACAGGGCAAAACTCGGCGCTGCCGACAAATTTGGAAATTGTGCTCTCTATTACGCCGCTGCCGGAAATCACGTCGGGGTGGTCGAAGTTCTACTGGAAGCGAAAACCGACATCAATTCCCAGAATCGCCAGGGCCTAACCGCGTTGATGATTGCGGCATCCTCGGGTCACCTAGCGATTGTCCAGACACTGCTTGATGGCAGAGCCGATACCGGCGTTACTGATTTTACTGGACGGACCGCCCTAGATTGGGCAGAACGGAATAATCGTGGTTCCGTTGCCCGGTTGCTGAGAGCGAGTGCCCGCCCCGGTTAATTTTTCGTTCACCACGATTATCTAGGCTTTTGATTTTCCAGATCGTTTGGGGCTCACCGTGTACGTTGTGCCTGACTGGCTTTTCGGTAGAGAAACGATTTTAGCGGTTCTCTGCGTAGGGTTTGTGCTCAAATTATTTCTCGGTGGGCTTCTGGCTTTAAGGCATTTGCTCTCGCTTCTCCGGTCGGTCACCGCGGTTATTGCGCAAAAGGCTGGAAACGGATTGAACCGCGAGCACGGTTTGCGTCGCAGCCGTATGACCCAGGGCCCCAGTTTGGGATTACCGGTCGTCTTCGGCGCCGCGCGGCTACTGCGCAAAGCGTGGGCTTTGGGTGTGTTTGCCGTAGTGCTGGGGCGGCTGGCCCTTTCCGGCGCGCGCCGGTTGGACGGCACCTGAATCGGTGATTGCCGGGGGCGGGCGAATGCTAACGCTATTTCGCAGGCGCTATGGATTTATCTGATCGCCGGTTTATTCAGCTTTGCGCCGCTCGTCTTGATGGCGTTGGCCGCCCACCGTTTGTAGGGCATAGTGATCAATCTGCGGCACCCGAACGACCCAGCAATGAAGCCGGTTCACTCGCCCATCTGCAAAAGCTGGCCACGGTGCCGGGCTATGCGGAAGGCGATTAGAAAGGCTGTCAGTCCGAGCGCCAGGTACACGATGTTCAGGCAGACCGACCAGATAAACCGATCCAGCAGGAAAACGCCATCGAGTGCTGCCGCCCGCATGCCTTCGAACACATGCGATGACGGTAGGGCAAAGGCTATAGGTTCCAGCCAGTCAGGCAGGGTTTCGATCGGATAGTAAATGCCGCTCAAAGGCGCGACCGCGAAGATCACGGCCCAGGCCAGGCTTTCCGCGCCAAGGCCGCACCGCAGCACCAGCCCCGAGACGGCCAGCCCCACCGCGGCACCGAAAACCAGCAGGTTCACAAAAAACGCGACCAGCGGCAGGCCCATTTCAAAGATCGAATAGTGGTAGAGCGGAATCGCCAACAGTGCCGCCGGTACTACGCCGATAATGGTGCGGAGGGCGCTGATGGTCAGAAGCGAGGCCGCCCATTCGTAGGGGCGCAGCGGACTGGCGAAAAGCTGGCCTAGATTGCGCGACCACATTTCTTCTAGGAACGAAATCGATACGCCGATATTCGATCGGAACATGATGTCCCACAGCAGGACGGCGCCGATCAGTATGCCGCCCGCCTGCACGAACCATTCGGAGTGGCGGATCAGGAACTGGGACATAAAGCCCCAGATGAGCATCTGCATGGTCGGCCAGTAAGCCAACTCCACAATGCGGGCGATGGAAC
>CAJWUK010000023.1 GCA_913047365.1 uncultured Alphaproteobacteria bacterium | reverse complement strand
CGAAATATTCTGGCTTCGGTGTCGATGACGCTAGAAGCCGAGGGCTTCAACGTTCGAACCTATGTCGATGGAGATTCCGCGCTTAGGGGGCTTTCGATCAAACCAGTCGACCTGGCAATCCTCGATATCAAAATGCCGCGTATGGATGGTATGGAACTTCTCAGCCGGTTGCGGCGGCAGTCTAAGATGCCCGTGATTTTCCTGACGTCCAAAGATGACGAAGTAGATGAGATCCTGGGCCTGCGAATGGGCGCGGATGATTATATAAAAAAACCGTTCTCCCAGCGTCTACTGATCGAACGCATTCGCACGCTGTTACGCCGCCATAAGAGGTTCGATGTTGAAGGGGATCCAGAGGAATTCGAGCCGCCGCTCATCCGTGGTGATCTGCGGCTTGACCTCGACCGCTTCGGCTGCTCGTGGCAAAACAACAATGTCGACCTGACAGTAACGGAATTTTTGCTGCTGAAAGCACTGGCGCAGCACCCGGGTCACGTGAAGTCGCGCGATCAGTTGATGGACGCGGCGTATGGGGAATCGATCTATGTCGATGATCGGACCATCGATAGCCATATCAAACGCCTGCGGAAAAAATTCCGAGCGGTCGATTCCGATTTCGTTGAGATCGAAACTATGTACGGCATCGGATACCGCTACAGCGAAAAATAAAATTGGTCTTCCGGGGGGTCTGCGTCGGTCGATGAAATTCCGCCTGTTTTCTCCGCTTACCCGGCGGATATTGGTCGTTAACATCTTTCCTCTGGCGACCCTGGTTGCCGGCATTCTGTATCTTGATGAGTATCGCGAAGGGTTGGTCGAATCCGAACTCGCGGCGCTCGAAACCCAGGCGCAAATTTTCGCGGGCGCGCTGGGTGAAGGTGCGATTGGAACCGAATCCGACGGGGCGCAATTTATTCTGCCCGGCGTGGCCCGGCGCATGTTGCGGCGGCTGACTGCCCCGACCCGGACCCGCGCCAGGGTGTTTGGGATCAAGGGCGAAGGGGTTGCCGACAGCCGGTCAGTCGGCGGTCTGGGTGGTGATGTTCAGGTTGAAGCGCTTCCGCCACCCAATATCGAGGGCCTGACTGCCAACACCGCGAATTTTCTATACGACTTATTCGTGTTGCTACTTCCCGAACGCGACCAAGCGGCCGCTGTCCCGGATTTCACAACGATCGCGGCCAAGGAGGTCGCCGTAATAAAGGCCGCTTTCGATGGCAATGTCCGCACTGTTCGGTGGGAGGAGACAGGCAACGGTCTGATATTGGCGGCGACGGCACCAGTACAACGCTTTAAGCGTGTTCTGGGGGCGTTGCTGCTAACCGCACCGGCGGATGAAATCGACGTCGCCGTCCGTGCGGTACGCTATGACATCCTAAAGGTGTTTGCGGTTGTGCTGGCTGTTACCGTGCTTCTATCCCTGTATTTGGCTGGAACCATCGCCCGCCCGGTTCGTCGTCTGGCGGCCGGCGCCGATACCGTACGACGGGGGCATGGCGAGGCAGAATCCATTCCGGATTTCAGAAACCGTAAAGATGAAATCGGCGATCTTTCCGCGTCGTTACGCGACATGACCGACGCGCTCTGGCAGCGCATTGAGGCAAACGAGAGTTTTGCCGCCGACGTCGCCCATGAAATCAAGAATCCGCTGACATCTCTGCGCAGTGCCGTCGAAACGGTTTCCCGGGTGCGGGACCCTGAAAAACAGGCCGCCTTGATAGAAATCATTGAGGACGATGTAAAACGGCTGGATCGTCTGATAAGCGATATTTCCGATGCTTCCCGCCTTGACGCGGAACTCGCCCGGGGTCAGATGGACCGGATAGATCTCGGCCGTGTTCTGGCGGCGCTGGTGCAGGTCCATTCTACGGCTGCGGAAGGTCATGCTGCGGAGGACCGCCGCGCACGGCTGAGCTTCCAAAGCGACGACGACAACTATGCAATCAACGGGATAGAAGGGCGTCTGGTACAGGTTTTTCAAAACCTTATCAGCAACGCGCAATCCTTCACCCCACCCGCGGGAGAAATTTCGTTATCTGCGCACCGAGATAGAAACGACATTGTTATCCAGGTGGACGATCAGGGGCCGGGCATCCCGGTTGACAATCTCAGTTCTATTTTCGAGCGCTTTTATTCTGAACGTCCTGACGGCGAGACGTTCGGGCGTCATTCCGGGCTCGGGTTAAGTATTTCCCGGCAGATCGTGGAAGCCCATGGTGGAGCAATTCACGCAGAAAATCTGTATGGTGATCAGGGAAAATGCCGCGGCGCCCGGTTCGTTGTGCGTCTGCCCGCCTGCCGGGCATAGGCCAGTGTTGGCTGAGGCGCCACTGTCGATCCATGCAACCTGTGTTACCTATGGTGATATCGGGATTCTCCTGCGGGGGGCGTCCGGCTCCGGCAAATCCAGCCTCGCATTTCGATTAATCGAAGACGGGGCAACGCTGGTGGCGGATGACCGGGTTTACATCTGCCGGAAAAACGACACCCTCTATGCGTCTTGTCCGCCCCCGCTTATCGGGAGACTGGAATTGCGGGGACTTGGGTTGGTAAGGCTTCCGTCAATCGATGAGACGCCGGTCAATCTGGTTTGCGATCTGGTCGGCCCCGATGAGGTTGAGCGGTTGCCAGCGCGTAGCTGGTGCGAGTATTTAGAGTGCCGGGTCCGGAAGATAGCTTTTGCGCCCTTCGTACCCAACGCCGTCGCGGTACTACGTTTGGCAGCGCACGACGTCGCCGGGCAGGTGGATCCGAAAACCGGGGCGGCAGTTTTGACCAGTGACGAAACCCCTGCGGGAGCTAATCCACGGCATGAGCACGAAGGCGAGTGTCCCTAGAGCCGCCGCATCGGTCGACGATGCGAAGACCCCGGTTGTCATCGTAACGGGCATGTCAGGCGCCGGACGATCCACCGCGCTGAAAGCGCTGGAGGACCTGGGGTACGAAGCGGTGGACAACCTTCCCCTTTCTCTGCTGTCCAGCCTTCTGAATCCCGGTGCGGGAAGCGATCGGCCATTGGCGATCGGAGCGGATGCTCGGACCCGAGATTTCGGGCCGGAACCATTCCTTGAAGAACTCGATTCGCTTGTGGATAGAGACGATCTCAGCGTTCGGTTACTGTTTTTGGACTGTAATTCCGAGATACTGCAAAGGCGGTTTTCCGAAACCCGTCGTCGTCATCCGGTAACGCCCGATCGGCGCGTCACGGACGGGATCAATCGCGAACGACGCATGCTGGAACCGCTGCGCGAACGTGCCGACGAGGTGATAGATACCTCTGAAATGGCTATCGGCGAACTGAAAAACCTTCTGGATTCAAACCATGACCTCCAACGCGCGCCGGGGCTTGCGATTTTTGTCACGTCCTTCGCCTATCGTCATGGGCTGCCACACGAGGCAGATCTTGTTTTTGATGTGCGGTTCCTGAGAAACCCGCACTATGTGGACCAACTGCGGCCCCTGACCGGGCTGGATGCGGAGATCGGTGAATTTATAGAATCCGATACCGATTTCTACGGTTACCTGATCCACCTGAAGGAATTGCTCGAACCCCTTCTTCCCCGGTTTAGCGCCGAGGGAAAAAGCTATCTCACCGTTGCTTTCGGCTGTACTGGCGGAAAGCATCGGTCGGTCTATACCGCTGAGCTGATCGGTAGATGGTTGCAAGAAAAGGGCGAACGGGTGCGTATCTCCCATCGCGACCTGAAAAAAAACAGGAGAGATGGCCAATGATCGGTCTGGTTATTGTGACGCATGGCCGCCTCGCCGAAGAATTTATCTCCGCGCTGGAACACATTGTCGGCCCACAGAAGAGAGTTGAAAGCGTTTGCATCGGTCCCAAGGACAAGATGGAAAATCGCCGCAGCGATATTCTCGCCGCCGTCGATCGCGCGGAGGGCGGCGCAGGTGTGATTGTGCTGACCGATATGTTCGGGGGCACGCCCTCGAACCTCGCTATTTCCATTCTGAAAGAAGCGAATGTGGAGGTACTGGCAGGCGTGAATCTGCCTTTGCTTGTCAAACTCGCCACCGTGCGCAAGTCGGCTGATCTCGAGCAAGCCGTCACGGAAGCTTATGTAGCGGGGCGCAAATACATCAAGCGGGCATCGGAACTGCTGGATCATCCCGGAAACTGATCCGGAGCCGGAGACATGCCCGAACGCAGCGTTGTTATCGTAAATGCCCGCGGACTGCACGCGCGCGCGGCATCAAAATTTACCGTTCTCACGGAAGAATTTTCGGCGGAAATTTCCGTGTCGAACGGACGTGAAACCGTCAGCGGCCGCTCCATCATGGGCCTGTTGTTGCTGGGCGCGGCGTCAGGCGCGGAGATAGTTATTTCGGCGGCGGGAGATGACGCCGAAGCGGCGTTGTTGGCTTTATGCGATCTGGTGAGCAGCGGCTTTGGCGAGACCGATGACTAGCTCGCCTAACTCGGTGTCTACAGCGTGCCTTCTCGGGCCATCTTCCGAACCTGTTCGCGGTCCAAAAGGACCGAATCGGGCACCCCAGATTCGTAAAGTTTAACCATTTTATCCGGGTCGAAATTTCCTTCCGACATTTCGCCAAATTCTTCCGTGAACTGATAGAAACGCTTGTAATCCTGCGTTTCTAGCGCCGAGAAATTGTCGAGCATGGTTTCAACCTCGTTTCCGTCAGGGTCCCGGTAGTAGAGGGATGTCGAATTGCCGTGATTGACCGTCCAGTGCGGTGCTGGGTGCCCGGCCGCTTTCAGCGTTTTGTATATGAAAATCAGTTCGCCCAGGCTCGAATAAGCAAACGCAATGTGCGATAGCCCTACCGGGCGTTCCGGCTTGGTGCCCCAGCCCGGCTGTTTAATGACCACCACCCGATGATCGTGATCGTCGTATGTGATGAAGGCCAGTTGATGCTTGCCTTCATGCACATGCTCGTTGGTGACGCTGCCGTTGAAGAGCATCTGATAGAATTCAACCATGGCGTCGTAGTTTTTGTCCGTGAAGATATGGGCGTGGTGCATTTCCCGCGGCGTTGGCATTTCCGTCACAGCGCCCGGTGCGTCGATCCTGTGGGGTGCGACCGGTTTAAGCTCGTATGCCTTTTTCGCCTTGGTAGCCATGGGCTCGTCCTTCATAGGTAACGTCTTGCCATTTTGGCATAGCCCGATCGACGCTGTCTAATTCGAGATTATTGATTTTTTGACTTTTGCCCTGCTATACCCACCTTTTATCCAATACACACCATTCTTGCCAAGAGTGGGACAAATGTTGGGACGGCCTGCCAAAATCATGCTCAGGCCATCGAAAATCCGAGAAGAAAAGGAGCCCGCCGATGAGCGCCGATGCCGATTACAAAGTTGCAGACATGTCCCTGGCCGAGTGGGGCCGCAAGGAAATCGCCATTGCCGAGACCGAAATGCCCGGTTTGATGGCGCTACGCGATGAATATGGCGCCTCCAAACCGCTGAAAGATGCCCGGATTGTCGGCTGTCTGCACATGACTATTCAGACCGCGGTCCTGATTGAAACGCTGACGGCGCTGGGAGCGACGGTTCGGTGGAGTTCGTGCAACATCTTTTCGACCCAGGACCAGGCGGCCGCCGCGATCGCGGCGGAAGACACTCCCGTTTTTGCTTGGAAGGGTGAAACCGAGGAGGAATTCTGGTGGTGCATCGAGCAAACCATCAAGGGGCCGAATGGCTGGACGCCCAACATGATCCTTGACGACGGGGGCGACCTGACCAAGCTGATGCACGAAAAATATCCGGAAATGCTGAAGGATGTAAAAGGCCTGTCGGAAGAAACCACGACGGGCGTGCACCGGCTGTACGAAATGGAAAATAACAATTCGTTGTTGGTACCCGCGATCAACGTCAACGATTCTGTCACCAAGTCCAAATTTGACAATCTATATGGATGCCGGGAAAGCTTGGTTGACGGCATCAAGCGCGCGACCGACGTGATGGTCGCGGGCAAGGTCGGCGTCGTCGCCGGGTACGGCGATGTCGGCAAGGGGTCGGCTGCGAGCCTGCGGGCCCAGGGTGCGCGTGTCCTTGTGACAGAAATCGATCCCATCTGCGCTCTGCAGGCATCGATGGAAGGGTACGAAGTCGTCACGATGGAAGAAGCCGCCCCCATGGGCGACATCTTCGTCACCACCACCGGCAATATCGATGTGATAACGCTTGAGCACATGCGGGATATGAAAGACCGCGCGATTGTCTGTAATATCGGCCATTTCGACAGCGAAATTCAGATCGAGGCATTGCGGAATTACAAGTGGGAAAATGTGAAACCCCAGGTCGACGAAGTCGAATTCCCAGATGGCAAGAAACTGATCGTTCTAGCTGAAGGCCGGCTCGTAAATCTCGGCTGCGCCACCGGGCATCCAAGCTTCGTGATGAGCGCGTCCTTTACCAACCAGGTCATCGCCCAGATGGAATTGTGGGATCACAGTGAGAATTACGAAAACAAAGTCTATGTTCTGCCCAAGCATCTCGACGAAAAGGTCGCGGCGCTTCATCTGGAAAAGCTTGGGGTCAAGCTGACCACGCTTTCCAACGAACAGGCCGACTATCTAGGAATGGATATCGCTGGGCCCTACAAGCCGGAACATTACCGGTATTAAGGTCCCGTTAGCCCATATCCTCTGAGTGTATTAATCTCGGCTGACTGCGTCAGGGACCGACGTTTTCGGCAATGTCATCCTGCCCATTGCGGGGAATCGGCGTCGCCTATAAATCAATTATATGGCGGACCATCAGACTGGTGTACCGGGATGCAGCGTTATTCTGTCCGATCCCGCAGAAACAGAGGCATTTGCGGCCGATTTTTCGGACCGGCTTTCTGTCGGTGATGTGGTCGCCCTGTCCGGCGATCTGGGGGCAGGAAAAACCGTTTTCGCCCGAGCCCTCATACAGGCCCGCGCCCGAAAAATGGGCCATGCCGTCGATCATGTACCCAGCCCGACCTACACGCTGGTGCAGGTCTATGAACTGCCGGGCGGGATCATCCATCATTTCGATCTCTACCGGCTGGAAGATCCTAATGACGCCTGGGAACTGGGAATCGAAGAAGCGTTTGCCAGCGGAATTTCCCTGATCGAGTGGGGAGAACGGATCGACGGCCTGCTTCCGGCGAAGACGCTCCGTTTGATGTTCGAATTCGGTGACGGTGATTCCCGACGGGTCCTTTCGATTTTGGAGCCGTTGCAGTGACCGCGGGCCGCAACCGGCAGATTGAGGAATTTCTATACGCCGCCGGCTGGGCGGGTGCGAAGCGCGTCGACCTCGCTCAGGATGCTTCTTTCCGGCGGTACGAGAGAATTTTGCTGGGCGGCAAGTCAGCAGTCCTGATGGACGCGCCGCCGGACAAGGAAGATGTCACCCCGTTCCTGCGGATCGCCCGCGCTCTGTCGGAAATGGGATTGAGTGCGCCCCGTATTATTGGGGAGGATGCGGCAAAGGGCCTCCTGCTGCTCGAAGATCTGGGCGACGAAACATTCACCCGTTTGCTTGATGGCGGCGCACCCCCGATGGAACTTTACTCCCTTGCGGCCGATGCGCTGGTGGCACTTCACAGCAAGGCCGATGTAAAAAATCTTGGAAATAGCGTCCCCCTTTATGAAGACCCGCTTTTCGTCAAGGAAGCGTTACTTCTAACGGAATGGTATCTGCCCGCAGTGACCGGGTCCCCGACGGACCGGGAGATTTCCCACGGCTACCAGAAAATCTGGGAAGACCTTTTGCCCAAGGCCCGTGGCGTGCCCAACACGCTGGTTTTGCGCGATTACCATGTCGATAATCTTGTTCGCATCGCCGGGCGGTCTGGTGTCGGAGCCTGCGGTCTACTGGACTTTCAGGATGCCGTACTCGGTCCGCTCAGCTACGATTTTATATCTTTGGTTGAAGACGCGAGGCGGGATGTTGCCGCCACCCTGGCCGCCGATATACGCAAAAGGTATCTGAATGCGAATCCAGCTATCGATCCCGAGGCCTTTGACCGATCATGTGCCATCCTGGGTGCGCAGCGTCACTGCAAGGTATTGGGGATTTTTACCCGCCTCCGCGATCGAGACGGCAAAGACAGGTATCTGCACCATGTGCCCCGACTGTGGCGTCTGCTGGAACGGTCCGTCGAACACCCGGCGCTTGAGTCGCTGAAAGACTGGCTGGAGGAATATTTGCCATTGGATCTCCGCATCGTCCCGCCGGGGAGGTTAGGATTATGACACACCCGGGAGTGATCGGTGTTCGAACAGCGATGGTTTTGGCGGCAGGGCTTGGGCTGCGCATGCGACCTTTAACTCAGACGGTACCCAAGCCGCTTCTCGCAGTCGGTGGTGAAACTATTCTCGATCAGGCATTGGACCGTCTAGTGGAGGCGGGCGTGGAGCGGGCCGTCGTGAATACCCACTGGTTGCCCGAAAAGATCGAACGGCATCTGAAAACCCGCACAAATCCTCATATTGAAATCTCCCGCGAAGACGATCTGCTCGAAACTGGCGGCGGTGTTACTAAGGCATTGCCGCTTTTGGGGGATGACCCGTTCTTTGTCGTCAATGCCGATATAGTCTGGCGGAATGGCCCCCAACCCGCGCTGAGACGTCTCACCCACGCCTGGCGTGACAACGACATGGATGCGCTACTGATGATGGCATCGATTGTCCGCAGCACCGGTTACGACGGTGATGGTGATTTTATGATGGATAGCGTCGGCCGTCTGACCCGGCGGCCGGAGCGGATGATCGCGCCGTTCGTTTTTTCCGGCGTCCAGATTGTGCATCCTAGATTGTTCGCCGAAGCTCCCTCCGGTCCGTTTTCAATGAACGTTCTCTATGCTCAGGCCGAGGAAGCCGAGCGCCTGTACGGAATCGCTCATGACGGCGACTGGTATCATGTCGGAACGCCCGATGGGATTGACCAGGCAGATGCCGAGATACTGGAAAACGAAGGCGCCCGGGTGCGGCTTTTATTCTGATGCCTGACGCCGGGCGCACCTCGGTCTTTTCCATCTCGCCGGGCGTGTCCTTTGTCGATGCGCTGGCGCAGGGCCTCGTCGACCGATACGGACAAACGCCGGCGCAGCTAAGTGCTGTTCAGGTTCTGCTGCCCACGCGCCGTGCCTGCCGAGCTCTGGGCGAAGCATTTCTTCGTGCCAATGGAGGGGAACCCACTTTGCTGCCCGCCATGACGCCGATCGGCGATATCGATGAGGATGAAATCGGGTTCGTGGTGTCTGAAGAAGCGGCCCTCGCGACGGTCGCCGACCTGCCTCCCGCCATTACTCCTCTTCGTCGCCAGCTTCTCCTGACCCGAACGATTTTGGCTGGCGATCCTGATATGTCGGCTGCCCATGCTGCGCGGCTTGCGTTAGAACTTGCCCGGCTTCTCGACGAGGTGCAGACCCAGCGCCTTGACTTTTCCGACCTGTCCGGCGTCGTGCCCGAACGTTTTGCCGCTCACTGGCAGGAAACCCTCTCTTTTCTGCGCATCGTTACGGAAAACTGGCCCGCCATTCTGGCGGAGCAGGATTGTCTCGATCTATCGGAGCGCCGCAACCGGCTGATCGAAGCCCAGATCAGGCTCTGGGAAGTCGATGCCCCCGACGGGCCGGTCATCGCCGCGGGATCGACCGGCAGCGTGCCCGCAACGGCGGATCTGCTTTCCAGCGTCGCCAATATGCCGAATGGATCGCTGGTGTTACCGGGGCTGGATATCTGGCTTGATGAAAAAAGTAATGCCGCGCTGGCGCCTTCTCATCCGCAGTACGGGATGATGCAATTGCTGAAGCGGCTCCGCGTGGAACCGCTGGATGTAGTGCCTTGGGATGAAGGGTCGAAGGCACCATCCTCCATGGGCATCGAGCGGTTTTCTGCCCTGAATATAGCCCTCCGCCCGCCTGAGACTGCTAAGCCGAAGTGGTCCGGGATTGATGTGGAGGTAGCGTTCGGCGGGGTTGACAGGATCGAATGTCCCGGCCTCCAGCAGGAAGCGTTGGTCATCGCGCTGATCATGAGGGACGTGTTGAACGATCCTGTAGCGACCGCTGCCCTGGTGACGCCGGATCGCAGGCTTGCCCGCCGGGTGGCGGCCGAGCTGCGCCGCTGGAACATCGATATCGACGATTCCGGCGGCACGCCGCTCAGCAATACCGTTCCCGGCGTCTTCCTGCGCCTATTGGCAAACGCCGCCTCTGTGGATGCCGGACCCATTGATCTCCTGGCCGCGTTGAAACATCCGCTGGCTGCGGGCGGACAATCCGTCGCAGCGTTTCGTGGCCAGGTTCGGCGCGCCGAGATTTCGGTATTGCGCGGACCGAGACCGTTGCCGGGTTTCGTGGGCCTCGCGCAGGCCCTTGAAAGTCGTAACGGCGATGCCGCCCTGATCGTCTGGGCGAAGGAACTTGCCGCCTCGGCCCAACCCTTTGCGGCTCTGATGCGGGCGCCGCGGGCAGATCCGGCAGAACTACTTGACGCGCAAATTCGGTTTGCCGAATTTCTCGCCGCCACCGATCAGGAAACCGGTGTCGAGAGACTTTGGGCCGGCGATGCCGGGGAAAACGCTGCTGCTCTGGTCAACGATCTGCGGGCTTCGACGAACTTTCTTCCGTCCCTGTCCGGCCGTGAATGGCCGGCCCTGCTGGATACCCTTCTAAAGGGCTCGGTTGTTCGGCCGCGATACGGTCGGCACCCCCGATTAAATATATGGGGTTTGCTTGAAGCTAGGCTGCAGCAGGCAGATGTGATGATTTTCGGAGGGTTGAACGAGGGGATTTGGCCGCCGGCTCCTGCCAGCGATCCGTGGATGAGTCGGCCGATGCGTGCTGCCTTTGGCCTGCCGTCGCCGGAACGGCGGGTCGGATTGACGGCGCACGATTTCGTCCAGGGGTTTGCTGCGCCGCGGGTGGTACTTACTCGGTCAACCCGTGTCGATGGATCGCCCACTGTACCCGCCCGCTGGCTCGCGCGTTTGGACACGATGTTATCCGCCGATGAAGCTGGTCAGCGGGTCCGGAACCGCTGGACCGCCCTCGAACACCGGTGGCTCGACTGGCAGGAAAGGTTAGACGGAAACTTGCTTGTCATTCCTGCTACCCCGCCCCGTCCGACCCCGCCGGTTGAAGCCCGCCCGCTGAACCTGTCGATCACCGATATCGAAACGCTGATCCGCGATCCTTACGCCATATATGCGAAACGAATATTGAAACTGCGACGCCTCGATTCAATTGATGCTGATCCGGGTGCGGCGGATCGTGGGTCCATTATTCACGATGCCATCGATACTTTTCTGCGCGAGATAGCAGATGAGCCGCTGCCGGAAGATGCGCTCGACAGGTTGCTTCGTATCGGTAGCGATGCATTCGCACCCTGGATCGATCGTCCCGGGATTCGGACCTTCTGGTGGCCCCGTTTCGAGCGCATTGCGGCATGGGTGGTGGATCTGGAGCGCAACCGCGCCGCCGATGTCGCAAAACGGCACACAGAAATTTCCGGCGCATACGAATTCGTCAACCGGTACCGGCCCTTCACGCTGACGGGCCGTGCGGACCGCATCGACGAACTCGCAGACGGCGGGTTGGAAATAATTGACTACAAGACCGGCGCGGTTCCTGCAAAAAAAGAGGTCAATCAGGGGATTGCACCGCAATTGCCGCTTGAAGCCGCCCTGATCGAGCGCGGCGCGTTTCCCGATATCCCCAAAACCACCGCCTCGGCACTGACCTATTGGCGCCTTTCTGGCGGCGATCCCCCAGGAGAAACGCGGGCAGCGGGAGACGACCCCGCTCGTCTATCTGATGCGGCGTTTGAAGGCCTGATGGCGTTGCTGGATTTGTATGACGATCCAGCGACACCATATCCCGCCCGTCCCAATGCGAAGATTGCGCCCCGGCACAACGACTATGAAGACCTTGAGCGCGTTCAAGAATGGGCGGCGGCCAGTGGCGGCGAATGACTGACGCGGCAATCACGCTACCCGTACCGGATGTTCCGGTAAAGATTGCTGCTCAGGTGGTGGCCGCGACGCCCGAAGCATCGGTGTGGGTGTCGGCGTCGGCCGGTTCCGGCAAGACCAAAGTCTTGGCCGACCGAGTATTGCGTCTGCTGTTGCGCGGTGTCGATCCGGCTAAAATTTTGTGCCTGACCTTTACCCGCGCCGCCGCGGCCGAAATGCAGAACCGAATCCGGAACTTGCTGGGCGAATGGGCGGTGCTTGAAGAAAAAGACCTGGCCGTGCGCATATTCGGACTTACGGACGAAACTCCCGATGCCGCCACCCGTATACGGGCACGTCGGTTGTTCGCGCAGGTTCTGGATGCGCCCGGCGGGTTGAAAATTCAGACCATCCACGCGTTCTGCGAATCTCTGCTCGGCCGCTTTCCCATTGAGGCGCGGTTGTCGCCCCACTTCGAGGTCATGGACGAACGCACCGCGTCGGAAGCTCTGGATACGGCGCGGGACGAGGTTCTCGTCATTGCCCAGGCGGGGGACGAA
Source organism: uncultured Alphaproteobacteria bacterium (assembly GCA_913047365.1). Taxonomy (GTDB): domain Bacteria; phylum Pseudomonadota; class Alphaproteobacteria; order MPNO01; family UBA830; genus CAJWUK01. Next base: position 10,202 of record CAJWUK010000023.1, on the reverse strand, counting down.
GATGATCTTTCCCGCGCACTGGCGACCATTACCCGGTGGAGCGGCGAGGATGAATTTTCTTCCCTCCTAGCGACCGTGGCCGGAAGCCGGGCCAGAATTCGTCAGTTACTGGATGGCCCTGATGGTGACACCGGTGCTGCTGCGGCAACGCGGGCGGCGCTTTGTGTATCAATGGAGGCGACGGTTGAGGAATTGATCGCTAACAGCAGCCGTGACGAGGCGTTCGATGGTGCGGCGCTGCGGATGGCAGCCGAGGCACTGGCGCAGGGCACGCCAACCGACGTCGCCAGAGGGACGCTGATTGCGAACTGGCTTTCGTATCCGGAAACGCGGGAAGACACCTTCGATCTCTATGCCTGCGCCTATATCAATAAATCCGATGGCAGGATCGCCAAAAAACTGGTCAATAAAGGGGTCGCTGAAGCGGCGCCCGATGTTTCCGGTATTCTGCAGAATGAAGCGGAACGTGTGCTGGAGGTGATAGAGAAACGAATGGCCATCCTGACCGCGGAGGCCAGCGAAGCGATGCTTAAATTGGCGGATGCGCTGATCGACCGATACGAGGATCACAAAAAATCACACGCGCTACTGGATTATGACGATTTGATCCTGCGGGCCCGCGCCTTGGTAGAGCGCGATCCCGGCTGGGTGCTGTTCAAGCTGGATGAAGGAATTGACCATATCCTTATCGACGAGGCGCAGGACAGCAATCCGGATCAATGGGCGGTCGTGCGGAAAATCGCGGACGAATTCTATGCCGGGGAAGGCGCGCGCGATGTCGTTCGAACCGTATTCGCTGTCGGTGACGAAAAGCAATCCATCTTTAGTTTTCAGGGCGCAGTGCCGGATGCGTTCGCTGAGGTCAGCGATCATTTCGAACGCCGAACCCGCGAAGCCGGACAGAAATGGGAACGTGTGCCGCTGGATGTGTCGTTTCGATCCGCCCCGCCCGTTTTGCAGGCGGTCGACCGAGTGTTCGGGAACGATGACGTGCGCCAGGGTGTATCGGTGTCGACTGTTCATCACACTGCGCACCGCGCCGGGCAAGGCGGTCTGGTAGAGATTTGGCCGCCTGTCATGCCGGATACGACGGATGATGCCGAACCCTGGACGCCGCCCGATCCTGATCGCAACGACCACACCCCGGCCCGGCGGTTGGCACATGCCATCGCAACCCGGATCCACGGCTGGCTTCGCAATGGCGAGCGCCTGAAAAGTGCGGACCGTCCGTTGCGGGCAGGGGATATCATGGTCCTGGTTCGCCGGCGAACGGATTTCGTTGACAGCCTCATTCGCGAATTGAAGACACACGATATCAACGTCGCCGGGATTGACCGGATGGTGCTGACATCGCAGCTTGCCGTCCGCGATCTAATGGCACTTGCGACATTCGCTTTGCTACCGGATGACGACCTGAACGTTGCCGTTGTGTTGAAAGGGCCGCTGATCGGGTTCAGCGAAGACCGGCTCTTCGATGTCTGCCATGGCCGGTCGGGAAGTGTCTGGCGATCCCTGAGAGACCGTGCCTCTGATAACGCGGAATTCGGTGCTGCGGTTGCCACTCTGATGGAAATTCTGAACCGGGCCGATATGTCGGCCCCCTATGAGTTCTTCGCTCACATCCTTGGACCCATGCAGGGGCGGGCGCGGATTTTGTCCCGCCTTCGTGAGGAGGCTAACGATCCCATCGACGAATTTCTGGCGCTGGCTCTGTCTTACGAACAGACGGGCACGCCGTCGCTTCAGGGGTTTCTGCAGTGGTTGATCGAGGGCGACGCGGAGATTAAGCGGGACCTAGACCAGGGTGTACGGGATGAAATCCGTGTAATGACGGTGCATGGGGCGAAAGGCCTGCAGGCGCCGGTCGTTTTTCTGGCCGACACTATGCAAACGCCACAGGCGCCGGGCGGTCTGTTATGGGAAGAAGACGGCCCGGCCGGAGAGGCGCTTATCTGGCCGCCGCGTCAGTCCCTGCGAGACCGGACGGCGCGCCAGTTGATCGACAAGCTACGCGCTGAGCAGGATGCGGAATACCGGCGTCTTCTCTACGTCGCGATGACACGGGCAGAGGACCGGCTTTATGTAACCGGATACGGGACACGCCGGAACCCGCCCGCCGCCGCCTGGCATAGCCTGATTCAACAGGGCCTTGACGGGTTTGCTGAGCCCTTCGAATTCGTCTCTCATCCGGACCAGGGAGATATCCAGGCAGAGCTGGGGTGGTCGGGCGACGGTTTGCGGCTTGTAAATGAACAACGAAGTTTGCCCGATAGAAAAATCGCTGCGGGGGATACGCAGCGTACCTTCCGTCCCTTGCCAGGCTGGGCCCGCTCTCCCGCCCCAGAAGAGCCCGACCCTCCGCGGCCCCTGGCGCCGTCTCAGCCGGTAACGCCGGAACCTGCCACCCGTTCGCCCGTTGGAGATGATCTGGGCAGCGGTTTCAGACGCGGTGTGCTGGTCCATCGGTTGCTCCAAAGTCTGCCTGAACTGCCACCCGATCTACGCGAAGAACGCGCCCGCACGTTTCTGACCCGGCCGGTCCATGGATTGGCTGAGCCAGAAATCGGCGCATTGGTCCATGAAACCCTGTCGGTCCTGCAACACCGCGATTGCGTAAACCTTTTTGGGCCCGGGTCCCGCGCCGAAGTGCCGGTTGCCGGCGTTGTCGGCGGCACGGCGATATCCGGCCGTATCGACCGCCTGGTTGTCGATGGTGATTGTGTAAAAATTCTCGATTTTAAGACGAATCGTCCGCCCCCCGCCCGTGCCGAAGACGTTCCGGCGCTGTATTTGCGCCAAATGGCGGCTTACCGGGAATTGCTTAAAAGAATATATGAAAAACAACGGGTTGATTGTTATCTGGTGTGGACGGACGGCCCCCGATTAATGCCGTTGGATACGCTGGTGCTGGACGCGTATGCGCCTTGACCGGGTACGCCGCCCTACCTAGATTCAACCCACAACAAGCATTTTTGCGCGCGGTGGATTTTTTTAAGCCCGGGCGGCGAATATTTTAAACAAAGGAAAAGACATAATGGCTAGCAAACCGGTATCTGACGACAGTTTTGAATCCGACGTTCTCGGCGCAGAAGGCCCGGTTCTGGTGGATTTCTGGGCAGAATGGTGCGGCCCCTGCAAGCAGATCGGCCCGTCGCTCGAAGAAATCTCGGAAGAGATGGGCGATGCCATCACGGTGGCCAAGGTAAACATTGATGAAAACCCGATGACGCCTTCCAAATACGGCGTGCGGGGCATCCCGACCTTGATGCTGTTCAAGGACGGCGAAGTAGCGTCAACAAAGGTCGGCGCGTTGCCCAAGGGCAAGTTGGTCGAATGGATTCAGTCCTCGGTCTAACAGAAATCACATAACTAAAAAAAACCGTGCATCTCCGGGCTTTTTTTGTTGCTTGATCGGGTTTTCGGTGTGCTTAGTTATACATAATTTCATCCTCGTACTCCAACCGGACTCCATAAAGAATGTTTGTCGGGGACCCTCGGGTCGAGCCCGACGGGGATAAACAAAGAGTGAATTAAATACCCCTATCGGGCTGCCCGTTTTCCTTGCACTTTGTGGCGCCTCCCTTTATAAACCGCCGACTTGAAGCGGGTGGTCCGGCTGGAAGGGCATGCCGGGGCTGCTTATACGACGTCCGTATCGCCATAGCGGTACAAAAGAAGGAGACGGAAATGCCCAAGTTGAAGTCGAAAAGCGGCGCCAAAAAGCGATTCCGCACCACGGCTACCGGCAAAGTCCGGTCCAATTTCGCCAAAAAACGTCACAACCTCCGCAAACGTACGCAGAAGATGAAGCGTAACTCGCGCGGGACGCAGATCATGGCCGATGCGGATGCGCGTATCGTCAAATCCTATCTGCCCTACGCGAAATAGAGGAGACGGGATATGGCAAGGGTAAAACGCGGCGTCACCACACACGCACGCCATAAGAAAGTCCTGAAAAAGGCCAAGGGTTATCGCGGTCGGAACTCAAAGGTTTTCCGGGTTGCGGTCGAAAAGGTCGAAAAAGCCGGTCAGTACGCCTATCGCGATCGCCGGGTCAAAAAGCGCAATTTCCGGGCGCTCTGGATCCAGAGGATCAATGCGGGCGCCCGGCAGCACGGAATGACTTATTCGCAGTTCATGCACGGGCTGAATAAGGCCGGGGTCGAGCTTGACCGTAAGTTGCTCGCCGACCTTGCCGCGCAGGAACCGGAAGCTTTTGGCACCGTCGTGGAACAGGCAAAGGCCGCCCTCGGCAACGCCGGCTAAGCCGGATTTTTGTTAATTGAATGTTTGGGGCGGCCGGGCTAACCCCGGCCGGTCTTTTGCTATGGAAAATCTCGATCAGTTACAGGATGACCTGCTTTCGCAGGTGGAGGAGGCGGACCTCGCAGCGCTTGAAGAGTTGCGTGTGTCGGCGTTGGGCAAGTCCGGGACCATCACCGAGATGGTCAAGGGGATCGGCCAGCTATCGCCGGAGGATAGGCGCGAAGCCGGACAGAAACTGAATACGGTCAAGAAAGGCGTTGCCGAGGCAATAGATGCCCGCAAGGCGGTTCTGGAAGCTGCTGCATTGGATGCCAGCCTGGCGGATGACCGGGTCGATCTGACATTGCCGGTTCGGCCGGAGTCGCAGGGCCGCATTCATCCCATCAGTCAGACCATCGACGAAATGGTCGCAATCTTTTGCGAGATGGGCTTTACCGTCGCGGAAGGCCCCCATATCGAGAGCGACTTCAATAATTTTACCGCGCTAAATATCCCGCCCGAACATCCGGCACGCCAGGATCACGACACGTTCTATTTACCAGCGGATGAAAACGGCGAGCGCAAGGTGCTGCGCACCCATACCTCGCCGGTGCAGATCCGGACCATGATAACTGAGAAACCACCGATCCGGATCGTGGTGCCGGGCCGTACGTTCCGCGCCGATCATGACGCCACCCATTCGCCGATGTTTCACCAGATCGAAGGTCTGGTGATCGACGAAGAGACCCATATGGGCCACCTGAAGGGCTGCCTGATCGAGTTCTGCCGGGCGTTCTTCGACGTGGATGACCTGCCGGTCCGGTTCCGGCCCTCCTATTTCCCCTTCACCGAACCGTCGGCGGAAGTCGATATCGGCTGTTCCCGTGAAGGTGGCGGGTTGACCATCGGCAGGTCGGAAAATTCCAGTGCCGAGGACTGGCTCGAAATTCTCGGTTGCGGGATGGTCAATCCGCATGTTCTAAAAAACTGCGGGATCGATTCCACGAAATACCAAGGTTTTGCCTTTGGCCTTGGGATCGAACGGGCGGCGATGCTTAAATACGGCATTCCCGACCTCCGAACATTCTATGATTCCGACATTCGCTGGCTTTCCCATTACGGCTTTGATCGGCTTGAGGTGCCGAATGTGGCGGAGGGGCTGGTCAGATGAAGTTCACGTTCAACTGGCTCAAAGACCATCTCGAAACCGACCGGCCGCTGTCCGACATTGTCGACAAACTGTCGATGATCGGCCTCGAAGTCGAAGGCGTAAACGACCAAGCCGAGGCATTGGCGTCGTTCCGGGTGGCCTATGTGGTGTCCGCTGAAAAGCACCCAGATGCTGACAGGCTGCAGGTCTGCATGGTCGATTACGGCGATGGTGATCCGGTGCAGGTGGTTTGCGGTGCGCCCAATGCACGTGCTGGCATCAAAGGCGTGTTCGCCGCATCGGGAAGCTACGTGCCCGGTACGGAAATGACGCTGAAGAAAAGCAAGATCCGCGGCCAGGAATCCGACGGCATGTTGCTGTCTGAACGGGAAATGGGTCTGTCCGACGATCACGAAGGCATTGTCGAGCTGCCGGATGATGCGGAAATCGGGACATCGGCTGTCGAAGCGATGGGTGTCGCCGATCCGGTGATCGAGATCGCGCTTACGCCCAACCGGCAGGATTGCGCGGGTATTCGTGGCATCGCCCGTGACCTCGTTGCCGCCGGAATTGGTAGGTTAAAACCACTGGATACGTCCGAAACCGACGGCACGTTCGATCCGCCGATCAAATGGCAGCGCGATCTTCCTGATGATGCCCATGATGCCTGTCCGCTGGTGGTGGGGCGCTATTTGCGTGGCGTGGAGAACGGCCCCAGCCCGCAATGGCTTCAGGATCGTCTGCGTGCGATCGGGTTGCGTCCCATTTCGGCGCTGGTCGATATCACCAACTACGTTACCTTCGATCTCGCCCGACCGCTGCACGTTTTTGACGCAGCAAAGGTAAAGGGTGACGTTATCATGCGTCTTGCCCGGGACGGCGAAAAAGTCCTCGCGCTCGACGGGCAAGAATACGAGCTTGATTCTACCATGACCGTTATAGCCGACGAAAACGGCGTAGAAGCCATTGGCGGCATCATGGGGGGCGAAGTGTCGGGCGTTACCGAGGGCACGACAGATGTGTTCCTGGAGGTCGCGCTTTTCGACCCCATCCGCACGGCCACCAGCGGGCGTAAGCTGGGAATCATGTCGGATGCGCGATACCGCTTTGAACGGGGCGTCGACCCGGAAAGCGCCTATTGGGGTGCCCACGTCGCCACCCGGATGATCCTGGATCTTTGCGGTGGCGAAGCGTCGGAACTGACCGTCGCCGGTAATATGCCGGACTGGCAACGCGAGGTGACTTTGCGCAAAAGGCGGGTCGCCGCTTTGGGCGGGCTGGATGTGCCGGGCGATGAGCAGTTGCGCATTCTGTCTGATCTCGGCTTCGAGCCAAAGGACGACAGCGACACCATCCGTGTGTCCGTGCCTTCCTGGCGGCGGGATATCGACGGAGAGGCCGACCTGGTCGAAGAGGTCCTGCGCATCAAGGGATACGACGATATTCCGGTTGTGCCCCTACCCCGTAACAACACGGTTGCGGCCCCAGCCTGGTCGGTGTCCCAGCGCCGTGAATCCGCTGCCCGTCGGGCACTAGCGGCCCGTGGTATGACGGAAGCCGTAACGTTCTCTTTCATGAAACGCGAAACAGCGGAACTGTTCGGCTTCAAGAACGAAGCCTTGGTGTTGGACAATCCCATTTCCGCCGACCTGGATGCTATGCGACCGTCGATCCTGCCCAACCTGCTGGATGCCGCGCGCCGAAATGCGGATCGCGGATATCCCGACGTGGCACTATTCGAAATCGGACCCAAATATTCCGACGATACGGAGGTCGGCCAGGCCATTGTTGCCACCGCTATTCGCACCGGGCAGACCAATCCCCGGCACTGGTGCGTACCCCAGCGGCCGGCCGATGCATGGGATGCCAAGGCCGATGCCTATGCGGCGCTGGAAGCCGCTGGCGCGCCGGTCGCCAATATGCAGGTCACCGACGATGCGCCCGACTGGTATCACCCCGGTCGGTCCGGCGTCTTCCGTCTTGGTCCGAATGCCCTGGCATCCTTCGGCGATATTCACCCGGCGGTTCTGAAGGCAATGGATATCGAAGGCCCGGCAGTGGGTATCAGTGTAAATCTGCATCTGATCCCGTTGCCCAAGGCGAAGAAGGGCAAGGCCGGCGGCAATGCGGCCCGGCCGTTGTTGCATCTTTCGCTATTCCAGGCAGTGCACCGCGATTTCGCTTTCGTGGTGGATGACGACGTGGCGGCGGGCGAAATCGTCCGCGCTGCCGGCAGTGCCGACCGGGACATGATTGCGGATGTGCGGGTGTTCGACGTCTATGACGGCGAGCATGTGGGCGAAGGAAAGAAATCGATCGCCATCGCCGTCACCCTACAACCTACAGAGGCGACGCTGACCGACGAACAGATCGATGCCGTTGCAGATAAGATCACCGTAGAAGTCGAAAAACGCACCGGCGGCGTGTTGAGGAGATAGCCGGAATTCGATGACCGACCTTTCCCACATCCGCAATTTCGCGATCATCGCACATATCGACCATGGGAAGTCCACCCTGGCCGACCGGTTGATCCAAGAATGCGGTGGGGTGGAGCAGCGCGAGTTGAAGGAACAGATGCTCGATACCATGGATATCGAGCGCGAGCGCGGGATAACGATCAAGGCGCAGACGGTGCGGCTGAACTATACGGCGTCCGACGGCGAGACCTATCAGCTCAACCTGATGGATACGCCCGGCCATGTGGATTTCACTTATGAAGTCTCGCGCTCTCTGGCAGCCTGTGAGGGATCGCTGCTAATCGTCGATTCTTCGCAAGGGGTGGAAGCCCAGACGCTGGCCAATGCCTATCTTGCAATCGATTCCGATCATGAAATCATTTCGGTTCTGAACAAGATCGATTTGCCTGCCGCGGAACCGGATCGGGTGCGCCAGGAAATCGAGGACGTAGTCGGCCTTGATGCCGCGGACGCCATCGCGGTTTCCGCTAAGACTGGTGAAGGCGTGACCGAAGTATTGGACGCGCTGGTTGAACGGCTGCCCGCCCCGCAGGGCGATCGGGTCGCACCCCTGAAGGCGATGCTGGTGGATAGCTGGTACGATTCCTATCTCGGCGTCATCGTGCTGGTGCGTGTACGCGACGGGGTGCTGAAAAAAGGCATGAAAATCCGCATGATGGGTACCGGCGCGACCCATCAAGTGGACGTGGTCGGCGTGTTCACGCCCAAGCGCCAGGACGTGCCGGAACTCGGACCTGGCGAGGTCGGATTCATTACCGCTTCGATCAAGACGGTGGCTGATGCGCAGGTGGGCGACACCCTCACCGATGAAAGGAACCTAGCGGAAGAAGCGCTGCCCGGCTTCAAGCCTAGCATTCCGGTGGTGTTCTGCGGCCTGTTTCCCATCGATGCGGCGGATTACGAAGATCTGCGCGAAAGCCTTGCCAAGCTGCGGCTGAACGACGGCAGCTTCCATTACGAACCGGAAACCTCCGCCGCGCTAGGGTTCGGGTTCCGTTGCGGCTTTCTGGGACTGCTACATCTGGAAATTGTGCAGGAACGGCTCAGCAGGGAATTCGATCTGGACCTGATCACCACGGCGCCGTCGGTGATCTATCGCATTCACCAGACTGACAGCAAAACCGTCGAACTGCACAATCCTGCGGACATGCCAGACGTGGTGAAAATCGACAGCATCGAGGAGCCGTGGATTCTGGCGACCATTCTGGTCCCGGACGAGCATCTCGGCGCCATCCTGAAACTTTGCGAGGACCGACGCGGCATCCAGCAGGAGCTTACTTATGCCGGCGGCCGGGCCATGCTAGTCTACAAGCTGCCCCTGAACGAGGTCGTGTTCGACTTCTACGACCGCCTGAAATCGGTCAGCCGCGGATACGCCAGCTTCGACTATCAAGTGCTGGGCTACGAAGAAGGGGAGCTGGTCAAACTGTCGATCCTGGTTAACGCGGAGCCGGTAGACGCACTGTCAATGATCGTCCATCGTTCTCAGGCGGAGCATCGTGGCCGCGCCATCTGTACCCGTCTGAAGGACCTGATCCCGCGCCAGCTTTTCAAGATTCCATTGCAGGCGGCGATCGGCGGCAAGATCATCGCGCGGGAGACGATTTCGGCAATGCGCAAGGATGTGACCGCCAAGTGCTATGGCGGGGACATCAGCCGGAAACGCAAGCTTCTGGAAAAGCAGAAGGAAGGCAAGAAGCGGATGCGCCAGTTTGGCGCCGTCGAAATTCCGCAAACCGCTTTTATTGAAGCGCTCCGGATCGGCGACGACTAGCGGCGGAACCTACCCGACTTACTCCGATTTCGGCAGAACCAGGCCAGCAGCAGTCCCGGAACCCCAAACACCACCCAGGCGGGTGCGGTCAGGATGTTCTGGATCACCCCTTCCCACAGCCAGGCCCACACGTAACGCTGGATGAATGCCTGGGTGACGTTCAGCGATCCGGTGCCCATGGTCTGATCGAGACGGAACCACAATTCGCCGAGGGCAATCAGTCGGTATTCTTCGCCTTCCAGCGACTTCAGTGCCTCGTGGCTGATCAAAATCAGCGCCAGTGCCAGCAGCGTCCAGCCGATGATCCGTCCAGTTTTCATGGAACCAAGTGAAACTTCAGACTGCCATACCCGGCACACCGTATCACAGAGTGGAATTTCGTTAAATCTGATGCGGCAAATCGTCATTTTCGGACAAACAGAATGTTGCATCGCCCGGCAGGCTTCGGCATTATCCGCCGCCGCGGACGGGTGGCCGAGTGGCTGAAGGCGCACGCTTGGAAAGCGTGTATGCGGTAACCCCGTATCGTGGGTTCGAATCCCACCCCGTCCGCCAT
>CAJWUK010000022.1 GCA_913047365.1 uncultured Alphaproteobacteria bacterium | reverse complement strand
TGCACATAGCGGTTTAGGCGGTTTTGCGTTGATGCGGTCTTTGTCCTGAAAGCCTCTGTCGCAGTTGAGAAGCCGATACACCGACCCTGCAGACGCACCTTCGACAAAATTCGGCCCAATTATCAGTCCGATCGGAATTACACGCATCATTATTTCCTCAAACCATACTATTCCAATGATTGTAGCGGGATTGAGGCTCGTACAGCGCCAAACGAATAAAGGCCGGGCCCGCGGGCCCGGCCTGGGGCTTTTTAAATAAACAAACGTCTATTCGGCAGCCATCTGCGGCGAATTGGCTTCAATAGTGTCGTTGTTATTGCGGTTAGTCCCGAATTTGACGTCTGCCGGTTCGTAGATATCATCCTCAATTTTAAAGTAACCGTCGGCGAATTGATCGTCCGTCGTCTCGCCCATTGAAATTGAATCGAATGGGCAAACATCCAGGCAAAGCTCGCAGCCGATGCATTTGTCAGTATGAACGTTGATCTTACCCGCCGGATCCTGCGATAGCGCTTCGTAGAAGCACATCTGGATGCAGACGTTGCAGGTCGGGTTCTGACAGGTTTCGGCATTCACCTTGGCATGGATCCGATCCTTAGCGAACTGATCGGAATAGTCCGTCGCCGCCGCATCGGACGCGATGCCGTAAATGGACTTAATATCAGCATATCCGTGTTCGTCCATGAACCGCTCGAGCCCACGGATGATGTTGGGCAGCCACTTCATGCCCTTGATCATCAGGACGGAGCCGACTTCTACGATATCAGCGCCGGTCATGATGAATTCTACGACATCGCGATGATCGAACACGCCGTTCGACCCCGCGATCGGAATGCCGACCTGCTTGTAGATGTTGTGGACGTAGCGGAGGGACAGCGGCTTGGTCCATGTGCCACCGATACCCGCCGTGCCGCCGAGCCGCGGCTGCGCGGTATCAATATCGACCGCAAACCCGGTATACCGGTTGGTGGCGGTCACCGCTGCGGCACCGGCATCTTTCACGGCCTTAGCGATTTCAACGGGTTTGGACTGGTCCGGCGTCAGCTTGATGACGACGGGAATGTCCACTGCTTCGCACACGGCCTGAGTAACATTAAATGCTACCTCCGGATCCTGGCCGATCATCGATCCGCCATGCACGCCGGGCATCAGCGCCGGGTGCGGGCAACCGAAATTCAATTCGACCATGGGGAGGCCGCAATCCTCAATCGTGCGGCATATATCTTTCCATCCGTCGACGTCTTTCGCACCGGCGCTGCCGATCAAATGGGCATCGCGTTCGCGGGCGTATGCGCCGACTTCCTTCAGGTAAGGAACCCAGTCCTTGTAATAGGTGCTGGAATAGCCGGACCGGCTGTAGAACTTAAAGTCGCGCGGCACCTTTCCCTTAATAATGTCGCCGCGGTCGTTCATGATCGCGTATTTGGAGTTCATGGTTAGGACGGCCATGTCGTCGATATCCGTCAGCGTCTTGATGATCGCGCCGGATGCGCCGTAATCAAACGCCTGTTTCATCAGATCGGGGCTGTTGGTCGTTTCCAGCGATGCGATGACCACCGGGTTCTTGAACGGCACCCCGCAAAAATCCACTTTCAAATCAGCCATGTCGTTTCCTCCTCAGCTTGGGGACGCACCTTGGTTCTCTGTTATACGCCCCGATTGTTGCCTGTTTCACCGGCATATGCCAGCATTATTATGTAGTATACTACGTATTTTTATCCCTACATCGACGCTCTCAACGCCTTGGTCGCCGGGGAATCCACGGATTTCCCGTCCGACGCGGCGACGACGCCGTAAACATCTTTCATCGTTTCATCCGAAATGATGCCGTCGCGCCAGTCGCGCAATACCAAATCGGGATCGCGGTCCAGCGCGGAGCCGTATCCACCGCCGCCCGGCGACTGGGTGACAAAACGTACGGTATCCGTGCGGCGCAGTCCAAACTTCGGGGCGTCTTCGGTATCGCCGTTTCCGTAACGCAGGTGCATTTTACCCGGCGCACCGTTGCCGCCGCCATTGATACCGTATCCCGTTTCGTAGTTCAGTCCCTCGCCCCGGAATGAATGGGTTGCCGGCGTCATGATATCGACCTCGTAATCGCAGCCGGACCCGCCCCGGTACTTGCCAGGACCTGCGGCATCGGTGCGAAATTCCTGGCGGTGGAACTGCACGGGATAGAGTTGCTCGTAGACTTCCACATTAGGCATGGTCAGCCCGCCCAGCGTGCAGACATGGCCGATCTGGTTGAACCCGTCGCGGCCGTCCACCGCGCCGGACCCAGCCGCCGCGGCCCCGTGATAGAACACGTAAGGGTGGCCGCTTTCCTCCTTACCGACCGAGATGCCAAACACATTCTTGGCCCAACCGGCGCAGCCGCGAACCGGGTCGGCCTGTGCCAAGGCCTTCCAAACCGCGTGAATGATTTCGTGCGCGAAAAATACCGTGCACATGGTCGTCGGCGCACCTTCGTTGGCATTGATGATTGTTCCTTCCGGCGCGATGACATCGACGCACCGGAACGCGCCTTCATTGTGCGGCAGATGCGGGTCAAGGAACGATGCTAGAGCGGTAAATATCGCCGAATAAGTATTGCCCAGCGACGAATTCTTGAAACCGAGAATCTGGTCATCAGTTCCGGTGAAATCGACCGTCATCTGGTCGCCCTTGATGGTCAGTTTCACGCGGACGGTGACGTCGCGGATTTCGAAGCAGTCGTTGTCAGACCTGTCTTCGGCTTCATACACACCGTCCGGCAGCTTGGCGATTTCCACCCGGACGGACTGGTCGGCGTGGTCGAGTACGCCGGTGAAATAACCGAACGCTTCATCCACACCGAGCTCTTCCACGAGCGCCGCCACACGTTCCATACCGATCCGGGTAGATCCCAGCATCGCCCTTAGATCGCCATCCTGCAGATGCGGCGTCCGTGTATTCAGCATCAGTAGTTTCCACAGATCTTCGCGGGTCCTGCCAGCCTCAACCAGCTTCAGAACCGGGAGGCGCACCCCTTCCGACCAGGCGTCGGTGGCAACCGGGTTGTAGGCTCCTGCCGCGCCACCGCCGATATCGGATTGATGCGCGCGGTTACAGGTCAGTCCCACCATCTTGCCTTCCACGAAGACGGGGCGTGCGATCACCCAGTCGGGTAGATGGTTACCGCCCGCCTCCCACGGATCATTCAGCAGATACACGTCGCCGTCGGCAAGTTCGTCGCCGTAATCGCGCAGGATCGCGCGGACGCCGAAGCCGCCGCTCCCGGTATGGATGGGGATGCCGTCTGCCTGGCTGACAACTTCCCCCGTCGGGCCAGCAATAAAACAAGAAAAATCATGCGCTTGGCTGAAGATCGGGCTCCGCGCCGTGCGCACCATCACCCAGCCCATCTGGTGAGAAATATGGTCCAACCGATTTTGGGTCAGTGCCAGAATGACAGGATCGAGTTTGGGCGCCATCGCTCAGCCCTCTCCTTCGAAGGTAATGATGTAATTGTTAAGTGCATCGACCCCGACTCGGTCACCCGGACCCATCAGGATGGTGGTGGTCGCCTCTTCGATAATGGCAGGGCCGCCGAAGCCCTGTCCGTAATGAAGATCGGTACCGCGATAGACCGGGGTTTCGAGAAATTCACCAGCGGATTCTGCATAGACCGGGCGGGTTTCGATCGGCTCGGGTGTCGTATCCACCGCCTCGAATTTAGGGTCCTCCAGCAGGGGCAGCTTGCCAATTCCGACTACCCGCAGCTTGGCAACGTTGATCCTGCTTTCCGGGTTGGTGTGACCGAACTGGCGGTCATACTCTGCTTCGAAAGAGGTGCGGATTTCATCCAGCGTCGCGTCCGGCTTAAGCGCCACTCCCACATCCCATTGCTGCCCTTCGTAATGAAGGTCCAGCTCATATCCGAATTCGGTGTCCTTCTTGTCGAAGCCTTCGTTCTGCAGGGCTTCGAGGGCCTGGGTCTCCAGCCGTAAATAACCGTCGGCAATCGCTTCCATGGCCTCTCCGTTCAGTTCGCGCATGACGACATGCACGAAATCGCGGCGCACGTCGGCATGCTGCATGCCGATGGCGCAGAACGCGCCTGCCTGCCGAGGAATATACACCGCCCGCGCGCCCAGACGGCGGCCAACGCTGGCCCCGTGCATGGGTCCGGCGCCGCCGCACCCGATCAGCATAAAGCGGCCGGGGTTATAGCCGCGCTGAATGCTGATGCGTTCGACAGCATGCAGCAAATTCTGTTCAACAATGCGAATCAGACCGGCCGCTGCTTCCGTTCGTGAGATACCCAGAGGATTGGCAATTTCGTCATCCAGTGCCTTTTCGGCCCTGGACAGGTCCAGCGTCACCGACCCGCCCGCATAAGGGCCAGGCCGCATGCGGCCGAGAACCAGATGTGCATCTGTCACGGTCGGCCGCGTGCCGCCAAGTCCGTAGGCGGCCGGACCGGGATTAGCGCCCGCCCCTTCCGGCCCTGCATACATCAGACCGGCGCCATCGATACCAGAAATTGTGCCGCCGCCGGCGCCGACGGTGTGAATATCAACAGACGGTGTGACCAGGTCATAATCGTTGACCGACAGTGAATCCGTGATCGCCACCCGGCCTTCATGCATCAACATCACGTCGCAGCTTGTGCCGCCGATTTCCATGCTTACCAGATTGTCCTCGCCGATACCGGATGAAAGGTGCTGCATCGCGCCGACACCAGCCGACGGACCAGACAGCAATAGGTTCACCGGCTGACGGATCAACTGGTCCAGGGACGCCGCACCGCCGTTGCTTTGCAGCATCAACAACTTGGTCTTGAGCCCCATGTCGATCAGTTTCTTCTGCAGCGCCGTCAGATAGCTTGCTACCCGCGGCATCACATAGGCGTTCACGGCCGTGGTAGAGCTGCGTTCGTACTCGCCCATGATCGGGACGATATCGGAAGACACCGACACCCAGTCGCATACGTTTTCTTCCGTCAGGATTTCGGCAACCGCTTCCTCATGGGCGGAATTGACGAAACTGTTCAGCAGGCACACAGCGATGGATTCGACGCCTTCGTCTCGGAACAGGGCACAGGCGGCGCGCACATCGCAAGCGTTCAGTGGCTCGACTTCATTGCCCTCAGCGTCGATACGACCGCGCACCGGCTGGCGTAGATAGCGCGGCACAAGCACCGGTGGATACGGTGTACGGTGATCCCACGGGTCTTTGCGCAGGCCTCGGCGGGCTTCGAGACTGTCGCGGAAACCGTGGGTCGTCAGCAGGCCGACAGTCGCACCCTTGCCTTCCAGCAGAGTGTTGGTCGCTACGGTCGACCCATGCAGAAAAAACTGGCAGTCGCCGAGGAATTTCTCCATTGGCTGGTCCAGCTCTGCGCACGCTCTGGTCAGCGCATTGATGACGCCCTCGCCCGGGTCGGCGGGAACCGACGGCACTTTGAACACATCGGTGCGGCCATCGCTGTCGGCCACTACGAGATCGGTAAACGTCCCACCTACATCGACGCCAACGCGCCATGGCGGTACCTGAATGGTGATGGTCATTTGCGCTCCCGGTCCCGTCCGCATACTCTAATTACGTAGTACGCTCCCTTTTTTCGTCGCGGCCGTCAATCGTCATTCTCGCGCTTACGGGAGCTCTCAGATGGAAAAGGTCCCCACCGTTGCAGGGAAATCACTCTTGGTTTAAGGCGCTTATTCCGCCGCCTCAACAGCCTTATGTTCATCCCCGTAAAGCCGGCGCAGTACACGGCGCATGGCAAGAAGGCCTTCGTCTGCGGGAATGGTACCGCGGGGATTGGCATCGCGGGTGGTCGATTCCGGATCGAGATCGATGGCGCGCTGCTGGGCTTCGTATACGTGTAGATCTTCCTTTAGCACGCCGTGCATCTGTTCGACGAACAGTTCTCGCATGTTTTCCGGCACCTTGTCCTTGTGCCCGGCGACGGTCCAGAACTGGTGGGTGGTGGTTTCGGTTTCCGGCGTCATGGCGTGGTAGACGACAAAGCCCCATTTTCCCTGTCCGTTATTGCGCGTCTCGCAGTCAGCCCCGACACCAGTGTCAACGGATCCGTTATTGATGTTGATATATGCGGGCGGGATGAACTGGCTCATCTGCCAGCGGTCAATATTGTTTTTGTATCCACCGTATTCGCGAAACGCCAACGCGGGCTCTATATCTTCCATCCAACGAGTGACGCGAACGGTATCGCCTTCTTGCTCCGTAATCAGATTTGCCTTCTCGGCAACCGCGCGGTTGCCGGTGGTCGAACCATGCACATATGTCAGGTGTGACAAATCCAGCAGGTTGTCGAGCACCAGCCGATAGCCGGCAATCACATAGGCCTGTCCCTGCGCGCGTATCCAGTCTTCGTCTTCGTTATGTTTCGGATAATCCGGGATCAGCGCTTCCTCCGCCTGCGCCGGGTCGCCCGGCCAATAGAAAAGCCAACCGTTCCGTTCTGCCACCGGGTAGCGACGAACGGTCGCCCAGTCAGGCGCTTTGTCCGAACCCGGCAAATGCGTGCAGGCACCGTCACAATTGAAGACCATGCCGTGATAGCCGCATTCGATTTGGTCGCCAATCAGCCGGCCTTCGGACAAGGGCAGGTTTCGATGCGGGCAGCGGTTTTCGAGCGCGACCGGTGTGCCGTCTTCCTTGCGATACAAAACCACATATTCGCCCAGCAATATCCGGTCTATCATTTCGCGGCCGACATCCTTCGACCAGGCAGCAACGTACCAGCAGTTTTTTACGAACATATCGCCTCTCCTGCTTGACTATTTCATCAGTATACCCCCTTTTTGTCCTTGAGCAACACGGATCGATAGGAAATGACCGCCCTAACCACTACGACAGTTGGGTCTCTGACCAGCCTTTGGGATCGGCCCGGCTACCTGATCCGCCGCCTACATCAAATTCATGTGGCGATCTTTCTGGAGGAATGCGCTGAATACGGTATTACCCCGGTGCAATACGCCGTTATGACGGCGCTGCTGAACCGGCCCGGCGCCGATCAGGTGACGATAGCCCGGGATGCCGGAATCGACCGCACAAACGTCGCCGACGTTTTGGCGCGACTTGAGCAGCGGGGCCTGGTGAAACGTAAACAGAGCGACAAGGACCGCAGAATGCGCACCGCCGTTCTGACGACGAAGGGCGAGACAATCGCCCGCGAGATGGAGCACGCCTCGCTGCGCGCCCAGGATAAGCTGATGGCACCACTTCCGAAATCCAAACAGGATCACCTGATGACACTAATGACCGAGCTGGTAGAGGCTAACAACGAATTCAGCCGAGCGCCCGCCGCCGAGAAATAAAAAAAGAGCAGCCGAAGTCGCCCTTCTACGTGGAACGCTTTCGTGACCTAAATGTTCCGCTTCGCGGCGTCTTTCGGCAGACTGTAAACCTTGCGGACCCCTGCATTATCGTTCTTGCCAAGAAATTCGTCGCCAAATAGGCGCACTATGACCATGAATTTCCTCTGATCATCCGCGGATAAACGGATGGCTCCGGTACCATTATCCTGCCACCGCTTTTCGGGCTTCTTGCCGAGATTGGGATAGAGACAATAGCATCATGCCGCCAAACCGCCTTTAATACGCAAAACAATACAAGAGACACCGATGGGATATATGGGGCAGCCGTTGAAGCGGCGGGAAGATTTACGTTTCCTGCGCGGCAAGGGACGATACGTTGATGACCTGACCCTGCCGAATATGACCTGGTGCGTTTTCGTTCGGTCACCCCATGCGCACGCGGCTATCCGGTCCATCGACATCACTGCCGCCATCGACATGCCCGGCGTGCTAAAAGTTCTGACCCACGACCACTGGCAGGCAGCCGGGCTCGGCGAACTCACCGTTGTGCATCCGATGCCGTTCGGCGACGGTCGCCCAATGAACGAAGCCCCACGCCCTGCCTTCGCTTCGGACAAGGTGCGCCATGTGGGGGACGTGGTCGCCGCCGTAATCGCGGAGACCCGCCATCAGGCCGAAGACGCGGCGGAAAAGGTCGGCGTGGATTATGGTGTTCTGCCTGCCGTCACGGATGTATCCCGGGCGCTCGATGCCGATGCGCCGGTCATCCACGAAGCGTTCGACAACAATATAGTCTTCGAAATCGAAAAGGGGGATCCGGCTGCAACCGAACGCGCGCTGGAGGGAGCGGATCACATCGTCGAAATGACACTGCCGTCCAATCGCGTCGCGGGTAGTCCGATGGAACCCCGTTCCTATTTGTGTGATTTCGATTCCAACACGGAGCGCTACACCTTCTATGCCACCTCCCAAACGCCGCACTATCTGAAACGCTGGTTGGCCGTGTACACGCTGTTCGTGCCGGAGCACAAAATTCGCGTCATCGCCCCGGATGTCGGCGGCGGTTTCGGGCTGAAAGTCCACTATTCCGTCGAAGCCCCGACCGTCGCCTGGGCTTCCGGATTGCTTGGCCGGCCGGTGAAATGGACGGCAACAAGGTCCGAATGTCTGATGTCCGACTCCCAGGCCCGCGATCATCACACAGTCGCCCGCATGGGAATTTCGAAGGACGGCGATATTCTTGCCCTGCAAGTCGATACGATTGCCGCGCTTGGCGGGTATCTCTCGAATTTCGCGCCTAGCATTCCCGGTAATTCCTACCCGCAAACGTTAACGGGACTCTACCGAACGCCTGTTGCGCATTTGCGCGTGCGCGGGGCTTACACCAATACCCTGCCAGTGGATGCCTATCGTGGATCAGGACGGCCCGAAGCCACCTGGGTAAACGAACGGCTTGCTGAACAGGGTGCAAGAGAACTCGGCATCGATGTCACCGCAATCCGTCGGCGTAATTTGATCCAGGCAGAAGAGTTCCCCTTCCCGACGCCGGGCGGTCGCACTTACGACTGCGGAAACCCGCCGCTGCTATTCGACAGGCTGATCGAGCTAGCGGATTACGACGCCCTACGTGCCGAGCAGGAAAAGTTTCGCGCCTCCGGCACATTGATGGGAATCGGCATCTCGTGCTTTCTGGATAAATCCGGCACCGGCAACAGCGCCAATCTGGCGGCACGCGGTGGGATGCACGGGGGGTACGAGAGCGCGATCGTCCGGGTTCATTCCGACGGCAAAGTCACGCTGTTTTCGGGCAGTCACAGCCACGGCCAGGGACACGATATTACCTATTCCCAGATCGCGGCCGACCGACTGGGGATCGACGTGGACGATATCACGCTTATTGAGGGCGACACCGATATGGTGCCCTTCGGTAACGGCACCTGGGGATCTCGGTCGCTAACGGTGGGCGGTTCCGCCGTGATGATCGCGGCCGACCGGGTCGCCAACCGGGCAAGAAAGATCGCCTCGCATATGCTGGAATGCGCGGAAGAAGACCTGGACTATGAAGCCGCCAACTATTCCGTTCGCGGAACAGATAGAAAGGTCACTTTCCGGGACGTCGCCGACAACGCCTATCACGGCGCGATGTTGCCGCCGAACGAAGACGGCACGGTGACACCGGGTTTGGAAGAGACTGTTTTCTGGGAACCGCAAGACACCAACGATCCGCAAGCCATGCATCTGGCCGTCGTGATCGTCGACGCGGAAACCGGCAAGGTCACCCTCCGGGATTACTTCACATCGGACGACTGCGGCGTCGTGATCAACCCGTTGATCGTCGAAGGCCAGGTTCACGGCGGGCTGGGCCAGGGCATCGGGCAAGCGCTGATGGAACATGTGGTCTACGATCACGACGGCGGCGGACAGCTAATCTCTGGCTCATTCGCCGATTACTGCATGCCGCGGGCGGACGATCTGCCGTCCTTCAACCTCACCTTTATCGAAACGCCCGCGCCGTCGAACCCGTTGGGTGTGAAAGGCGGCAGCGAAAGCGGGACCATCGGCGCGCCGGCTGCCATCGGTAACGCTGTGGTCGATGCGCTGTGGCACCTCGGCGTCCGGCATGTGCCAATACCCATTACCTCTCAAACCGTCTGGCATGCGCTGCAACAGGCCAAACAGGAAGGAAAATCTATATGACCAATAAATCCGTGGGCGCTAATCCGGCATCCGTCCCACCCCCGATTAAACCGCATTATTCGAACAGCATCCGTACCGAAAGCGGCCCGTTGCTGTTTATCGCCGGACAAGTGGCGCTGGACGAAGACGGTAAGCTGGTCGGCGAAGGTGACATTAGGGCCCAGGCCACCCAGGTGCTGGAGAACATCCGGGCCATTATTGAGGCGAACGGCGGCACGATGTCTGATATCGCTCAGGTCACCGTCTATGTGCGGGAAATAGAGGCTTTCAACTCGATTTCGGATATCCGCGAGAGCTATTTCCCAAAAGACGGGCCCGCATCGGCAATCGTGGAAGTCTCGGCGCTGGCCTGGCCGGAATTCCTGATCGAAATCGCGGCGGTGGCTGCGCTGCCGAACTAGACGCCCATTTCAGGGTAGTATCGGAACACCTATTTCGGAGATCAGGCGCCGCGCACGCAATTCTTTTATCGTAGAAGCAAACTGCTCCGCCGCTGCGGGCCGTTCCCACCCTTCCAGCCAGTTCTGTTCTATAAAGGCGTGAATGGCGGCCTGACATAGTTTTGCCTCTAACAATATACCCAATAGCGATGCTAGTAGTTCTTCCCATTCCTTGGTGGCGTCGTCCACGCAGCGCGCGGCATCGGCTTCCTGGATTCGTCCGGTTTCCGGCCCGGCACCCAGACCGAAATCGAGCAAACCCCGGCGCTCCGGCGGGACGATTAGCCAGTGGGCAACTTCGTGTATCAAAACGCTAGCCTCACTTCGTGTTCGGACTGCGCACCCATTCCAGCTAAAGGCCTGTTGCGGCGCTTCGTCGATGGTATTCATGCCTAACTCTTTGGCCAGACCTACCGCCGCGGACCGGTGTTCCAACGTATCCGCCGGCGCATCTATTCGTTCCGCCGTTTCGGCGATTGACGCGAAGGCACTGGCCGCCGTTTCGTTGCCCTCCAGGCCTTCGGAAAAACGGGACAGGATTTGGGGAAGCCTGCCGTGCGGGATCTTGGTCAATCTCATTTCCCGCCGGGTATATCCTGCTGAGGCAATACCTTGCAATTGGGACCGCCTGCGGCGATGTTCCCGCGGTACGAAATCGGAAACGGCGGCAATGGTCTACGGCTGGTACGAAGATATGACGGTGGGTGATACCGACATCATCGGCGAATACCCAGTGGAAGAAGACGAAATGGTTGCCTTCGCGGAGAAATGGGATCCTTTTCCATTTCATGTCGACCGCCAAGCCGCTGAAAAATCTATCCATGGGGCGCTGATCGCTTCGGGGGAATACTCCATGGCGATCAAGCAGAAACTACTTCACATTAAGGGTGTTCCGCCGGGCGTAATGGCATCACTGGGATATGATGAATTCCGCTATCTGGGCCCGGTTCGCGCCGGCGACCGACTTAGCGTTGCTCTCGAAGTCCTGGAAAAGCGAAGTTCTAATTCGAAGCCCGACCGTGGAATTGTACGGGTTCGCACCACATTGAGAAATCAGGGGGGGAAAGATCTTCTGACCTATATAGATAATGTCATGATCGCCAAGAAAGCAGCCTGATTGACTGATCTGTTGCTGAACGTTGCCCGGCCCCTAAAATTCTGCCGGCTCGACGACTAAACGATCGCCGTCCTGTGGGGGCGGTGCCCACAGGACGGCGCGACCGGCCTTGTTGTGATCATGGGGCCAAGACGGTATGGCAAAACCACGGCGCCAGATTGCTTTGCCACTTAGGTATACCCGGCATTCATAGCAAGGAGTGCGTCTTCGGCGAAATCCTTGCACTACGAATTGTGAAGATTACAAAACTTTAATGTCATGGCGCTTGCGGTTGGGACGACCCCACCCCTAAATATCTGTCAGACCGGATTGGATATTTATCGATGCGTATCCTGGTGATCGAGGACGACAACGACGTCGCCGACTATATCGTCAAAGCTTTGAAGGAAGCGGGGCACAACCCCAGCCGCGCCGACAATGGCAAGGACGGCCTTTTCTTGGCAACCACCGAGGAGTTCGATGCGTTGGTCGTCGACCGTATGCTGCCGGGACCGGACGGTTTGACGATCATCCGTACCCTGCGCGCATCGGGCAATGACACACCGGCCCTGATCCTCAGCGCCCTGGGTGAGGTAAACGACCGGGTAAAAGGGCTGAAAGCGGGAGGCGACGATTACCTAACCAAACCATTCGCGGCATCGGAACTACTGGCCCGGCTGGAGGCACTGACACGCCGGACAGGCAAATCGAATATAACCGCCGAAACCTTGATTGCCGTTGGCGATCTGGAAATGAACCTCCTGGCGCGGAGGGTAACGCGGGATGGAACCGAAATCGACCTCCAGCCCCGGGAATTTCAATTGCTTGAATTCCTGATGCGAAACGCCGGCAGTGTCGTGACCCGTACCATGCTTCTGGAAAACGTTTGGGATTACCATTTCGATCCGCAGACGAACGTCATCGACGTTCATGTCAGCCGCCTGCGCCAGAAAATAGACAAGGATTTCGACACCGCGTTGATCCACACCGTCCGGGGTGCAGGCTACGTGCTTCGCGATACGCCGCCGTGACCGCGTTTCCGCTGTTCCGCAGCGCGACATTTCGGCTGGCGCTCCTCTATATGTTGCTGTTCGGCGGATCGGCGGCGATCCTGATGGGGTTTTTGTATTGGGCCACCGCCGGCGTACTCTCGGACCAGATAGACGAGACCATTCAGGCCGACATCAAGGGACTGGCAGAACAATACGAGCAGCGCGGCACGCCCGGTATTGCGGCCGTTATTTCGGAACGGGTCCGACGCGATCCCGGCGGGCGCACCGTTTATCTTCTAACCGACCCCCTTCGCCGGCCGCTGGTCGGAAATCTAAGCGCCTGGCCCACCCTAGAGCCCGATAGTGACGGCTGGCTGACCTTCGACCTGCTGGACCGGGACACCGCGGATGGTACCACCCATATTGCCCGCGCCCGGCCCTTCATACTGCAGGGCGGACTAAATTTGCTTGTAGGCCGCGAAGTGCGGGAAATAGAACGCATCCGCGCCATGGTCCTCAACGCCGTGATCTGGGGAACCGGCTTTACGCTGGCACTGGGTTTTGCCGGCGGAATCGCGATGAGCCGGAGCACCGCCCGGCGCATTGATTCAATCAACCAGACCAGCCGTCAGATCGTGGACGGAAATCTGGACCGTCGTATCCCGACCCGGGGAACCAACGATGAATTCGACCAGCTGGCGGCCAATCTGAATGCCATGCTGGACCGCAACCAGACCCTGCTGGAAGGGTTGCGCCACGTTTCCGACAACATCGCACACGACCTGCGGACGCCGCTCGCCCGGCTGCGCGGCAAACTGGATGAGATCGACCGCCCAAACCTGACCGACGACGACCGCAACCGCATCGTCGAATCCGCCATCGCCGAAGCCGACGGGTTGCTGGCGATTTTCAACGCCCTGCTGCGGATCGCCCAGATAGAAGCCGGCGGCCGGCGGGAGAATTTCGCGCCGATGGATCTGGCGGAAGTTGTCAGCGACGTGGCGGAACTATACGAACCCGTTGCGCTCGTAAAAGGCATTACTCTGGCCGTACGTTGCGAACCGACAACCGGCCTGACCGGCGATCGCGACCTGCTGTTCCAGGCTGTCGCAAACCTTGCCGACAACGCCATCAAATATACGCCGGAAGGCAGCAACGTGGTCCTTCACGCCGCCGGCACGGTTGTGACGGTATCCGATACCGGGCACGGCATTCCGGAAGACGCGAAAGAAGATGTCTTCCGGCGATTTCACCGTTTGGAGGAAAGCCGCAACACACCGGGCAGCGGGCTGGGTCTCAGCCTGGTCCGGGCTGTGGCCACTCTCCACGGCGGCAAAGTGCAACTCGAAGACAACCGGCCCGGCCTGAAGGCAATTCTGTCTATCGGCTGATCCGCCGGTATCATTGAGGCGTAAAGGTTCCGAGGCCTTCTTATGATCCAGAATACCCGCATTCAAAAACTGAACGACCGCGACCGGCGGGTAGACGGTGGTTACGTACTGTACTGGATGCAGGAAGCGCAACGCCCCCATGGTAATGCCGCGTTGGAAACAGCGATCCGGGGCGCTAACAAGTACGGCCTACCGGTCGTTGTCTGTTACGGGCTGATGGACGGATACCCGGAGGCCAATTCCCGGCACTACGCGTTCATGCTGGAAGGATTGAGAGACTGCGCCGAAGGATTCCGCGATCGCGGGATCGCCTTCTCCGTCCGGCACGGAATGCCGGGTGACGTAGCGCTGGCCCTGTCTGACCAGGCCGCCGCCGTGATCTGCGACCGCAGCTATTTTCCGGCGCAGGTCGGCTGGCGGAAAAAGCTGGCAGAGAAAGCAACGTGTCCTGTTGTGCAGGTGGAAACAGAAACCGTGGTGCCGGTGGATGTGGCCTCCGATAAATCCGAATACGCGGCACGCACGATCCGGCCGAAGATTCATCGGGTCTGGGACGAATACCTGGTGCCGCTGGACGAAACCGATCCGGACGTATCGGCAGACCATCTAAAGTTCGAAAGCGATATCGATGTCGAAGATACTCACGCCGCACTAGAGACACTCGACCTGGACCGGTCAGTCAAACCTGTGCGACGCTTCCGTGGCGGTCAGCGGGAAGCGCGGCGACGACTAAATACATTCGTGAACGAAACTCTGGATGGCTACGCCAACGGTCGGAACGAACCTTCGGCGGGCCAGACATCCTTCCTCAGCCCCTATCTCCATTTCGGTCACATCTCTCCGGTCGAAATGGCCCTGGCCGCCCGTAATGCCGATACCGGATCAGGCAATGACAGCGGATCGTTCATCGAAGAACTGATAGTGCGCCGTGAACTCGCAATCAATTACGTCGCGTTCGAACCTCGCTTCGACGAATACCAAGCCCTGCCCGACTGGGCTCGGAAGACGTTGGAAGACCATGCCGTAGACGAGCGGGAATACGTCTACGACCGGGAAACTCTGGAAACCTGCGCCACACACGACCCTCACTGGAACGACGCCATGCGGGAAATGGTCCACACCGGCTTCTTACACAACTACATGCGTATGTATTGGGCGAAGAAAATTCTGGAATGGTCGATAACGCCGGAAGCGGCGTTCGACACCGCGCTGGCGCTGAACAACAAATATTTCCTAGACGGTCGCGACCCGAATTCATACGCCAACGTTGCCTGGTGCTTCGGCCTCCACGACCGCGCCTGGACCGAGCGCCCCGTGTTCGGAAAAATCCGCTACATGAACGCCAACGGCCTCAACCGGAAGTTCGATATGGCGGCGTATTCGGAATTTGTAGATGCCTTGGTGGAAGCAGAGGCAGTTTAGGGAGCCTCCCACGCCCACGGTGGGGTCGGCGTCATCTTTTCAACCAGGAAATCAACGAACGCCCGCGTGGCCGGCGGGACCAGTCGGCGGCTGGGATAGACCGCGTGGATTATATTTTCCTGGGGGTCGCGCCAGTCGGTCAGCAGTTCGACCAGCCGACCTGCTGCAATGTCGGGACCAACCAAGAAAGTCGCGAGCCGCGCAACGCCGTGACCGCCGAGTGCCATGTCGCGAATGGCTTCTCCTGAATTGGCGGAGAAGCTGGACCGGACCCGAACCGCACGTGCGCCTGTGGGACCGTCAAAACGCCAGGTATCGGAATAGACAGTCGAATAGATTAACGCGTTGTGGCCCGACAGATCTTCGGGGTTGTCCGGCGTGCCATGCTTTCGCAGGTAATCGGGCGAGGCGCACACGATTCTCCGGTCAGGCGCGAGCTGCCGGGCAATCAGGGCCGAGCTTGCCGGAGCCGAGACACGAACGGCGACATCAATGCCTTCTTCGACGATATCGACCATCCGGTCCGAAAACTGCACATCGACGCGAATACCAGGATACCGGGCCGAAAATTCCGGTACTAGCGGCACGATCTGGCGCTGACCGAAGGAAATCGACGCGGTCACCCGCAATGTACCGCGCGGCTCCTCGGATACACTGCCAATGGCGCGTTCCGCCTCGTCGATATCCGCGAGGATCGCACGGGATCGTTCATAGAATTCCCGGCCCGCATCGGTCAGGCTGATCCGCCGGGTCGACCGGTTCAACAGCCGCGCACCCAGGCGTTCTTCCAGTCGGCTGATCTGCTTGGAAACCGCAGAGGGCGTCAAAACCAGAAGCCGCGCAGCCGCGGAAAAACCACCGGCATCGACGGCAGCCACAAAGACATTCATTTCGCTGCTGGCAGCGGTATTCGGCATATCTGTTCCTGCAATTCACATATAATGTGCCTTCATGACCTATTATCATCTTCGTTTTCATGAATTACAAATCAAACCAACATCGGACTAAAGGGATAGCCCCATGAAAATCGGCTTTTTCACCATGCCCGTTCACCGCCTGGATCGGGACTACACTGAAGTTCTGCAAGAAGACCGCGAAGCCATCATTCTGGCAGACAAGCTGGGGTATTCCGAGGCCTATGTCGGCGAACATGTCACCGACGCGGCCGAAAGCATCACCAATTCGATGCTGTTTCAGGCAAGCCTGATAGCCGAGACGAAACAGATTAAACTGGGCACCGGCACGACGAACCTGTCACATACTCATCCGGTTCTTGTGGCGGCCCAGGCGGCCATGATGGACCACCTGCTGAAAGGCCGATTCCTGTTCGGCATCAGCCCGGGCGCCCTTGAATCGGACGCCGAGGCGCTGGGCATTCGCGGCATCGACCGCAACGAAATGTTCGCCGAATCCATCGGCCACATTCTGGATATCTGGCAGGGAGAGCCACCATATGACCTTGAAGGCAAACACTGGAAAATTTCCACCCGCGAAACGCTGTTCCCGGAGATCGGGCTAGGTCCTATCGCGAAGCCCTATCAGAAACCCCACCCCCCCATCGTGGGTACAGTTGTCGCCCCGTTTTCCAAGGGCGTTATCGAGATGGGCAAAAAGGGTTTCCTGCCGATCTCGGCCAACTTCCTGCTGGATAAATGGGTAAAGACCCACTGGACCAACTACGCCCAGGGCTGCGAAGAAGGGGGCCGGCCTGCCAGGGCGGAAGACTGGCGCGTTGCCCGGTCAATCTATGTCCACGACGATCACCAGACCGCTGTGGACTACGGCAAGACCAACGAACGCAGCCCTTACCGGTTCTATTACAGGCAACTTTTCACCAAGCTGAAGAAAGCCAACCGGCATGAAGTGTTCAAACCCGAACGCGATTTTCCAGACGAAAAGCTGACGCTCGATTACATCCTGGACGAACTGGTGATCTGCGGCGACGTCAACAGCGTGGTCGACCAGCTTCTTGCCTTTCGCGAAGTTACCGGCGATTTCGGCACCCTGCTTTATGCCGGCAAGGACTGGGAAGACAAGACGCTGGGCATCCGGTCGATGGAACTGATGGCCGAAAAGGTCATGCCGGCCGTAAACGCCGCTATCGGACAGTCGGAAGCCGCGGAATAGATTTTCTGCTATAATCGGCGTATGACGATCGCCGATGACAAACCTCTTTCCCTTGTTCACGTCTTGTCCAACCGGGTCGGGCGGGCCTTTTACGTTGAAATAGAAAGCAAGTTCGGTGTCACGCTGGCCGAATGGCGCGTGCTGCTGACCCTGACATCCGAGCCCGGCGTTTCGGCAGCAGAGATCACAAACCGGTGGGCCATGGAGAAAATGGCGGTAAACCGAGCCACACAGCGCCTTGTCGACCAGGGGTTCGTGACCCGCGACCGGGATCCCGATGACGGCCGCAGCTACAAGTTGAAAATGACTACCAAGGGCAAGAAACTTTACGAAAAAATCGCCCCGTCGGCGGACAAACGCTATTCCGAACTGATGGCCGCCATCGACAGCGACGAGGTCGATGCCATGGTCAGGGCGCTACAGAAAATCATCCGACGCGCCGAGGAACTGAACTGAAATTTTGAATCGGAATTACCTAATTCAGATCAATTAATACGATCTGGCTGAGAGAGGGGTACCGTGGACTCGACCGAATACACCAGCATCATCTATGTCGTCGAAGACGGCGTGGCCAAAATCATCTTCAACCTGCCGCAATACGGCAATGCGCTGGACCTGAAAGGCGTTCAGGAAACGCTGGATGCCCTGTTTCATGCCGAAGCGGACGACAACGTCGGCGCAGTGTTGTTTACCGGGGCGGGCAGTTCATTTTGTGCGGGGTTCAATCTGAAGGAAATCCCGGACGTTACCGACGGTCAGGAAGGGATCAGCGCTCATTTCCGTGAACTCGCCATGTGGTGGCACCAGGTGTTCCACATGATCGTCCGCATCAAGAAACCGGTCTTTTCGGCAGTGAACGGCGTTGCGGCGGGATCAGGCTTGGGCATCACGCTGTGTTCCGACATGGCGGTATGCACTGATGACGCCCGGTTCCTGTGCGCTTGGCATTCCATCGGTTTGGCCAATGACGCCACGACTAGCTATTCGCTGGTGAAGATTGTCGGCTTCCGGCGCGCGATGGAACTGATGTATACCAACCGTATGCTTAACGCCGAAGAAGCGCTTGACTGGCAGATCGTCAACCGCGTCTATTCGAAAGACGCGTTTAAGGAAAACGCCCAGCAGATCGCGAACGACCTTGCCGCGGGACCGACCCATCTTCAGGGTATGGCCAAGGAAGGTTTTCACATGGGATGGCGACGATCGATCGAGGAAGCGACCGAATTCGAGATTCAGAATGTTCGAGAATCGGTCATGCATCCCTATTTCAAGCAGGCGCTTGAAAATTTCCTGGCAAAAAAGAACCGCAGTAGCCAGGAAATTGTCCGCCTGCCTTAAGGATATGCATCGATGTTGAGGATCTTTTCCAGACGGAATCGCCCCCTCCATATGGGTCCCTACCCGATGGAAAAGATCAAACGCGTCGAGAAACCGACAACGCTGATTACGGAAGATATCAAGCGCCTACCGAAACGGGCCGGTTTTTTCGTACGCGCCTTTTTTGGCGACCTCGGACCAAAAGCGAGCAAGGAAATCCGCCGGTTCATTACAAAGAACCCGTTAAATGCCGCGATGGGTCACGTTCACTGGACCCAGGTACCGATCCACAAGGGCGAACCCTATGCGGACAAAGCGGATCTACCGGACGATCCGGAAGAAATCGCGAAGCACATAAAATCGCTGTGCTACTTCCTGGATTCCGACATGGTCGGCATTTGCGAATGTCCGGAATGGGCCTGGTACAGCGAAGGCATGGACGGCAAGCCCATCGAGGCGAAACACAAATACGCCATCGTCGTCGTCAACGACCAGCGTTGGGAAACGCTTGATTCGTCTTCAGGGGACGATTGGGTTTCCGGCGCGCAAAGCTATCGCGCCTACCTGAAGGGTTCCACCACGGCGGTTATCGTGGCGGACTATATCCGGCGTCTGGGATACGAAGCGCAGGCCCATTCCAATGCCGATGGCGATGTGATGCAGATCCCGCTGATGCTGTTGGCGGGCCTTGGTGAGATGAGCCGGATCGGCGAACTAGTGCTGAACCCGTTCATCGGCCCGCGTCACAAGACAGCGATCATCACCACCAATCTGCCGATGGCGACCGACAAGCCCATCGATTTCGGCCTGCAGGATTTCTGTTCCAAATGCATGAAATGTGCCCGCGAATGCCCGGCGCAGGCAATCCCGTTCGGCGACAAGGTTCTCTACAACGGATATGAAATATGGAAGCCGGACGTGGAGAAGTGTACCAAATACCGGGTGACCAATGCGAAAGGGTCATCCTGCGGGCGCTGCATGAAGATGTGTCCCTGGAATAAGGAAGGCCTGCTGCATCACCGCCTGGCCATGTGGGCGGCGATCAAGCTGCCTTGGTCGCGACGCTTCCTGATCTGGCTGGACGACAAGATTGGCTACGGCACCCGCGGCACCACCAATAGATGGTGGCTGGACCTCGAAACCCAGAAAAAAGACGGCACGGCATTCCATACCGACAACGCGAACGCCCGAGATTTGTCGCTCGACCGCGATACCACCATGGGGAACGACAAGGTGGCGACCTACCCCACGGAGACGTTGCCCAGGGCGGACCAAAAGGAACCAATACCCTTGGACCGCAAGCAGGGCATGAAAGACACAAAATCCGCCGAAGAAGCGCTGCGCAACGCAAAGGCACAGAAAGAAAAAGCCGGCGTCTGACCCGGTTTCACGCCACTCTTCATGTCAGCCATTCTCAACATCATTGCGCCTGTCTTCGTGCTGATCCTGGTGGGGTACGGAGTAGCCAAAACCCCGAAATGGTCCCCGGCGGCGACCGAATATTTCAATAATTTCGTCTTCTACGTTGCCCTGCCCACGCTGCTGTTCGGCAAACTGGCATCCGGTACGGTTTTCGATGGGGTGGAGCCATTGATTGTCGCGGCCTATTTCGGCGGGGGGCTGATCTCGATGGTCCTGCTGATGGTTTTCGCGAGACTGGCGTTCGACCTGACCGGCGAAGAACGGGCGATTCTGGGAATGGGCGCTGGATTTTCCAACACGGTCCTGCTGGGCCTGCCTCTGGTCGTGCTGACTTTCGGCGACCGCGCACTGGGCCCGATCACCACGATGATCGCCTTCAACACCCTGATCCTCTTGCCGGCAACGATGCTGCTGGTGGAGATCGCCCGGGGCCGCGCCGATCAACATAGCCTCGCCAAAATTGCGCTGGCGCCTGTGAAGGCGCTGGTCCGCAACCCTATCCTGATCGCAATCGTGACCGGCGCGGCGTGGGGATCAACCGGCTGGGGACTTGACGTTCCGCTGGAACGGTATATCGGCCTGATGTCGGGTGCGGCCGGTCCCTGCGCGCTATTCGTGCTGGGTGCCAGCCTTGCCGAATACAAACTTGCGGGACAACCGGTGGAAACCGCGGCCATGGCTGTAACCAAGCTGTTCGTCCACCCTGCCATTGTATGGGTGCTTTGCACACAGGTGTTCGATCTGGACGCTTTGACTACCGGCGTGGCCACCACGATGGCGGCGGTTCCGGTGGGTGCCACGGTTTTCGTGGTCGCGCAGCAGTACCGAACGTTCGTGGGACCGACGACATCGTCTATCCTGGTTTCGACCGGCCTCTCCGCCGGCACCCTGGCAGTGGTGATTTCGCTCGTCAGTTAGTATTACCCAGACGATCCCCGGCTGCTTCCAGCATCGGTTGCACAACCTTGCCCATCAGATTGATCCCGACACCGCATTTGCAACCCTTGCAGCCGACGCACGCATCGAGCCCAAGCTCTATCGAATGATCCAGCGCAGCTTCCTTGCCGGTGTCCGAGGTCAAGGGGTCGATACGAATGCGCTGCAACTTCAGAAGCGAGAACGGGTTCCCCCATCGGTAGCCCTCGGCCGGGTCGGCCTGATCACCTGTTGAGATATCCGCAGGCGCCTTGCCGTGGAAATTACGTGCGTGCATCGGGCATTCATGCAGGCAGGCATAGCATTCGATGCAGGCGGTCAGGGCGTGATAATCCTCCGGCGCCTCGACATTCAGATCGTTGCCCTGGGCGGCGCTTGCAAGCCGACCGCGCATCTGGCGGGCAACGCCATCCCGCCGGACCACCAGGTCGGCCAAAGGCGGCAGGGTCGCCATCGGGCTGACCCGGTCACCCTCGTTAATTCGTGCCCTGCAGGCGACCCGGGGTCGCCCGTTTACATCCACCGTACACACCCCGCAGTTGCGTGCCCGGCACCCATATCGGAAAGCCAGATCGGGAATTTCCTCTACCTGAGCCTGTAACAGCACATCGAGAATCATCGGTTTTTCGTCCTCGTCCCGGGGCTGGTAGTCATATTCAACCACCGCTTCTTTGCCCCTACGGCGGGTAACGATCTCTACTTTCACGCTTTCGTCGCCTCCCCAATCGCGGCGTCAACACCGCCCGGTGCAATCTCCGCTGCGCCGAGAGGGCCCATAATCGACTGGTATTTCTTTTCGAGCTTGCGATCCTGCAGACCCGACGGCAGCATTCGCAGCCATTTGATCTGCGCTTTTCGGCAGGCCTCTTTCGCCTTGTAGGAAACAATCGCCTTGAACGGCGTGCGCGGGCGCGCCGTCCGGGACACATGCCAACCCTCACCGGTATTGGCGACAACGGTAGAATAGGGTTGCGAAAGTGCCGAAATCTGGCCGCCGTCCAGCCTTACGTGCCCGCCGAGGCTGCCATCGCGCTCCCTCGCAGCAGCCGATACCAACCGCGCCGTGGCCAATAGATTGCGCAGCTCCTCATATTCAATGAAGGCCTGATTCCATTCGGCATAATCGGGAATGGCGACATCGTCGAGTTCGCACTCTAGCCGGACGAGCAACTTGTCCATTTCGGACAACCTTTCCGCCGACCGCACTGGGCCGATATTGATCCAGCTTGCCGACTGAAGATCAAGCTTCAGCCGGGCAGCCGCCTTGGCGCCCCGCTGTCCGAATTTCGCCTGGGTCGCATTCAACAGGGCGGAGAATACATCATGGTTTTTCGTTGTCTGGGTTTGTCTTGCGTGGGCCGCGGCGGCCCGTCCCGACCGGGCACCGAAAACGGCCCCTTCCGTCAGAGACGTTGAGCCCAGGCGGTTTGCGCCAAAAACACCGCCCATGGCCTGGCCTGCGGTAAACAGACCAGCAATGCCTTTTTCCGGGCTGCCGTCACCGTCGCCGCCTACAGAGGCGCCATCCGCATTGGCACGAATACCGCCCATCATGTAATGGGCGCTGGGGCGTACTTCCCAGGGCTCGTCGCAGTTCGCCGCCGCCTTACCCAGCGCCTGCCGGGCGACCTTGTAGGCGGACGGCAACGCGGATTCCAGAAACTTCATGAAATAGGGACCGGATTTCGGATGCTTCCGGTTGCCAGTCATATCCAGATAGGCACCGCCGTTGGGACTGCCGCGCCCGTCTTCGACCGCTCGCATGATCGCTGCCGAACATTCCGCCCGGGTGCGGAGATAGACACCGTCCAGAATGACCTTGCCCGTGCGGTCCCGCAGGACGCCGAGAAAACTTGCCGTTACCGGCTCGCCGATCAGAAGGCCTTCATAAGATGGCGGCGAGGCAACGCAGAACGGCAGGAACTGGACCTGTTCCATATCCACCAGTTCTGCACCTGCACGGGCCGCTACCGCGTAGGAATCGCCGGTATTGCCGCGCATCGTGTCGGTCTTGGGGAAATACAGGGTGGACAGGCCTCCTGCGGCAATGATGACCGACGGCGCACGGACAGCAATCAGCCTGCCGCGGGCGGCGTCGTAAATCACGCCGCCGACAATATTCTTTTGCCTACCCTCATCCGCCGTAACCAGATCCAGAAACCAGCAATCCTCCAGGTAGTCGATCCGCTGATCCTGGATCAACGCGTTCCAGTTGGCATGGCTGAAAGCCACGCCGCTGTTACGGTGGCCAACCGATCGACGGCGGGTATGCCCGCCCATGGGCAGCGGCAGCGTTAGAGGCGTGTCGCGATCCTGATCAATCGCCGGGCGCAACCCCTGTAGTCGGTATTTGTCATATGCCTTCTTACTGTCGGCGGCGAAGGCGTCCGTTATATCTTCGACGGGCAGGTCGCCGCCGGCTATGCGCAGGTTTTCGGACAGGGTTTCTTCGCTGTCGTCGTCTGAGCCGGATTCCCGAACCGTGGCAATACCCTCAGAAATCTTGGTATCGGAACAGCCGATGGGGTCCTTCGAGACCACCAGCACTCTCGCACCGGATTCCGCCGCCGCCTGCGCCGCGTGGCTGCCGGCCCCGCCGGAGCCGACGA
>CAJWUK010000021.1 GCA_913047365.1 uncultured Alphaproteobacteria bacterium | reverse complement strand
GATAGATGACCGGGATCTTCATATTTCTCCTATGCAAACTTCGTTGGCTGGCACCTGCCCTCTCCCCCTCCCCGCCACCAACGGGAAGATCCTATTGGGTGGCCGGGAGGGGGAGAGGGCGGGTGCGGTCATTCAAAAAACCATTTGTTTTCTATGTGTTCTCAATCATGGCGAACACCTTCTTGCCTAGCAGGCTATCCGGATCACCTAGGTCGAACACGATGTCGAAATGGTTGCGGTCGGGGTGTTCGAACAGATCCGCCCGCCAGCCCTTGGCCGACCACGCGTTGGCGAGCAGAGCGCTTTGACGCTTGAATTCGTTGGTTTCCGACGCGCCATAGGTAACGATCAGCGGGCAACCGGAGTCCGGCAAATGGTGGACCGGGCTGTTCTGGCGAGCTTCGGCCTCGTCCAGCTTAGCCCATTCATTGATACAGGACAGCCGCACCGGTTCAAGATCGTGCAGCCCGCTCAACGGCACCGCGCCTTTGATCGTATCGGCCGGAATGCCGAATTCCTCATGCCAGCCGCCGGCGACCATCATGCCGGTTAGGTGGCCGCCCGCGGAAGAGCCGCCGACGAAAATGCGGTTGGGATCGCCGCCGAAATCGCGCGCGTTTTTATAGGTCCATGCGATGGCGGCGCGGCACTGGCGGACGATTTCCGAAATAGATGCGCCTTCGCCGACCAGCGTGTAGTTGACCGACACCACGGCGATACCCCGCTGCGCCATGGTCGGTGCCATGAAGGCGGATTCTTTCTGGCTGAGCATGCGCCAGTACCCGCCGTGAATGAAAATGAACACCGGCGAGCTGTCACCGGCGGGGAAAATATCCACGACCTCCTGCGGGTTGTTACCATAGGCGACATCTTCCCGAACGCCGGGGAGGGTCCGGGCTTCCTCGCTGAGGCGGGCATAGTCGGCCAGAAACGGCTCGATGGCCGGTACAGTCTTTGAGATCAGATATTCGATGTCGAGGGTTTCCTGATCGAAGTCGCCGTATACCTTGGTCATGACCGTATCCTATAAGTTGGAATTAGGATCGAAATTCGGATGGCGCTTTTCGCGCAGGGACGCAAGACCTTCTTCTGCCTCCGGGCTGGTAAAGCCGAGGAACTCCAGCGCCAGGGAATTGTCGAAGGTCGGCCCTGCCATGCGCAGCCAGTTGTTCAGCGCGTATTTGGTGAACCGGATCGCCGACGGCGCACCGCGGGCAAGCTTCTGCGCGATCCTCACCGCGGTGTCCTGCAGCTTGCTTTCGTCCACGCACATGGAAACCAGGCCGATACGTTCCGCCTCTTCGCCTGAGACTGGCTCGCATAGGAGCAGATAGTATTTGGCCTTTGCCATGCCGCATAGCAGCGGCCAGACGATGGCGGCATGATCGCCGGCCGCAACGCCTAGCCGTGTATGTCCGTCGATGATCCGCGCATCCTTCGCGGCGATGGAAATATCTGCCAGAAGTCCGGCGACCAGTCCCGCTCCGACGGCTGGGCCGTGCATGGCGCTGACAATCGGCTTCGAACAGTTGATGACGTTATAGACAAGATCGCGAGCTTCTTTCCACACCCGGGCGCGGGTTTCGAAATTGTCGATCATCTTGTCGATCATGTCGAAATCGCCGCCTGCGGAAAATGCATCCCCTGCGCCGCGGAGGATTGCTACCGATACGTCGGGATCGTTTTCCACCTCCTTCCAGATGCGGCCCAACTCGTCATGCATCGTCTCGTCCGCCGCGTTCAGGCGGCCGGGGGAATCCATGGTGATCCGGAGGATGCGGGCTTCCGGCTTATCGAATTTCAGCCTTTCATAGGCCGCATAGCGGTCTGTCATATTTTTTTCTCCTTCTCCGCCCAG
This sequence comes from uncultured Alphaproteobacteria bacterium, assembly GCA_913047365.1. Taxonomy (GTDB): domain Bacteria; phylum Pseudomonadota; class Alphaproteobacteria; order MPNO01; family UBA830; genus CAJWUK01. The sequence continues at coordinate 22,071 of CAJWUK010000021.1, read as the reverse complement.
TAGGGGTCTTTGAGTATTTTCTTTTGGATGCTGCCGTTCGGCGTTTTAAGGAAATCGTCCACGAACTGTCCGGGTGCCCCGCCAGAGATCTTTTTAGGTCAATAATACTTACTCCAAAAATAGGTAAATATGCATTACCCCGAACAAAATTGATGTTTCGAGGCAAAAAAGGACACCAGAACTGCCATTATTGGCAACTTTGCCACTCAAAACCATTGTTGCGGCAGCTTCCGACATAGGGGCTGCGGCGGATAACTGGAGGCCTTGGCTTCCGCCCAGCACCAGTGCCACTTTCCTCTTTATGCCCAGATCCATGATGTATTTCCCGCTATATCGGTTTCAGCCCGCTAGAATGGTCGGGTCGGCGGCAATGTTTGCCCGTTCTCGATACCGAGCGAGAAACTGCTCCAGCAGCCGGTTGAACTCGACCGGATTTTCCAGATTCCCTAGATGGCCGACACCGTAGATCAGGTGATACTCGGCATCCGTAATGCTATCAGCGATTGAACGGGTCAAATCCGGCGGGGTCAGCGCGTCGTGTTCGCCCCCGATCACCAGTGTTGGCACGGCTATTTCGTCCAGCACATGTTCCCGGTCGAATTTGGTGGTGGATTCCACGGTCTTTATGTAAGAGCACTTATGGAGCCTAGACATCGCCGCTATAGCGCGTTTCTTCGCGTCGTCAGAGGCGTTCGGTCCCGCCAGCCTGCCGATCACTCGAGGCGCAATATCGCCTGGTGTGAGTCCGTCCTGGATCAGGGGTTTACGGCGCGACTCGACGAAATCCCGTTGTGCTTCCGGCGAAAACGCTTCGAATCGCGCATGGACGCCCGTAAGCGTTAGGGTTGCGAAACGATCGGGAAAGTTTGCGTAGGTTTCCAGCGAAACCCGCCCACCCATCGAAGTACCGACGATATGGGATTTATCTACAGCGAACGCATCCATCACCCGGATCAGGTCGTGGGCAATATCGTTAAAGGTCAGCGCGCCGTCATAGTCGTCGCTGTCGCCGTAGCCCCTCGTATCCCATGCCGCTGCGCAGTATCCGGCTTTTGCGAACCTGGATAACTGGTAATACCAAGTCGATCTGTCACCGCCGATGCCGTGCAGGAATAGGATCAGCGGGCCCTCGCCGATATATTCCACCGCAATGTGTGGCGCTGGCCCGATACGCAAAACACCCGCGCCTTCTAGCCAGGCGGAACCGGATTGATTGTCGATCGCGTTCATGCCCAACGCTCGCCCAATCGTCCCCGCGGATCAAGTGCAATCGCTTGGTGCGGCGATTGGCCCGCAATGGTACCTCTCACAAAAAATTTTCTGTTCTAGCGCCGTTCCCGTTACATACATCGGTTTGCGTAATAGAAAGCCTTAAATATCCTAAAACACCCGGTTCTGTTACGGGGCCACAACCACCAGATCGGGGCGTTGCTATCCATGAGAAGGAGCCTCATCGCTCTCGGCGTATGCGCCGCGCGGGGACTTGCCGCCGCAGCACAGTCCTGTTACCCGCTGCCGCCCTTGCCCGCGTGCGCGGCATAGATAACAATGCGCGCCGTTTTATGACACCGTTTTGTTAAAGGGAATCCATCATGTCCGATGCTTTCATCTGCGATGCCGTTCGCACCCCCGTTGGCCGTTATGGCGGCGGTCTCAGCAAGGTTCGCACCGACGATCTTGGCGCGGTGCCGATCAAGGCGCTGATGGACCGTAACGAAGGCGTCGACTGGGAACAGGTGGACGACGTCTATTACGGTAGCGCCAACCAGGCGGGTGAAGATAACCGGAACGTCGCCCGCATGTCGGGGCTGCTGGCTGGCTTGCCGCTGGAAGTCGGTGGCGCGACCGTCAACCGGCTCTGCGGTTCCGGCATGGAAGCGACGGCCCAGGGCGCCCGGGCCATCCGCGTGGACGAGGCCGACCTCGTCATCACCGGTGGGGTGGAAAGCATGTCGCGTGCGCCGTTCGTGATGGCAAAGGCGGATGCCGCGTTTTCCCGAAAGGCCGAAATCTATGACACCACCATCGGCTGGCGGTTTGTTAACCCGAAGATGGAAGAAATGTACGGCGTCGATGCCATGGGCGAGACGGCGGAGAACCTGGCTGAGGAACGTCAGATCACCCGTGAGGACCAGGATAAGTTTGCGCTGTGGTCCCAGCAAAAGGCAGAAGCCGCGCAAAAAACAGACCGGTTCGCCAACGAAATCGTACCCGTGGTTGTACCACAGCGGCGTGGCGACGACATCGTGGTCGCCGCGGACGAACACCCCCGCCACGGCACCACAATGGACGATCTCGCCAAACTGCGCGCCGCCTTTAAAAAAGAGGGAAGCGTGACCGCGGGCAACGCGTCCGGCGTGAATGACGGTGCCGCCGCCCTGTTGCTGGCCACCGAAGAAGCCACCAAAAAACACGGGCTGAAACCGCGGGCGCGTATTGTTAGCGCCGCGGTGGCGGGCGTGCCGCCCCGGATAATGGGCATTGGTCCCGCGCCGGCGACGCGGAAGGTGCTGGAAAAAACCGGCCTCTCGCTCGACGACATGGACGTGATGGAATTCAACGAAGCCTTCGCCGCCCAGGCGCTGGCCTGCACACGCGAACTCGGCATCGCCGATGATGACGAGCGCATCAACCCGAACGGCGGTGCCATCGCTCTAGGCCATCCACTCGGTATGTCCGGCGCTCGGCTGATTACTACCGCGCTGAATGAACTGGAACGCACCAATGGGAAATACGCGCTTTGTACCATGTGCATCGGTGTCGGCCAGGGCATCGCGACGGTGATTGAGCGGGTTTAGGCACTACCCGGGCCGTCGTTTATTCCTGCCAGTCATCCTCGGATGAAGCCCGAGGATGACAGTTTTCGCAGACACAAAACAACTTCCTCTTACCCCCCGACCAACCCGCGGACCTATCTGCTGCGGCTCTGCCCGTGCAAAAGGTCTATCTGAGCACAGTGTCTGGGAAGGATGGATTCTATGAGAAGCTCGGCTTCCTGTCCCAGACCAACGCTATGGGCCGCTTTCCGATACTGGACCGGGGGGTTGCCGTGGATCTGGGGCGATGGTCGCGTGAAGAATGAGGCCGGGGGTAGAGTATTTATCCCTCTTCACGGGAATCCGTCATCGATTCAAACGGGTCTACGTCGAGTTCGATGCCGATGCCCTGTTCCTTTGCTTTCTCGTAAAGCAGCTTGCCGATCACCTGGTCTCCGACGCCCCAGAACGCGTTCTGTTTGAAGAATGTGATCTGGTCGTCATCGGTGCGTCCGGCCTCGCCCCGCATCACTTGGGCGAGGTCGGCTACCTTGTCCCAGGTAATGATGCCTTCTTCCGCTGCGCCCCAGACGATGGCGGTGCGGTCCAGCTTGTCCTGTTCGATTGAATTGCACACCACCACATCAGCCCGCTGCAGGGTGGTGTCGTCGATTTCCCGCCGAGCTTTGGCGATGAAACCGGCTTCGTGTAGGCCCTTGTTGGACGAAACCAGTGAACACACATGTGCGCCGGGCGACAGCCATTCGCCGTCGAAGGTCGGCACGTTGGAATTGGTCGCCGTGAGCACAATGTCCATGTCTTCCACTGCTTCGCGGGCGGTATCCACGGCGGTGACATTCATTCCCAGGATCTGTTCCATCGAACCGGCAAAACGCTTGCGGTTGTCCTCGTTCGGGCTGAATACAACGGCGCGTTGAACGCTCGGGATCGCCGCTTTCACAGCTGCCAGCTGCCCGCGGGCCTGACCGCGCGATCCTAGGATGCCGACGGTCTTGGCATCTTTCTTTGCCAGCCATTTGGTGCCGACAGCGGTGGCGCAGCTTGTCGGGATCACTACGTTTTGATTCACGCCCGGCAGTTCCGTGACCTCCAGCTCGCCCACCTGGATCGACAGCAGCCCACCGTTTTGCCCTTCATAGACCACTCGCACCCGCGCACCGCGATGGGAATAGGTCTGGCGCTGGTCCTCGCCGATGACCGGCTTTTCGGTATGCAGCAGGGTCCCGATGGTGTCCGGTGTGTTGGGCGCGCCCATATGGACGGTCAGCCGAACCCCGGCCTGTGAGTGCACACGCTGGCGCAGTTCTGCCAGCCACTTGTTTTTCGACCAGTCGAAAAAGCCCTGCTCCATCGCATCGACGGCCTCCTTGATCGTGATCAGTCCTTTGACGTCCTTGGGTCCCAGTACCAGCACCATTGAATTTCTCCCTGTTATCCTGACAGTCTAGCGGGGTCGAAGCCTCTGGGGTATGCAGTTGGGTATGAGCAGTGTCCCGCATACCTTGAAAACGGCAATCGGAACGATCGCCTCGGCAGAGGATGTCATCACTGCCGCGCCGGTGGCCGGTCTGCTGGCGGCGTTCGGCCATGACGACCCTGATCCTAAACGGGGCGATCCGCTGCCACCATTGTGGCACGGCCTATTCTGTACGGCGAAGCTGCCTCCTGAACGCCTCGGGGAGGACGGTCTGGCAAAAGACGAAGGCTTGCTGCCCGCGGCGGTGGAGTTTCCCAACAAGCTTTTTGGCGGGGCCCGGTTCGATTTTCGGGCGCCGCTGCGCATCGGCGACAGCATCCGGAAAGAATCCGAAGTCGTGTCATTCGATATAAAGGAGGGACGGACCGGCGCGTTCATCGTCGGGATGGTGCAGCACCGGATTTCAAACGGCGATGGCCTGGCGGTAGTGGAAGAAAACGACATTATCTTTCGCCAGGCCTCCGCGGTATCGGCCGGGGACGGCGGGGATACGTCGGAAGTGCCTGATGCGACCTGGTCTCGCACCCTCACGCCTGACCCTGTGCTGATGTTCCGGCACTCCGCCGTTACCTTCAACAGCCATCGTATTCACTATGACCGCGACTACGTTCGGGAAAAGGGATATCCGGGCCTGCTGGTGCAGGGCACGTTGATCGCGAGGCTGATGCTGGACCTGCTGGCCGCGGAAAAACCAGACTTCAATGTCGATAAATTTTCGTTCCGGTCCGGCCGGCCGATATACGATGACGGTGATTTCAGAATTCTGGCGGATCCCGACGGCGGTGAAATCGTGTTCCGGGCGCTGGACCATGCGGGTAATACCGGGATGACGGCACGGGCGTCTGCGTGAAAGTTACTTGACCGCCGGGTCTTTTTTGGGTGTGCCATCCACCATTCCAGCGCTTTCTGTCTGGCATTCAGACGTTGTTACCGGACCATGAAACGGGCGATGCGGCCCAGATAGGACTGCCCATCGTTGCTGCCGGCCCGCGCTGAAATGATGCGATACTTCAGCGCTTCCGCGTATTTGCCGCGCATGAATGCTTGAAATCCCATGAGCTTAGATGCCTAGACGGCGATTTCGGCCCCAAAAAACAAGCCTATTGCCACGCCCGCAATAATTAATTTTGCCGACCTAATGGACCGCGACCTAAATCGCATTTCCTAACGAAGCCAACGCTAAACCGGTAGCTATTTTTAGTTGCTTCTATTTGCGCCGGGTCGCCATAACACGTCGGATTTTCCGCCGTCATTGGCGGCCCGCGCCATCACGAAAAGGAGGTCCGACAAACGATTGATATATTTCAGGGCGTGGGGATTGACCGCTTCTTCCGCCGCCAACGCCGTCATCGTGCGTTCAGCCCGGCGGGCGACGGTACAGGCGAAATGAAGTGCTGCGGCAAAAGGCGTGCCGCCTCGTAGTACGAAGGATGTCAGGGGTTCCAGTCCGTCATTCAGGCCGTCGATTTCCTGTTCCAGCCGGACGGTCTGGGCCGGGTGTATGCGCAGGTTGCCATCTTCGCATTCGTCGCCAGGGCGGGTGACATCGGCCCCGAGGTCGAACAGATCATTTTGGACGCGGGATAGGGTATCGTCCATTGACGCCGAGTCCGCCGACAGCCGTGCCAGCCCTATGGCTGAATTAGTTTCGTCGATATCGCCCTGAGCGGCGATGCGCGTGGAGTATTTGGGTGCCCGCGACCCGTCCCCTAGAGATGTTTCCCCGGCGTCTCCGCCGCGGGTGTATATCTTGTTTAGTTTGACCATCATGCTTTCCGTAAAGTTAGAGTTTGAGAATAAGGGTTTCGCTGCGGAATTCGTATCCCGACAGGTGATTCAGAAAACTGAGCCCAAGCAGCGATTTTTCCAATCCCTGGCGGCTGACAGTGGCTTTGACCTTACTGGCGCGGATTGTGCACACCGCGATCCTGTCGAGGTGAATGAGTGCGGCGTAGGTGTTGCCGTTGGCGGTACGGATCGGCAAGGTATATGACAGCCGGTCCGGATCGTAGCCTGCGGTGCGGGCGTCTTTCGGGCTAAGTGCTACCAGGGATGCACCGGTATCGATCAGAAACCGGATAGGCTTTCCGTTCACGTCCGCCGTGACGCGAAAATGCCCGCCGGTGACCCGGCGCAGCGTGACTTCGACCGACGCCGAGACCAGTGCGCGGCCGGGAAACAGTTCTCCCAGTATGCGGTTGCCCATCACCCGAAAGTCCCCGCGGTTGCTGTAAGTCAGGATCAGTCCGGCCCCAATGACGGCGTAACGCAAAATTGTGCCCGCCGCGATGCGGCGACCCGCCATTAACGCGCTGATGAGGACGACCATCCAGATCGCGTGGTGGGCAATCAGCGGCTGATCGTGGATGTCCGAAAGTATACCGGGGAATAGCCAGTCGAGCACAAGGGTCAGCCCCGCAACAGCGATAGCCCCGATGAGAATTCGGGTCGAACAGCTGTTGCCGCCGCAATTACCATCTGCCATGAGGCCCATGTAGCGCGGGTTAGCCGATAGAGCGAGAGGTAAATCTATAATTTGCTGATTCGAGTTTTATCGTGTATATACACAATTAATGGACAAATTAATACAAAAACAGCCTCCTACACAGGTGCGAGTTGCGTGGCACTGCACGTGTTTTAACGCCCGACGCGCTTCCCGCGCGGTAACACAGTTCTATGACGACATCATGGAACCCAGTGACGTCAAGGCGCCGCAATTCACCATGCTGGGCGCAGTCAACTTAATGGGCCCGGCATCCGTCACCCGGCTAGCGGAGCATTTAGCACTGGACCGTACCACGCTTACCCGGAACCTAAAGGTGCTGGTTGATCAGGGGCTGGTCGAAATCGGGCCCGGCGACGACCGCCGCGAACGCGTTGCCAGTCTGACGGAAGCCGGCCGGGACGCCCTTCGCCGCGCGACACCCCTGTGGCATCAGGCCCAGGATGCCATCGCTGAGAAGTTTGGCGTAGACCGCTGGCGACGGATGTTGGAAGACATGACAGAACTTGCAGCCCTTATCGAGGCCGAGCCCGATTCTTAGACAAGCCAACTGGTTTGCGCCGACCAATCAGCGGCACTAGGCTCCGGCTTATGGAATTCGGGATATTTTCTAACGGCATCAGGCCCCACACCTCGGCGGGCCGAACATATGAACAAGATATCTCCGAGATTGTGCTCGCCGATCGGCTTGGTTTTCGCGATGCCTATATCAGCGAACATCACGGCGAGCCGCCCTACATAAACCGGGTAGACACGATCCCGATGCCGGAACTGATGATGGCGAAGGCGGCGGGTCTGACTAGGAATATACGCATGGGCTCCGCTGTCAGGCTGCTGCACATTCATCACCCGCTGGATGTCGCGATCCAGGCAGCGATAACCGAACATCTTCTCGGACAGGACCGGTTCATCTTTGGCTTTGGGACTGGGTTTCCACTCGCGCTCTTTGCGGAGGAACGTGGTCTGACTTATGAAGACCGGCACGACCGGGTTCGGGAATCGCTGGATTTCATTCTTAAATGCTGGACTGAGACCGAACCCTTCGACTGGGAAGGCGAACACTGGAAAGCCAAGGGGGCCGTGGCCCTGCCGAAGCCGCTGTCCGTGCCTCACATGCCAATGGCCACGGCCACGGATACGGAGGATATGATTCAAGTTTCGGCAGAACGGGGATACATCCTGCTGTCTGCGTTTCTGGAAAGCGCGGAACGCCTTCGCTTCAAAGCTGATCAGTACGCGACATTCGCGCATGCCGCCGGTATCGAAAACCCCCGCCAGAACATTACCGCGTCGCGGATAGTTTATGTCGCCGATAGTTACGAAGAAGCCCTCGAAGACATGCGGTCGCACGTGACGTTCGAAGTCGGTATCCAGGCGGAACGCGGGTTTCTGAAAATGTTGAAAAACGTTTACAACCTCGACGTTCCCAACGACGATCGTGCGATCGAAGCGCTGGCGGATGCCGGATTTTATCTGTTGGGCGCACCTGATCGGATTGTCGAGCAGATAACCGAGTTCCATGAAGCCTCAGGCGGATTTGGCACATTCCTGATTGTTACTGGCAAGGACTGGGCTAATCGCGAAAAGCGAGAACGGTCGATGACGCGTTTCATGGAAGAGGTCGCACCTAAGGTGAGGCACCTCTCCGCGCCCGATACCGATGGAGTCGCCGCCCAGTAAGCCTTTTCGGCGCTTGCTAAAACAGTGGCCTGATCTAGACTGCCGCCTCCCGCCCGTTGCGGCGGGTATTTCTTTGCTCTGAAATCGGCGAGCTACGTTTGTTCTTCAAAATTCTTTCCGTCATCGCGCCCGTTTTCGTCTGCGCCGGAATCGGCTTTTTCTGGCGTCGATCGGGGCGGCCCTTCGATACGCGCATGGTGGGCGCCCTGGCGCTGAACGTGGGCATGCCGTGCCTTGTCTTTTCGGCACTCACCCGGCTGGATGTTAGCCCGGATGCGTTCGCAGAAATGGTCGGTGCCTACGGCATCGTACTCGCCTGTTTTCTGGCTGTCGGGCTGACGGCGATCGCGATCATGCGGGTGCCCGCGCACACCTATCTGCCGGTTTTTACGTCGTCGAACACCGGCAATATGGGCTTGCCTCTTTGCCTCTTCGCGTTTGGGCCGGAAGGCTTGGCGCTGGGAGTCTGCATCTTCGTGATGTCGTCCATCTTCAGCTTTACGGCGGGATGGAGCATATACGCCGGCCGTCTTACCGCCGACGTGCTTTACAACAACCCGCTGATCTATGCTGTCGCGCTGGCGCTGGCATTCATGACCGGCGATTTCGACGTCCCTGTCTGGCTCGCCAACACCACGCATTTGATCGGCGGGCTCGCAATTCCGCTGATGCTGGTGTCGTTGGGCGTCGCTATCGCCAACTTGCGGGCCGACGGGGCGGGACGGATCGTTGTTATCTGCGTGGTCAAGCTGATGGCGGGTTTCACGGTTGGCTATGCCGTCGCCACACTGCTGGGGCTTGAAGGTGCAGCCCGGGGCGTGCTGATTATCGAGGCCGCTATGCCGGTTGCGGTTCACAATTACATGTTCGCCCAGCGGTTCGAACGAAACACGGCGGATACGGCCAGCATGATCCTGATCTCTACCCTGATATCCCTGGCGACCTTGCCGTTGCTGATATTTTTCGTGTTGTGATCGCTATGGATACGGTTATCCAGCTTACAAACATCGTTGTGCCGATTTTTATCTGCATCGGCATCGGTGCGTTGTGGGCGCGGCTGAAAACGCCGTTCGATTCCGAGTTGATTACGTCGCTGGTGTATAATGTCGGCGTCCCATGCCTGATCCTTGCCACGTTTCAGAAGGTCGATCTTTCCGCAGAAGCTCTGAGCCAGGTCGCCCTGGCGACGCTTGCCTGTTACGTCGCCTTCACCGTCATCTCCCTGATCCTGATAAAGGCGATGCGGATTGATACGCAATCCTATCTTCCGTCACTGATCTTTCCGCTGACTGGCAGCATGGGCATGCCGGTCTGTTACTTTGCCTATGGCGACGAGGGGCTGGCACTGGCGATCGTCTATTTTACGTTTGGCGCGATCGGTACCTTCACGGTCGGAGTTTCCATTGCGTCCGGCAAGTTTTCGTTTGGCAAGCTGGCCCGGTCGCCGGTTGTTTATGCCGTCGCCATTGCCCTAGCGATGCGGCTCACCGATATCGGTCTTCCAGAATGGGTATTCAATTCGGTGGACCTACTGGGCGGCATGGTTATTCCGGCGCAACTGGTCGCCCTCGGTGTTTCCCTGCTGCAACTGAAAAGTGCGTCGTTCGGGCTGAGCGCGTTTTTGGGCGTATTCCGGCTTGCCATGGGCGTCGCGGTTGGATTCGGGGTTGCCCATCTTTTCGGACTTGAAGGCGCGGCCCGGGCTATTGTCATACTGCAAAGTGCCATGCCGGTAGCGGTGTCCAGCTATTTGTTTGCGCAGCAATACAAGCGTAAACCAGAAGAGGTCGCCGGGATGGTAGTCGTGTCCACAATGGTATCGTTCGTCACCTTGCCGCTTCTGCTGCTGGCGATATTTTGAAGGCGCGCATCGGAGAATTGCGCCATCCAGCTTGCCTATCCTAGTTAACGCGCCCACAAGATAATTAACGCAATCTCAGGAAAGTACAGATGAACGCGCCATGCGCCGAACCGGTAGTCACCGACCCCATCAAGGCCCAGCAGGACCAGGCCGGACCCCGCACCATGGAACGGGGCGATTCCGATTTCCAGGAAGACCTGGTCGATGCGGATTACGATGCACCGGTCGAACGGGCTTGGTTCGTTGACGTCGCGACGTTCGACTGGAATTGTTCCAAACACATCACTCAGCGCTTTATAGAAGCCGACATCACGCCCGGCATCGGAATGTTGATAACGCGATTTCGCGATCTTGGAACACTGCCCGAACTCGCCGCCTGTTCCAAACCCGAATGAATCAGAACCAGCCTTTCTCTGTTCCCCCCATAGCTATCCGCCTGTTGATTGTTCTGGCGGTGATTCAGTTGGTGCGCGAAGTGCTGACGTCAGACACGGATGCCTATCTGATGTTTTATCTGGGCTTCAGTCTGTTCCGCGACGGCTTTTTCGATCCGGTATGGATTTACGGCGCGGTAACGTCGGTTCTGATGCATGGCGGATGGTGGCACTTGGCTTCGAATGCCATGTGGCTGGTGGTGGTGTCGCCGCAGATTGTGCCGCATATGAACAATCAGCGCTTTGTCGCCTTCTTTATGGTGACCGGGACTGCCGGTGCGGTATTTCATGCGCTCGTAAACTGGGGGGAACCGGCGTTTCTAGTCGGCGCGTCCGGCGCCGTGTTCGGCCTTCTGGGAGCCGGCGCCTATGTACTGGTCCAGGGGCAGGACGGGATTTCCCGCCCAACCGGCCGGGATATAGCCCAATACGTATTGCTGATGATGATCGTCAATGTTGGCTATGCGATGATGAGCGGCGGTGTTGTCAGCTGGGAAGCGCATGCGGGTGGTTTTTTCGCGGGGCTTTCCCTCTTTCCCCTTATGCGCCAGCGGCCGGAAAATCCGGATTAGGACAGACGGTTTCGAGTTATCGAAAATCAAAAAAAGGTGGCGCCTGGGCGCCCTTTTTTAATCCGTTCTAGCCCTCACTGCCTACCCGCCACCTAATAGGATCATCCCGTGGCCGGCTGGAAGGTAGTGAGGGTTGGCGCGATTTCGCCTAAGCCGAAACTATGTCAGTGCATCGCCGACCCGCCGTCCACCACAAGGGTCTGACCGGTGATGAAATCGGAATCAGATGACGAGAAAAAGACCAGCGTGCCAATCAGATCTTCCGGCATCTGTTCCCGTTTGATGGCCCGTGTCGCAGTGTTGCCGTCCTTGACCGCATCCCACTGCGGGTCGCCAATGACCTTTTCGCTCATGGTCAGCCCGGGCGCGATGCAGTTTACGGTGATCCCGTCGTCACCGACCTCGCGAGCCAACGCCCGCGTGAACGCGACCTGGGCACCCTTGGAACTGACATAATGCAGCAGCATCGGTGTGCCCTTGAACACGGTGCCAGACGCGATATTCACGATCTTGCCGTAACCGTTCTTTTTCATTTCCGGCACCACGGCCTTGGTGCAACTGAAAACGCCCCGTGTATTGATCTGCATCACCCGATCCCATTCGGCTTCATCGATATCCAGGAAAGACCCCTGATTCAGATCGGCGAATAGCGCGGCATTGTTCACGAGAATGTCGATCTTGCCGTAGGTGTCTAGGGTTTCCGCGACCATGGCATTGATGTTGTCCACATCAGTGACGTCGCAGTGAATGCCGACGGCTTCGCCGCCTGCCTGCTTGATGATGTTCACCGTAGTTTCGGTGTCAACGATATCGGTAACGGCGACTTTCGCGCCTTCGGTTGCCAGAACCTTGGCATATTCCACGCCGATACCCCGTCCGCCGCCAGTGACGATCGCCACCCGTCCATCAAGTTTTCCCATGCCGTTTCTCCCTGTTGATGTTCGTCTTTAACCGTTCACTGAAACTTGTTCGAAAATCCGGCGGCGTTCAAGGGTGAAAGAGGCTATCGCCAGTTGGGCGGGTGATATTGGACTTTACCGGTCACGATCTTTGTCGGCTAGATGAGGACGCGCCGCCCATTCTGGATTTGCGGGGTCAGGGCCCTGTTGCTGTGGGAAAATCTATTTTTTGATGAACTATATCGCCCGATTGTTGATCAGCTTCGCAAAATCAATCGTTAAGTCGCGCCATTTTTCCGGCTACGCCGCATTCCACCCGGTCGATGAAATCGTCGCGCCGAACGTGACCGGATCCGCGCAACTGTCAATTCTGGCGGGTTCGGGCCCGCGGCCAAGGTGAAGATGCCGGAGGCGAAAAGCTTTAAATACCTGAAGGGTGCCCTGGTTCGGCGGATAAAAATTGATTTCCCCTTTTCCATCCCCGGCCGGGTATTCAAAATAGGGTTCTTGCCGGGGTTCTCCTCACGGGCCCTAATTGGTTAACGTTTGCTGAAGAACGGGGTTAGACCCCAAAAAATAAACCGCATCCGAAGACATGGATGTTATCGGAAAACGACAGGAGTACCCGACATGACCGACACCGTGTATGACTACGTTATCGTGGGCGGGGGTTCCGCCGGGTGCGTGATGGCTAGCCGGTTGAGCGAGCGGTCCGCCAACAGCGTACTGCTGGTAGAGGCGGGCACCGACTATGCGCCGCATAATCTACCGGACCAGTTGCAGGACGGATTTGCGGGCGTCGCTTATAATGATCCGCGTTTTATCTGGAAGAACCTGCGGGTGATCGTCCCGCCGCGGCCGGGCAATGCGCCCGATACCCGTCCCGACAAACTGTATCAACAGGGTCGGGTGATGGGCGGCGGCTCTTCGATTAACGGTATGATGGCCAATCGTGGCAGCCCCCTCGATTACGAAGACTGGGTCAGCCGAGGCGCCGCTGGATGGGCCTGGGAAGACGTGTTGCCGTTCTTCAAAAAAATGGAATCAGACCGGGATTTCGGCGGACCGTTCCACGGCAAGGATGGCCCTATCGGGGTGCGCCGCCTGTTTCCCGATATATGGCCGGGCTACACCACCGCCATTATGGAGGCGGCAAAGGCTGAGGGCTTCGACTACATCGAAGACATGAATGCCGATTTTTCCGACGGCTATTTCCCGGTGACGATCTCAAACATCGACGACAAGCGCGTCTCCGCTAATGTCGCTTATCTGACCATGGAGGTTCGCGCCCGGTCGAATTTCAACATTCTCGACCAGGCCGAGGTCCAGCGTCTTAACTTTGAGGGCACGCGTATTACCGGACTAACCGTCAAACGCCCCGAAGGCGAGCGCACAATCCGCGCGAACGAGGTTATCGTTTCCGGCGGCGCTACTCATTCCCCGGCGATCCTTATGAGGTCCGGCATCGGCCCTGCGGCGCAGTTGTCGCATCTGGGGATCGGCATCGTTGCCGACCGGCAGGGGGTCGGCCAGCATCTTATGGAACATCCCGGCGTGTCGATGGCGTCGTTCATGAAACCCGACGCGCGTCTGCCTGCCAGCATGCGCCGCCAGATGATAGCCTGCATGCGTTATTCGTCAGGCGTCGATGGGTGCGGGCCGGGTGATATGTTCATCGTGCCCACCAACAAATCTGCCTGGCACGCGCTGGGCGACCGGATCGGCGCGGTGATGGTGTGGGTAAATAATTCGTTTTCAACCGGCGAAGTCACCCTGCAATCTGCCGACCCTGGCGTTGAGCCTCATGTTGATTTCAACATGTGCTCCGATGAACGGGACCTGATCCGCATAGTCCAGGCCACTCGGATGCTGGCGCGTATGCATACACATCCGGCGGTCACCGATGCCGTTCACGACGTCTTTCCGGCCGCCTATTCCGAACGCGTGAGAAAGGTAGGGGAATTCAACAAATCCAACGCCTTGAAGACCCGCATTGCGGCGAGGTTGATGGATCTTGGCGGACCGGTCCGCCGCGCCTTTATCGACAAAGTCATCCGCGAAGGCCCGACATTGCAGGAACTCTTGGATGACGACGGGGTCATCGTCGACTGGATCAAGAAGACGGTGACCGGCCACTGGCACGCCTCCTGCACCTGCCGGATGGGGATGGCTGACGATCCTGGCGCGGTTACCGATCCGTCAGCCAGGGTTTACGGCGCTGAAGGGCTACGCGTCTGCGATGCGTCGATCATGCCGCGCGTGCCCCGGGCGAACACGAATTTCCCGACCATGATGATGGCGGAAAAGGTGGCGGATACGATTTTGGCGGGAGGCTAGTTACCAGAGGTATAGAAGAGATCCTCGCTTGCGCGGGGATCGACTTTTATCCCTTTCGCGTGGACGCGGCGATCATTTCCACTTCGACCAGGAAATTCGGATCGGCGAGGCCGGCGACGATCAGCAACGTCGATGTAGGCCGGTTCTCGCCCAGATAATCGGTGCGCACCGTATTGTAGGCGGTCAGGTTAGCGGGGTCCGTAATAAAGTGCTTCACGTGGACCACGTCGCTCATTCGCAGCCGGTTGTGTTCTAGTACGGCGAGGCAGTTATTCCAGGCATTACGGGCTTGGGTTTCGAAATCGTCGGGAATATTGCCGTCGAAATCCATGCCCACCTGTCCGGCAACAAAGGTGAGTTTCGCGTCTTCCGGCACTTCCACACCATGGGCATACAGGCCCAGCGGCGGTTGCATCTTCTCGGGGTAAAATGCGCGATTTTCCATGACTGTATCCTCCGGAATGTCCCTGTTTTCTGCCTCTTCTATAGAAAGCCGCGGGCCTTGCCGCAAGCCGGGGCCGCACGATTATTTGAATCCGCGTGCCAAAACCCTTAGGATGCTATGTAAGTTTTGATACGGGAGCACACAAAATGTTTGTGAAAAATACCTGGTATGTCTGCGCTCAGCCGGAAGAAATCAATCGGACACCGATGTCGCGGACCATCTGTAACGAGAACATCGTGTTTTGGCGCAAGGAAGACGGCACGCCGCTGGCGTTCGAGGATCGCTGCTGCCACCGCCGGATGCCGCTGTCCAAGGGTAAGCTCGTGGGAGACAAGCTGGAATGTTACTACCACGGCCTGCAGTTCGACGAAGCGGGTAAATGCACGCATGTGCCGGGCCAGACCACGATCCCGCCGGGGGCCGAAGTCGGCACCTACCCTATTGTCGAAAAGTACAACTGGATGTGGATATGGATGGGCGATCCGGCGCTAGCCGATGAAGACAAGATCGTGCCCTATCCTTGGAAAACCGCCGACGACTGGGGCGACAAGGGCACCTATTTCTACGTTAAATGCGATTATCGCTTGGTCATCGACAATCTTCTCGATCTCTCGCATCTGGGCTTTGTGCACCGGTCGACCATCGGCAACGCGGCTGTCGCTGAAGCGGCGCGTATTCGTACGCTGAAAGAAGACGATTCCGTCACTGTGGCGCGCTGGACCGTCGGTCAGCCGCCGGCGCCGACCTATCAGAAGATGGGCGGCTGGACGGACGATGATATCGTCGACCGCTGGCAGATTATCGAATTCCAGATGCCGGGCGCGGTGCGCCTGTTCACTGGTGCGGCCAAGGGCGCCGCCGAAGGCAAGGATTTCGGTTTTACCGATATCGACCTGCCAGTGCCAGAAGGCGGGTTTGGGTTCCACAACCTGAACTTCGTAACGCCGGAAACCGAAACTACGACCCACTATTTCTGGTCCAACGCCTATCAGATTGAAGGCAAGCCGGTCACCGAAGAAATGACCGAAATGTCCTACAAACAGATCTTCACGGCGTTCCATCAAGATTGGGAAGTTTTCAACAAACAGCAGGAAAACTGGGACGATCGTCCGACGATCGACACTATTCAGGACGCTGGCTCCATCGCTGCCCGCGCAATGATCGACCGCATGGTCGCTGAAGAGCAAGGTGAGATGGCGGTCGCTGCCGAATAAACCCAGTTTTTGAGGCTATGAAATTCGGCGGGCCTTTGGCCCGCCGTTTTTTTTATGTACCCGCTACAATTCGCTTGTATATGGGAACAGCGATCAGGGGCAGGGTATAGATCGGAAACTGGCCTACTACGAAATAGACTAGAAGGTCGTATGATGCACTCTCCGAGACCGCCGCTAAAACCAGCGCAACATTGGTGTTCCCGGTCACCAGACCCACCGTTATGGCCGCCCGCCGGCCCAATTTCCAGAAAGCATAGGCCGCAAAAATCTGCAGTACGATGTTAATGGCGAAGGTCGTCGCGGTGACGATTACCGTGAAGGCAGGTTTTTCGGCGGCGTAGTCTGGGAAGCCGGACATCAGCGACACTGCAACGCCTACCATACCGAACACCATGATGCCGTCCATCCGTGCAGCCTGCGCTTCTAAAAACGCAGGCGACATGACCCGCCGGGCGATGAAGGCTATCAAAAAGCTAGCACCCACGATACGACCAAGCCGCCACATCAGCTCCCATACCGTGACGTCCAGTTCGATCCCCAGCAGCCACAGCGCCAGCGGTGGCAGGGTGAAGGGGACCAACGCGTAAGAAAGGACTGTGATGATCAGGGCCAGTGCTGCGTCGAGTCCGAAGAGCACGCATAACGCCGGTGCCGACATGATCGGGGTAGTCAGTGCGTGGAACACGATGCCCGCCTCCAAGGGACCATCGATCCCGACGCCCCGAGCGAATAACCAAAGAACAAGTGGCGCGACGCCCATCGAAAATACGAAGATGATGGCGATCAGGCCCGGCCGGCGCAGGTAATCTTTCAGTGCTGCCGGATCGATGCGCATCATCGACAGTGACAGGTTCATGATGATCAGTGCTTCCAGCCATGGCGCTAACGCATCGGCTAGTGGCTGCCATACGATACCGCCGAACACGCCGGCCGCCAGCATCCAAGTCGCCCGTTTTGCAACCCAGTCGAGACCGGCCAATAGGGTCAACGGATCAGGCCTGTGTGCCGATCAGACGCCGGTAAATTGGCAGCGCCACGACCGGTAGAAAATACATTGGCACCTGTCCGAGTACGAAATAGGCGATCAGCTCCGCCGATGCCTTGTCCGCCAGTACCACCATTACCAGGCCCAGATTTGTATTGCCCGTGACCAGCCCGATGGTCAGCGCTTCGCGACGACCCATCTTCAGGAAAACAAACGTGCCGAATATCTGCATCGCGATGTTGGCAGCAAACGCGGCGGCCAGCGTCAGCAGCACGTAATCCGGCCGGGCGGCGACGAAGGGCGTGATGCCATCCATGATGCCCAGGCAGAAGATGATGACGAACACGACGCCCAGCCCGTCGACAGCTCGCGCATTACGGGTCAGAGTTTCCCTGCTGAACACCCAGCGGCGCAGGACGAAAGCGGTCGCAGCAGGTAATGCAATGGTCGCGAACAGGCGGATGAACATGTCGAAGATGCTCACCCCCAGATCGAAGCCGATCAGCCACACCGACAGTGTCGGCAGGGTGAACGGCACCACGGCATAGGTGGACACCATCGCCGCGACGGCGAGGGCGGAATCTAGCTCCAGAATGTTGGCGATGGCGATGGCCGATGAAATCATTGGCGCAGCCGCCATCAGAACCAGACCCTGTTCAAGGCCCGGGGGAAAGTCCAGCGGCGTGATCAGTAGCCACATCAGCACGGGCGCGGCGATAAGGTTGACGATAACGATGGTGGCAATCACCCCAGGCCGTCGGGCATAGGACCGAAGCCGGTCGACGTCGAGGCGCACCATGGCAATCGCCAGCAGGATCACCATCGAATGCAGAATATAGGGGCCAAAAAACTTGGCGACCGGTTGGGCGACAAAGCCCACGACCAGCGCCCCCGCCATCAGCCAGGTGGCGGTGTTTGCAATTCGCTCGAAAACACCGTGGATCAAAAGGGAGTGCCGTCCAGCTTGGTAAAGCTGCGATGGTCATCCGCGGTACGGTTCATGATCATGTCGTCATCGGGGTATTTCACC
This sequence comes from uncultured Alphaproteobacteria bacterium, assembly GCA_913047365.1. Taxonomy (GTDB): domain Bacteria; phylum Pseudomonadota; class Alphaproteobacteria; order MPNO01; family UBA830; genus CAJWUK01. The sequence continues at coordinate 3,857 of CAJWUK010000021.1, read as the reverse complement.
TGTTCGCCGTCCGAGCGGTTGCCAACTTCCAGAAACCGGACAAGCGCATCGGACCGGTTTTCCAGCCGGTGAGCGTCCTCCGATGCTGCCGGGAAACAGGCGCACATGCCGGGTTGGAGTTGCTGTTCCCCTGCGTCGGTAACAAGTATCGGCGTGCCTTCGACAATGTAGATGAATTCGTCTTCTGCAGAATGCCAGTGCCGGAGTGCCGAAAAGGCGCCCGGTTCCAGATCGGTCAGGTTGACACCGAATTTGGTTAATCCGTGCGGATCGCCAAGCGCGCGCCTCGATTTACCGCTCAAAACCTTATCGTTGGGAGGGGGGTAGGGGTTACGCACGAACGCTTCGACGCTAAGCGGATCGAAGGCGGGACCGTTTCCGTTGTCTGACATTTTCAGCTCCTCAGCTTGGTAGGTAATCGGCGAGGTCTACATCATCGAAGCTTTTCGGCATTGCCATCGTAAACCGCTTTCGGCCTTCCGGATCGGTTACCGCCGGTTTGGTGGCATCGATCAGGGTTTTGGTGCCGATCCGGTGCATGGCGCTCTGGCCGGGGACGATGTCGGACACGTTGTCCAGCGACCAGGTGCGCGCATTGGGAATTTTGATGACGTCGCGTTCCGCATGTACCCGCGTGGTCATCGACCAGAATACCTGGCGCATGTCCGACGCATCGATGTCCTCGTCCACGGCAATAGCCAGTTTCGGATGCATCTGCGGGCCTGATAGGGCCGCCATCAGGGCGGTCTTGGCCTGTCCTTCGACGCGGGGGCGCAGCTTGATGACCACCGCCATCATGCCTGCCAGCCCCAGGCAGCGGAGATCCAGCAGATCCAGCCCGCCTTCGACATTTTTCAGATGCTCCCACAGCAGCATGTCGATGGCGGTCGCCACCAGTGCCTGGGTATCGGTCATCGGCGCACCGCACTGCATGGCGTAAAACACCGGCCTCTCGCGGCGGGTGATGCATTTGATGTCCAGATACTGGGTAAAACCTTCCATGGCATAACCGCCGGACCCTTCGCCGAAAGGACCTTCCGGCGTGTGGGCATCGGGCGGTATTTCCCCTTCCAGAATCATCTCCGCTTCCGCCGGTACTTCCATGTCGATGGTCTCACACTTTACCAGCCGGACCGGTTCCCCCATCAGCGCGCCAGCCACGGTTAGCTCGTCGACCCCGTAGGGCGCGGTGTAGGACGACGAAAAATAGATCGACGGATGCGCGCCCACGACCATGGCGACAGGCATGGGTTCGTTCCGCTCCTGGTATTTTTGGTATATGCGAAGCGCCTGGCGCGGGCAGATCAGGTACCCGGTGCGGTTCTTGCCCATGATTTGCTGACGGTGGATTGACATATTGCGGATGCCGGTATCGGGATCCTTGATGATCGCCATGCCGGAGGCGATGAAGGGGCCGGGGTCCAGTTCCGACGTCCAGGCGGCGGGCACCTGGGTCAGGTCGACATCGTCGCCGTGTAGTTTGATTTCCTTCACCGGGGCGTCCGCCGCATCGACCATCACCGGATCAACCGGCGAACTTACGCGGGTATTGAAGGTCTCGATAACCTCGTCTTCTTCAACGCCGAGACCGATGCCCCATTTCTTCCGGTCGGTGATGATCTGGTTGCAAACCTGCCATCCCGGAAATCCTTTTAGATTGTCGAACAGCGATGCCTTGCCCAGCCGATCGTATGTTTTCCAGCCGATTGCGGTTAGGTTTTCATTCGGGTCGACTTCCTTCTGAAAGCGGACTAGTTCGCCCTGCTGTTCCAGATTGGCCAAATACCCCCGGATTGACTGATCCATACTCTATTTCCCCTCAAACATGTCCGGACGGTCCTGTTTTTTAACGCACGGGAAAAGCCGTGGTTGCCGATCGATCCGGCAGGCAGTCCCAATGGATCTAGAGTTTCGTCCAGATTTATATAGTGCAAGGTGTACCCGTGCCGGGACAAGCGATCAAATGCCTCTCCGATGCTGTCTTCGCTATGTACATTGGTCAGTTCGACTATGAGCAGTTTTGGCGGAAAGGTGTCGAACTGTGGGCTATCACCCACTGGGCGACAACCTCCATCATCGTATCGCGCGCCGGCAGGGAATAGGGCCAGCGGTGGCCCAGTGACACAAAGGGCCCGGTGCCGGTCGGGGCCATGCCGGCCCGAAATAAACTGTCGGCGATATTGAGGAAACTCGCGCAGGATTATCCTGAAATCTGCGGGCCGGAAACCGACGAATATCGTCAGTTCTATCACCCCGGCGCGGTGGCTATTCGAGCGAAACATGACATAATCGCCAAAGGTTAGCCAATGGGTGGATACCGAGATGCCCCTGCCGGAAATCCGGAAATTCGTCACGTTCATCGAAGAAACCCGCACCGAGATTGGACAGAAGATTTACCCGCCGACCCGCCAGTGTGCGGCCGCCGCGGTCATTGAGAACCCCTATGCCGGGCGATATTTCGAAGATTTGGCGGACCTGGAAGAGGCTGGCGCCTATCTGGGTGATGAATTGGGACAGCGTGCCATGGCCGCGCTCGGCATCGGCGCGGAGCGGGTGGAAAGCTTCGGCAAGGCCGCCATCATTGGCGAGAACGGCGAAAAAGAACACGGTGCTGCCTGCATGCACCCGACCATGGGTAAACCGCTGCGTGATATAGTCGGTCCCGCGCCATCGATTATTCCATCTGCCAAAAAGATCGGTGGGCCGGGAACGGCCATCGACTGCCCGCTGCACCACAAGGAAGACGTCTGGACGTTTTCCCATTTCGACGCGATGGAAGTGTCGCTTTCCGACGCCCCGCGCGCCGACGAAATTGTGTTGATCATTGCCCTAACCGATTCAGGCCGCCCGCTGCACCGCGTCGGCGAGGGGAAAAGCTCTGCCGATGTTGGAGCGGATTAATCCTTAATTTCTACGATCCGGTCCGGGGATGAGTGCACACCGTAAGTGACCAGCGGCGTATCGCCGGTAACACGAAACCCGTGGGCGGTGTTCGACGGAAAGACCATGGTGGTGCCGGGGCCGATCTCGGTAATGCCGTCCTCGCCGTCAGTCCAGGCCTCGCCGGTGCCTTCCAAAACGGTGACGATCTCCACATAGGGGTGCGCGTGGTTGGGCGTGGCGTAGCCGGGTGGCGATGTTTGAATGCCGCAGCGGACAGGGGTGGAGCCATGGTCGTCGCCGACTAACGTCCGATAGGTCGCGCCGCCCGGGAATTTTTCCGGTTCGACGTCTTCGTGGCGGATGATCGTGTCAGTCATTGTTCGTAAATCCCTCCGAACCTGACATACAGGATAGCACCTTTCGGAGATTTTACCGTATGGGATGATCCTGGTGGGTTGCGGGTCCAGGTGCCGGAAGGATAAACGCCGTCTTCGTCTTCGAATTCGCCATCGATAACGAACACTTCCTCGCCGTTGGGGTGGTTGTGATGTGGGGCCTCCGCGCCGGGGTCCAGTTTCAGAAGCTGGGTCCATTCCTGGAACCCGCCCTGTCGGTAAAGTGGCTTCTGCCAAACGCCGGTATCGTTGCGCAGTTGCCAGTCCAGAACGTTGGTGTTCATCTTTACCTGGGTGCGGCCGAAACCCTTGTATTGGCGCAGTTTGACGAACAGCAAGCAGCCGCCCTTTGAAAACGGAGCATGCGACGTGCGGTCCGGGTTCAGAAGATAGGTGCCCGCAGGATAATCCCCGTGTTCGTCGGAAAACACGCCGTCGAGGACAAAGATTTCCTCGCCGTCGGGATGGTGGTGGGTGGGAAATTTGCTGCCCGCTTCATAGCGGACGATGGAGGTGACAATGCCGGCCTCCGCCGGGCCGTCCAGATACAGCCGTTTGCGCCACACGGTAGGCGACGGG
>CAJWUK010000020.1 GCA_913047365.1 uncultured Alphaproteobacteria bacterium | reverse complement strand
GTATATCCCAGAAGCTGGATAAGACGCCGTCGCGGGCTTTCGAACGAGTCCAGTACGGCCAGCTTGCTGGCGGATCCGCCGAACAATTCCGCTTCCTCGATCTTGGAATATTTCTCGCCAATGTCTTCCTTAGCGATTTCGTCGAAACCGTCGACGATGCCAGCGTAAACCCGTTTGCCGTCGTCGGTTAGTTTCGAAAACAGGTCGACCAGCGCGTTTACGCGCCGTGCGTTCTTCAATTCGCCGCCACGGCGTTCGATGCAGGCCTTCATTTCCGCGATCAGGCGCTGGCGGTCTTCTCCCGCAAGATTGGGGGAAAACGTGGCGACCGGCTGGCCCGAACTGAAAAGGCGTCTCAGAAACATGACCCTGATTAGCCCGGATTGCCCCAATTGGGAATTGTTTCCGGATGTTTCCGACAAATCCTTTCGGCAGATGCAGGGGGCTGCTGCTGCTCTGGTATGCCACGCTCGGCGCCATCGTAATTGTTTTCTGGGGTTTTGACCGTCATCCGGTCCTTTATTTCTCGATGCCCTGGTAAGTGCGCGCCCCAATTATCGGCGCCTGGATGAACCTCGTCCTGATGCTGTTCACTTATGATAAGTTGAAGACCTGATTGTCAGCGGTGTTTGGGGTTGGCAAAATCCTGTCGTCGCCGTTCTGGTTTGTGATCGAAGGTGCAATAGTCGCCGCGGTGATCGGCTTCCTAGCAACACGTCTGGGTGGGGAAGGACTGGAGACAGGTGCTTGTGCGCGTTAAGCCCCGATCGCCACGCCTTCCACCATCGTCCGGCGAAGCATGCGGGGTTCACCGGCGGGGAAATCCTTGCGGGCGTGGGTGATGGAACGGTTGTCCATCATCACCAGGTCGCCGACCTCCCATTTGTGTTCGAAGATGATCTCGTCGTCGTTCTGATAGGCGAATAAGTCTTCCAGCAGGGCATCGCTTTCATCCTGTGGCAGGCCTTCCACCCGTGCCGTGATCAACGGACTGACATACAGCGCCTTTCGTCCGGTATCGGGGTGGCGAATGACCAGCGGGTGAACCCAGTGGTTGATATCTGAAATATCCTGATCCAGGTCGACACGGCCCCGGGCTGCGTAGTCGTATATGTTCAACCCCATTAGGTCGTTTATTCTGGATTTTAGATCGTCGCTCAGCCGGTCATAAGCCATATACATATTGGCGAATACGGTCTCGCCGCCGACAGATGTTACCGCCATTCCGTACAGCACGGTGGCCGCGTATGGAATTTCCTTGAAACTGCCATCGTGGTGAAACCAGACCTCGCCGTCGCCGAACGATCCCAAGGGTATACCGTCCTCGGTAAGGTTGGTCACCAGATGAACTGCGCCGTCATATGCTGCATCGCCGTCCGCTTCTCGCTGATCCAGCGGCTTTCCGCGTGTTGCAAGCCCACCCATCACCTCGCAGAAGCGAAACTGGTCCTGATCTTTAATGTCCTGTCCGCGAATGGCGAGGACGCCATATTCGAGGAAGGCGTTCTTTAGGCCTACAGCGGTATCCGCCGGCAGGGTGCGGGACAGATCGATCCCGGTGATTATTGCCCCGCCCGCTGGAGAGATGGGCGTAATTTCCATTATTCGCATCCGTTGTCTGGTGTTGACGCAGGGTAAAGTGGCGTGGTCAGAGCTTGCAAGACCCGTGTCACCGGTTACGCAACATTTCGTGACCGCAATGCTTTCGCCGTCAACTGGCCAGGCGTTCATCCTCCGAGCTGGCGTCGGAAGTCAGTGTATTAAAGAACTTTGTCAAAAGTATCTTGAAGGTTTCCAATTCCGCGCCGCTGAAGCACGCACTTAGTTTCTTCTCATAGTCGAGAACTTTCGGTAAAAGGGTCGCCACCGCCCGGTTTCCTGATTCCAGAAGCAAGACATTCACCGTGCGCTGGTTTGCCGCTGGGCGGGCGCGTTCTACCAGGTTTCGCTTTTCCATCTGGCCGATTAGCCTTGTCATGGTCGACGCGTTGATGCTTGTCCGCCGGGCAATATCGCCCATGGTCTGCGGTCCGTATTCGAACAGAACCGCCAGCACTCGCCATTCCGGCAAACTGACCCCGGCTTCCGCGAACTGCTCTTCGAAGCCCTCCGCCAGATGTGATCCGACACGATGCACAAGGTAGGGCAGAAAACGTTCCAGATGGAATTCCGGCATTTCCATCGCCATCAGTCGGTTTCTTCCACAACGAAAAACAGTCCTTCTGTTTTACCGTCACGCAGAGCTTTTGCTTTCTGGTATTCGGGCGAATTGTAACAGGCGACGGCTTGTTCCATCGAGTCGAACTCAATCACCGCCATCTTGTCGCCGATGAATTCGCCCTCTAGCAGCTTGAACCGGCCGAGGCGTGAAAGCGACCGGCCGCCGTATTTATCGACGGCGACCCGCGCCTGTTTGGCGTAATCCTCTAGCGGTTTCATGTCGTCGGCGCTAAGTGCCGCAATCCAGTAGGCAACCATGATTTAAAACTGCCCCTGTGGTTCGAGTCCCAACAAATGTTGACCATACATTGAACTGAGCGCATCCCAGTTGAAGCTGATGTGATGGCCGATGGCATGTGCGTCGCGCCAGGCCCGCTGCACGTGCTGCGATGTATGAATGCCGTGGCCACCCACGGCGCCGAACAGTTCGTCCAGCCCGTCCATGGCCAGCTCGACTGTTTTTGCTTGGGTTAGCCTGTTGTTGAGACGCCCCGAGACATCAAGAATTTCACCTCTGTCCATGACGGCAGCACGGGATTCCTCGATCTGCGTGAACAGCATCGCCTTTGCCGCTTTAAGGTTGGCAACCGCCCGGCCCACCCGCATCTGCACGGCTTGGAAATCCTTGACCTTGCTTCCGCCGAGCACGACCGCGCCGCGGGTCATACGGCCGTTCACGGAATCCACAAACATGTCGACGGCGCCATTAAGGGCCCCGAGGGCGGGGGTGGAGATGGCATAGGCAACCAGCGACAGTATGGGATACCGGTAAAGATTACTTTGCAGTACCTGATATCCCGGCGAATTGCCGGATACGAGTTCGGCAAATGTGACCCGCCGGTGTGCCGGGATGAAAAGATCGGTGCAGACGACGGTCTTTGAGCCCGTTCCGGTAAGTCCCATCACATGCCAGTTATCGTCGATCTCGAAATCGGATCGGGGAACGAGGGTAAACCCTGGCAGAGGAGGGCCGTCTTCCTTCTCCGGCGGAAAAAAAACCCCGAGTACCGCCCAGTCTGACACATCTACGCCGCTGGAAAAATGAAACTCGCCGGTCAGGCGGTAGCCGCCCTCGACAGCCGTCATCTCGCCGGCCGGTGCATAGGAGCCGCAAGTCATGGGGCTGGGATTGTCTCCCCAAACCTCATCGTGGGTCTCGGCTGGAAACTGCGCGATCAGCCATTGATGGACGATACCGAGCCCGCAGACCCAGCCGGTTGATGCGTCAGCGGATGACCATTCGAGAGAAATGCGGGTGGCTGTCGCGCTGTCGAATTCGAGTCCGCCGTATTTTTTCGGCAGGAAAATCCTGAAAAAATCTTGGTTGCGGACGTCATCAATCAGTTCCTGCGAAACCCGACGGTTGCGTTCGGCCTCCTCGGCGCGTTGGGAAATTTCCGGCCGCATCGCAATGGCCCGCTCGATAAGCTGCGCCGGGCTGACGTCGGCCAGTTTCTGAACGATGGTCATTCTCTTACCTCCCATTGCTTCATTATGAAATATTTTCATTTGAAAGTGTTTGGGTGTCAACACCGGTTTTGATTTCGGCATTGGTGTCGGTATTCTGCGAAAAAGCAGGCAGAGAACGGGATATGGATTACAATTACGAACGCTACAAGATGTCGAATTACGACCTGACCCGGTTCGATGGACCGGCAGCGGGCGAAGAAATGATCGACTTCAAGCTGACAAAGCTGGACGGCAAAGAGATTTCTTTGTCGGACTATAAGGACAAATGGCTGGTACTGGAAACCGGCAGCCTGACCTGTCCCATGTTTGTGAAAAACATCAACCCGCTTCGCGACGTGAAGGCGAAGCACCCGGACGTGGAATTCCTGGTGATCTATGTGCGCGAGGCGCATCCCGGCTCCCGCCGCGGCCCGACACAGGATCTGGAGCAGAAAATCGCGCTGGCCAGCGAAATGAAAGATTCTTTCGGTGAACACCGGGAAATCCTGGTGGACGGGATCGATGGCGCCATGCACCAGGCCTATGGCGCGCTGCCGAATATGGTCTATGTGGTGAACCCGGACGGCAAGGTGATCTATCGCTGCGACTGGGCCTTCGCCAAGCGGATCGACAAGGTGCTGCAGAACCGGGACACCCTTCACACCGAAGAACACGTCCGCATCGTCGGCGCCACACCATGGGTCACCGTACCGGTCTGCCTGAAGGGTGGCTGGGATGCGCTCTGGGACCTTGCTAAGGCAATGCCGTTTATTGCCTGGGCGCATCTGAAACAGGATATCGGCATTCTGTTCGGTAAGCCGGCGATCCATCCCGCGGATCAGGCGAAGTACAATGCCGATTGAGGTCGCCCCGCTTGATGCCGCGCTGGGTGCACGCATCACGGGCATCGATCTCTCGCGGCCTCTCAGCGATACCGAATTCGCTTCCGTCCACGCTGCCTGGCTTGATCACCAGGTTCTGATCTTCCCCGATCAGAATATGGACGACGAGGACCAGGTGAGGTTTTCCCAACTGTTCGGGGACCTGCCCGACAAGGCGGTTCATTCGAAAGGAACGAAATCCGGCCAGCAGCTTCATAAGTCGGTGATGCTGGTGACCAATATTCGTGAAGACGGCGAGGTGATCGGCTCTCTGCCGGATGGCGAGATGCATTTTCATACCGATGGCGCCTATGAACGCGATCCCTACCGCTACACCATGCTCTATGCGATGGAGGTGCCGCGGGAGGGCGGCGACACGATGTTTGCCAACATGTACCGCGCTTATGAAACGCTGCCGGAAGAGTTGAAAGAGCGGCTGGACGGGGTCGAGGCGGAGCAGGGCTTCTATACCGGCGTGGACGTGTCCGACGAAATGAAACAGGCGTTGCGAATTGACGGGTATGACGGCAAGGCGGTTCACCCGGTTTTCATCCGCCACGAGGAAACCGGCCGCACCGCGATTTACGTCAACCGGTTGCTGACCCGCCGAATCATCGGCTGCAGCGATGATGAGAGCCGGGAATTGCTTTCCCGTCTGTTCGACCATTCGGAACAGTCCGACATGGTATATCAGCATAAATGGAGACCCGGCGATTTCGTTGCCTGGGATAATCGCTGCACGAACCACGCGCGCACCGATTTCAGTGGCGGTCAACGCCGCCTGCTGCGCCGGACGACGGTTCAAGGTGTAAAGCCGGAGCCGGCGCTTTCAGCGGTCGGTGCCTAGGCCGTCTTTCCCGTTTGCCGCTGAATTGCCGTGCTGTTATACCGCTGCGAACAGGAACGAGCGGGTAAATCCTTTGAAAATCGTGTGTCTGGACATGGAAGGCGTGATCGCGCCGGAGATCTGGATCGAGCTTGCGGAACGCACCGGAATCGATGATTTGCGGCGCACCACTCGGGACGAACCAGATTACGACGTTCTGATGCGCTACCGGCTGGATATCTTGGACAGTCAAGGTATCGGGATCGAGGCGCTGCAGCCGATCATCGACGGGATCGAGCCTTTGCTTGGCGCGAGGGATTTCCTCGATGCGATCCGGGCAAAGCACCAGCTCGTCATTCTGTCGGACACGTTTTACGAGTTCGTGGGCCCGCTGATGGCCAAGATGGGTTATCCGACGCTGTTTTGCCATCGCCTGCATGTGAACAATGCCGGGCGGCTGTCGGGTTATTCGCTCAGGATGCCGAACCACAAGCAGGCGGCCGTCGAAGCCTTCCAAGCCCTTAACTTCTTCACCATCGCGGCGGGAGATTCCTACAACGATACCCGCATGTTGGGGGCTGCGGATGCCGGTTTTCTTTTCCGCCCGCCCCAGAACGTGATTGATGAATTCCCGCAGTTTCCGGTCTTTACCGACTACGCCGATCTCCTCGCCGAAATCGATGCGGCCGAGCCCCTAGATTCCGGCGCCGATCGCGCTATGTCGGCGGGGTAGGGGGTAAACCGCACCATGACCGAGCCCGGCCTGTTCGAAACTGTCAAACGCCGCCAGAGCGTGCCCGTCGATGTCGGCGGCGTAACCGTCGGTGGCGGCGTACCGATCGTAGTCCAGTCCATGACCAACACCGATACCGCGGATGTGGAATCGACGGCGAAGCAGGTCGCCGACCTAGCCCGCGCCGGTTCGGAAATTGTCCGCATCACAGTCGACCGGGACGAAGCCGCCAAGGCCGTGCCCCATATCCGCGACCGGCTGATGCTGATGGGAGTCGAGGTACCGTTGGTCGGAGATTTCCACTATATCGGCCACAAGCTGCTGACCGAAAACCCGGCCTGCGCCGAGGCGCTTGCCAAATACCGCATCAATCCCGGCAATGTGGGTTTCCGCGAAAAGCGCGACACCCAGTTCAGCACCATGATCGAGGTCGCGAACAAATACGAAAAGCCGGTGCGCATCGGCGTCAACTGGGGCTCGCTGGATCAGGAACTGCTGACCCGGCTGATGGATGAGAACACGGCGTCCGACAATCCGAAAGACGCGGCGCAGGTCACCCGCGATGCCATGGTGATGTCGGGCCTTTTGTCGGCGGAACGGGCCGAAGAGCTTGGCATGCCGCGCAACCGGATCATCATTTCGGCCAAGGTGTCAGCGGTGCAGGATTTGATCGCCGTCTATCGCGACTTGGCGGCGCGCTGCGATTACACCCTGCATCTGGGGCTCACGGAGGCGGGGATGGGCACCAAGGGCGTCGTTGCGTCGTCGGCCGGCATGGGCATTCTGCTGCAGGATGGCATCGGCGACACTATCCGTATTTCCCTGACCCCGGAGCCCGGTGGCGACCGCACACGGGAAGTGACCGTCGCTCAGGAACTGTTGCAGGTCTTGGGTTTGAGATCGTTTGTGCCGTTGGTTACGGCGTGCCCCGGTTGCGGGCGGACCACGTCGACCGTGTTCCAGGAATTGGCCCAGAAAATCCAGGCCCATATCCGCGAACGTATGCCAGGATGGCGGGAGCAATACCCTGGTGTGGAGGAACTGAATGTTGCCGTGATGGGCTGCATCGTGAACGGGCCTGGCGAATCCAAGCACGCGGATATCGGCATCAGCCTGCCCGGTACCGGCGAGGAGCCCGCCGCGCCGGTCTTTATCGACGGCGAAAAGAAGATGACGCTCCGCGGCCCGGGCATTGCGGATGATTTCCGCGTACTCGTCGAAGAGTACGTCGACAATCGCTACGGCGGTTAGCGGCGGGCGCAGCACCACGCAATGTTTATTCAAACACATCCTCTCGACGACCCCGGCTTGATGCGGTTCACGCCTGGCGAGCCGGTTCTTCCGATAGGATCGGCCCCCATGGGGGAAGGCGAGGCGTCGTCGGCGTCGCCGCTTGCCCGTCGTCTGTTGCGAATCGAGGGTGTCGAGGGCGTTTCACTGGCTCTGGATGACCTAACGCTCCGCAAGGGCGGGGACAGGGAGTGGTATATTCTCAAACCCGCCGTTCTGGGCGCGATCATGGAACATTACGGGTCTGGCGACCCGACGTTGGCGGATGAGGTCACCAACCGGATCATCGACCTGCTGGATGACCGCATCCGGCCTGCTATCGAATCCTACGGTGGTGAGGTTTTGTTCAAGAAATTCTCCGACAGTGTGCTAACGCTGGAACTCATCGGCGGCGGCGGGCCTCAAAAGCGCGACATGATGACCAATATCATCTGCCATCATGTGCCGGACGTCACGGACGTGACCTGGATCGGCGAAGCGCCGGCAGCGGAAATCCCCGACTGGGTATTCAACGGCACTGACGATCCGCCAGAAGGCCCGGAAGCCGAGGCAATCCTGACGCTGCTGGACGAGAAAATTAACCCCTCAGTCGCGGCCCATGGCGGGCGTATCACCTTGATCGACGTGACCGATCACGTGGCTTATGTGCGGATGGAAGGGGGCTGCCAGGGCTGTTCCGCATCGGCTGTCACCCTGCAGCAGGGCGTGCAGAACGCTATTCTATCCGAAGTGCCTACCATCCAAGGGGTGGTCGATGTCACCGACCATTCCGTGGGTGAAAATCCTTTCTTTAATTAGCAGGGACGCTGATACGATGTCGCGGGCGACCTATTATATGGTCGAAATGGATTATCCGCACGAAACCGTAGAAGAACGTCAGGCGTTCGACGGTTTTTACCACCAACACATCTCCATGCTACTGACCATCCCAGGGTTTCTGACGGCCCAGCGTTTTCACTGTCCGGAGGCCGCGCGGGCTCCGTTTATGGCAATCTATCGCCTCGCCGGACCGGAGGTCATGACCAGCGAGGCCTATACGTCCAAAGCTGGGCGGATGTCGGTTGACCCCAGGTTCCGTCCCAACATGAAAAACTGGGACCGGAACCTGGTTCAGGGACCGGAAGGCACATCGGATCCGGACTTGTCGGTGCCGTTGGGTGAGACCATGACCTTGTTGGACCGCCTGACCGCCGCTGCGCCGCCACTGCCGGACGTGCTGACGCATCTGGAGGTGGTCGGGTTGGATCACACGGTTGCAGAGCGCGGAGCCGCCATGGGAGACGTGGAAATTGCGGCGGAAGCAGTATTGCCGGACGATTGGGAAATTCGCTGCTGGCACCCGATTCATCCTGTAAGATCTGCTCCATAAATATAATTATATCAGAGGGAAATAAGAATAAAATCATCTAATATGTTAAGTTTAATGATCGCTATCCCGACCATATGTTGATCGTGTCGGGGCAGGAAAATTACACCCGGTCCGGGGTATCCCCTGGCATTGTAAATCTTCGCCATCTGCGCCAGACTTTGCCCAACGGATTAGGAGGTTATCTTGTTGCCAGCCCTCGAAACCTTCATCGCCGATTTTCGCGCGCTCTATGACGGGGAAATAGACGATATCGAACGCTTCGAACTTGGCCGCCCGCTAATGAAAACCCTGCTGGCGGACCCGGATTTGAAATACCGCGCCGAAAATTGGCCGTCCCGCAATGACCCAGCCCGTGGCTACTATGAAAACCTGCTGTTCTACGAGGACCCGGATTATGGCTTTGTCCTGAATGCTCTGATCAAGGAACCTGGCGAATTCACGCCGATCCACGATCATGGAGAGGTTTTGACCGTCTATGGTGTGCTGGTTGGCGGCGAAACTGTCAGGCGCTACCGCCGTGTCGACAATGGCACGCGAGAAAACGGCGCGCCGGGCGCTGACGACGGCATCGAACTGGAATTGGTCGGCGATCATCAGGTCGAACCCGGCTATATCGATTTCGTGCCGCCCGGCGATATCCACGTCGAACATAACGGCCCCCACCGCACCATCGGCCTGATCCTGCGCAACGGTAATGTCGGTAGGAACCTGCAAAGCTGGTATGACAAAGAGGCGGGAACGCGAATTCAACGCTACGGCCCGAAGCAGGTGCCGTATTTTTTGGAGTAGGAGGATAAACCCACCCAACGCTAACGTGCTCCCGAAGAACAGCGAGATTTCCAGACATCTCTATTAGGATTCGGATTTAGCCGAAAAGACGGAAACAAAAAACCCGGCGGAGTATTCCCGCCGGGTTTTTCGTGTCTTAGTTCCGATTACCGCCGCTCCTCGGCGACAGAAGCTTTACGCCCCTTCGGACACTGTCCAGGTCCGCCCCTTTCGGAGCATTTCATTCAGCGTGCCGGCGGGAGTGTTTTCCTTGACCGCGGCAAGCTGTTCATGGACAGACGCGTCATATGCTGTTGCCGGATTGTTGTAGAGCACGCCCAGCGCGACCGGGAAATCGGGTTGTTTCATGTCGGCTAGCATCATGGCAAGGATTTTGTTCTTCTCATCATGAACCAGAATGTCGGCCTCGGTCACGCCGCTTTCGCCGATGGTAACGACCTGGATGCCGAAACCATCGTCGGAGCGCGCGATGCCCTTGTTATCCTCGGCGCCAAAAATGAGCGGCTTGCCGTGTTCTACCGTGATCGAGTTGTCGCTGACCACTTTCTTGTCGGTCCAGCCGTCGAACACGCCGTCATTATAGACAATGCAGTTCTGGATGATTTCGACGAACGACGCACCCTTGTGTGCATGCGCGGCCTTCAGCACGCCGGGCATGTGCTTCTGGTTGGTATCGAACGTGCGGGCAACAAAGCGGCCGCCTGCGCCAAGTGCCACGCTCAGCGGGGTCAGCGGCGCGTCCACCGAGCCCTGCGGGGTCGACGGAGAGCGAGTACCAAGCTGGCTGGTCGGCGAATACTGGCCTTTGGTCAGGCCGTAGATTTCATTGTTGAACAGCAGCATATTGAGATCGACGTTGCGGCGGATGGCGTGCATCGTATGGTTGCCGCCGATAGACAGCGCATCACCGTCGCCCATGACGATCCAGATGTCGAGGTCCGGATTCGCCAGCTTCGCACCGGTGGCGAGTGCCGGCGCGCGACCATGAATGGTGTGGAAGCCGTATGAAGCCATGTAGTAGGGGAACCGTGCTGCGCACCCGATGCCCGAGAAAAAGACCAGTTTTTCTAGCGGAATCTGCATTTCAGCCAACGTGCGGTGGACGCCCTTGATGATAGCGTAATCGCCGCAGCCAGGGCACCAGCGGACTTCCTGGTCCGAGGCGTAGTCGTTGGGCTTTAGCGCTTCGACGGGGGTTTCTACATTCATCGGATTATCCTTCCACCCGCGAGCGGATCTCGCGTTCCAGGGTCGACACCTTGAAGGGCTGACCCGTGATCTGGGTAATGCTTTCCGCGTCCACAAGGAACTTGTCGCGGATCAGGTGAACCAGCTGACCGTTGTTCATTTCCGGCACCATCACCTTATCAAAGCCAGATAATAATTCGCCCAGGTTCAGCGGGAAGGGATGAATGTGGCGAAGGTGAATGTGCGACACGCTTAGCCCTTCCTTCACGCAGCGGCCGACCGCCTGGTTGACTGCCCCGAAGGTTGATCCCCAACCGAGAACCGCCAGCTTGCCTGTGGTATCGCCGATAGCGACGTCCTGTTCCGGGATGTCGTTGGCGATGCCGTCGATCTTTGCTGCGCGAACTTTGGTCATCCGATGATGGTTGTCGCTGTCATAGGAAATGTGGCCGGAATCGTAATCCTTTTCGATGCCGCCAATGCGGTGCATCAGTCCCGGCGTTCCAGGAACCGCCCAGTTACGCGCCAGCGTGGTTTCGTCGCGCAGATAGGGGTGGAACCCTTCGGGGTCAGTGCGGAATTCGACCGGGAAGTCGGGGATCGCATCTGCATCCGGAATTTCCCACGGTTCTGCTGAATTGGCGAGGAAACCGTCGGTCAGCAGGATGACCGGCGTCATATATTTTGTGGCGATGCGCACCGCTTCGATTGCGGTTTCGAAGCAGTCGCCTGCCGTGCGGGAGGCGACGACCGGCAGCGGCGTGTCCGCGTTCCGGCCATAGACCGCCTGGAACAAATCCGACTGTTCGGTCTTTGTTGGTAGGCCGGTGGATGGTCCGCCGCGCTGGACGTTGACCACAACCAGCGGTAATTCCGTGACGAGGGCAAGGCCGATGGCCTCGGTCTTCAGCGCAATGCCCGGACCTGAGGACGAGGTGACACCCAGCGCACCAGTATAGGCAGCGCCGATGGCCGAACAAACCGCGGCTATTTCGTCTTCCGCCTGAAAGGTGGTGACGCCGTAGTGTTTCAGGTTGGTCAGTGTGTGCAGCAGGGCCGAGGCCGGCGTGATCGGGTAGGATCCCAAGAAGAGGTTCAGGTTTGCCTTCCTGGCGCCTGCGACCAGGCCCCAGGCTACGGCTTCGGTGCCGGTAACGGCGCGATAGGTGCCGGGCTGTACGTCCGCCCTCGGTACAACATAGGCTTCGGCGCCGGACGGCAGTTCTACAGTTTCGCCATAGGCGTGCCCCGCGTTCAGCGCCGCGATATTGGCGGCGGCGATGTTGGGCAGCTTGGCGAAGCGCTGGTTAACCCAGTCGACGGTTGGCTGGCGGTCGCGGTTGTACATCCAGCACATTAGCCCAAGCGCCCAAAAGTTCTTGCAGCGTGTGGCTTCTTTCGACGTCACGTCGCAGTCTTCGACGGCGGCGTTTGTCAGCTTGTTAATTTCGATGGCGATGACGATGTAATTGTCCAGCGTGCCGTCTTCCAGCGGATTTTCCTCGTACCCCGCGCGCGCGATGTTGCGGTCCGAAAAAGCATCCGTATTAAGAATCACCGTACCACCCTTGGGCACATCCTTCAGGTGCACTTTTAGGGCCGCCGGGTTCATTGCGACCAACACGTCCGGATCGTCGCCCGGCGTCTGAATGTCGTAGGATGCGAAGTTGATCTGGAACGCAGAAACCCCGAACGTCGTGCCGGCCGGTGCGCGGATCTCCGCCGGGAAGTCGGGGAAGGTCGCCAGGTCGTTGCCCATCAGGGCGGTCGACTGCGTAAACTGAGTACCGGTCAATTGCATGCCGTCGCCGGAATCGCCGGCAAATCGGATTACAACCGAGTCTAGTGCTTTGCGCTCCCCACCATCGGAGGTGGCGACATTTGTGGCCATGGATCCTGTCCAGATTATTTATATGTGTACAAACGTAATTAAGTGGACGTTCGTTCCCCGTCAAGCTGTCCGCGACGCCTTGTTTCTCTTGCAGAAAACCTAACGCTTCCGTGACAGTTGCGGCATTCTATAACATGTCCCGCGACTCTTTCACCCCCAAATTGATTTGATCGCGAACGCCGGTCTCCCTTCGCGTCATTTACGTGGAGGGGACGTTCGTTGTGTCAAATCATGTTTGCACTGGATCCGCATTTGCTTCCCGCCCTCGGCCGAGGATCCTAGTTGGTCCTTGCTCGTGGGCCCTTTAGCCCAGCCCGAGGGTGACAATAAGTTTTGATAGACCCGCTTGACACCCGGCCTACCCGGAAGAATAATTGTATGTACACAAACAATCCCGTGATAACGGGAAACAGACGAGGCGCCATGTCATCCTATCTGAGACCAACTGAGCTGGATAAAGCTCTTGCCGCACTGGCGGAAGGCGGGAAAACCATCGTCGCCGGGGGAACCGATTTCTATCCCGCTCGGGTTGGAAAGCCGACCGATGAAGACGTCGTGGATGTCACTGCGATTTCCGGCCTGAGGGAGATTGAGGAGCGGAGCGACCATTATTTAATTGGCGCCACTGCGACGTGGACCGATCTGATCCGTTCCGAATTGCCGGATTGGTTCCGGTCGATGAAGCAGGCAGCCCGCGAAGTGGGTGGGGTGCAGATACAAAATGCTGGCACCATCGTCGGCAATGTATGTAACGCCTCTCCGGCTGCCGATGGGGTGCCGAGCCTGTTTGCGCTTGATGCGTCGGTCCGTCTGGCATCCTTATCCGGCGAACGGGACTTGCCTATCGGTGATTTCGTTCTCGGTAACCGAAAGACGGCGCGGAACGACGACGAAATGGTCCTCGGTCTCGTGATACCGAAATGCGGAGAGGTGGCGCAGAGTGCCTTCCTAAAGCTGGGTGCGCGCAGATATCTGGTGATTTCCATCGTCATGGTGTCTACGATTCTTGAAACTGCGGATGACGGTACCGTTGCCGACTGTCGGGTCGCTGTGGGCTCCTGCTCCGAAGTCGCCCGGCGTCTATCTGATCTGGAAGCTGCCGTTCGGGGCAAGCCCGCGAATGCCACGCTGGCCGAACTCGTGACCGCAGACCATCTCAGTCCTCTCAGCCCCATTGGCGATGTGCGCGGGACCGCCGATTACCGGCTCGATGCCGCGCTGACCCTTGTGCGCCGCACTTTTGCGGAACTGACGGAGTAGCTATGTCGATCTCGTTTTTCCTCAACGGTAAGACCGTTTCCACTGATGCGGAACCCGTTAGGCGCCTTGCGCACGTGCTACGTGACGATCTCGGCTTTACCGGCACAAAGGTCGGCTGCGATGCCGGCGATTGCGGTGCCTGCACAGTGCTGCTGGATGGCGAGCAGGTATGTTCATGCCTCGTCCCTGTCGCCCAAGCCGCGGACCGCTCGGTCACCACGGTTGAGGGTCTTGCCACCGATGACGGCCGGCTGAGTGATCTGCAGCAGGCTTTCCACGAATACGGCGCGGCCCAGTGTGGCATCTGCACGCCGGGCATGCTGATGGCGGCCGCCGATCTGTTCAAACACAACAAAAAGCCCACCGAGGACCAGATCCTCGATGCCATGGGTGGCGTGCTGTGCCGATGCACCGGGTATCGCAGCATCGTTGATGCGGTCAAGCATGTGGTTGAGCCGAACGATATCGACTTCTCCAACCCCGACGCCGGCGGCGCCATGGGCGCGCGCGTATTGAAGACTGACGGCATTCAGAAAGTCGACGGCGCGGAACTTTATGGTGCTGATCAAGCGCCGGAAGATGCGTTGTGGGTTCGGGCAGTCCGCTCGCCGCATGCGAACGCGTCATTCACGGTTGGCGATTTTTCGGAACTGCATTCGAAATGGCCAGGGCTCGTAAAGGTGTTGACCGCCAATGATGTGCCTGGTCGAAACGGCTATGGCGTCTACCCCGATGTAAATGACCAACCCGCCATCGCGGATGGCGAAATACGTTTCAAGGGTGAGACCGTTGTAGCGCTAGTGGGCGACCATACCAGCGTTTATGGAATTCGCGACGAAGAGGTGCCGATCGACTATTTGCCCCGTCCCGATATTTACGGTTTCGAAGCCGCGCTCGCGGAAGATGCTCATCAAATTCACGACACCCATCCGGGCAATATCCTTGCCCAGGGCTATGTTAAAAAAGGCGAGGCTGCCTCGGCAATGGAAACGGCTGACGTGGTGATTGAGGATTCCTATCAGACCGGGTTCGTCGAACACGCGTATATCGAGCCAGAGGCCGGCTGGGCGCGGCGCATCGGCGATCGGCTAGAGATGACGGTCTCCACCCAGGCGCCTTATATGGACCGCGACGAAGTCGCCGCGATCATGGGGATTCCGAACGAAGCCGTCCGCATCATCCCGACAGCGTGCGGCGGCGGGTTCGGCGGCAAGCTGGATCTCGGCGTTCATCCGCTGATTGGCATCGCGGCCTGGATCCTGGACCGGCCGGTCCGCTGCACCTGGAACCGGATCGAATCCATGGCTGCATCGACCAAGCGCCACCCGTCTCGGATTAATGCACGGTACGGGTGTACAAAGGAAGGCGACCTGGTTGCCTACGAGCTGACCGGGGATTTTGATACTGGCGCCTATGTGTCCTGGGGACTGACGGTAAAAGACCGGGTGCCGGTGCATGCGACGGGTCCGTACTTCGTGCCGCATGTGGAGGCCAAAACCCGAGCGGTGTTCACCAATGGCACGCCAGCCGGCGCGTTTCGCGGATTCGGTATTCCGCAGGCGGCGATCGCGCACGACAACCTGATGGACCGGATGGCTGAAGCTATCAAGATGGACCCGCTGGAATTCCGGCTCCGCAACGCTATCCGGAAGGGTCAAGCAACGGCTACGGGCCAGGTGCTAGATTATTCTGCAGGCCTCGACCAATGCCTAGAAGCGCTGCGTGATCCCTGGAAAAAAGCCCGGGCCGCTGCAGATAAGTTCAATGCCGCAAACGATGGCATGAAGCGCCGCGGTGTTGGCGTAGGGTGCATGTGGTACGGCTGCGGCAATACCTCGTTGTCAAATCCGTCGACCATGCAGATCGGCGTTGCCGCAGATGGCACCGTCACGCTGTATTCCGGCGCGCAGGATATTGGCCAGGGCACGAACACCACGATGGTGCAGGTTGCTGCCGATGCATTGGGTGTTCGGATGGAAGACGTTCAACTTGTTTGGGGTGACACAGATTTGACGGAAGACGCGGGCAAAAGCTCCGCGTCGCGGCAGGCCTATGTTTCCGGCCGGGCAGCAATGGAAGCCGGTCTCGACCTACGCGGCCAAATACTGCGCATGACCAATGCCGGAAACGACGCCACGTTGGAATTCGGCAACGGGAGAGTGATCGTCCGCGATGGAGACAATATCAGTGAAATTAACCTGTCCGACCTGCCCGCTGACAAGCACGAAGGCAATGTGATGCTGGGCGAAGCCACGTTCGACCCGCCGGCATCGCCGCTGGACGACATGGGGCAGGGCAATCCCTACGGGACATATGGCTTCGGCGCTCAGGTCGCGGAAGTGGAGGTCGATACCGAACTTGGCACGGTAAAAGTTATGCACGTTTGGGCGGCGCACGATGTCGGTGCGGCAATCAATCCGATGCAAGTGGAAGGCCAGATCCATGGCGGCGTTGCGCAGGGACTGGGACTTGCGCTGATGGAAGAATATATCCCCGGGCTGACGGAGAACCTGCACGACTACTTGATCCCCACCTTCGGTGACGTGCCGCCGATCGACGTTTATCTGATAGAGGATCCTGAACCGACCGGCCCATACGGGGCAAAAGGCATCGGGGAACCGGCACTGATCCCTACGCCGCCGGCCATTTTTGGCGCGATCTATCATGCAACGGGCGTGCATATGAAACAGGCTCCCGCGACCCCCGACCGTGTCCGCGCGGCGCTCCTCGCCCACAAAGGAGAAGGCAAATGAGCGACACAAAAACAGCAGAAACAGACGTGATCACCTGCGATGCGTGTCCCGTTCTGTGCCGCATTCGCGAGGGCAAATCCGGCGCATGCAGCCGGTATGCCAACTTTGAAGGAAAGCTGACGCGGACGGACCCTTTGGTCGTCACTCAGCAGATATCTAAAGAAAACGGTGACCTTGTACCTTTCCTGCCAGATCAGACAGATTGGGACGGATCACTGAACTTCCAGTCGCCAACGTTTGTCACCGGGATCGGCGCGACGACGACTTATCCTGATTACAAGCCGGCACCGTTCATCGTCTCATCCGATCATCAGGGCGTCGATATGGTGACCGTCGTGTCAGAAGGCGTGTTCAGCTATTGCGGCGTAAAGGTGAAGATCGATACAGACCGTTATATCGGCCCGGAACCCGCGCCGATCCGCGTGAAAGGTGAACAGATCGGCCACGTTACAACGGCGGAGTACGGCTCCCAGATGCTGGCGCTCGGTGGCGTTCGTCATCTAACGGGCGGCACCAAGAAAGAAGGCAACGCCACCTGCCAGGCGATGCTAAAACTGTGCAACAAGGAAGCCGTCGAAATGACGGTCGATGGCGGTGCAACGTTAACCGTACAGGCAGGGAAGCCGCCGATTATCGATGGCGACCAGGAAGAACGTATGCGCGTGGGCTGCGGCTCCGCGACCATTGGCATATTCGCGCCGCAATGGCATGGCCACGCGGACGAGGTGATTGTTGTTGACGATCACATCACCGGCGTGCTGACAGAGCATCAATCCGGCAAGTTTCTGGACATGCCACCCGCGGGAATTCGCGTGCGTGGTCGTCGGTCGACACCCGGGCGTTATTTTCAAGTTGCCGAACCTGGCGGTGGGTGGGGTGGGACCGATATTACCGAACCGCTGTCTATTATTGAAAAGATCGATCCGGAAACTGCGTGGCCCGGACTACGCCTCCTGATGGTCAGCACCACTGGTGAGGATCAGGCCTATTTCGTACTCGACGATGATTTGAATCCCGTACTAGCGGATATGCCGGCTGATCTGGAGATTTCGGTTGATCGTATCGGCGAAAACTGCGAACCGGCATTGAGCACGGTGATGTTTATGGGTGGAGCAGGCGGGTCGTTGCGCGCGGGCGTGACGGTTAATCCGGTTCTGCTGACCCGTTCGGTGAGAGAACTACGCACCCGGGTTACCTGTGGCGGTGCGCCGGTCTATGTCTGGCCGGGTGGGGGCATTACCGTAATGGTCGACGTGTTACGGATGCCCGACAATTCTTTCGGATATGTGCCGACACCAGCACTAGTCGCGCCTATCGAATTCACCATGTCACGGGGTGAATACGAAGCCCTCGGCGGGTATCAGGATCACGTCAAACCGCTTGACGAGGTGTTGAAAGAAGGCGGGCTTCACGGGGTGGAGCCGATGCCATGGGCCGGAAACAATCCCTGGCCGCTGACAGAACGGATGGCGCTGGAAGACACCTAAGGCGCCCAACCGTCATGGACGGTCCGCAGATCAAGTTATTGCCTGACGGACGGCGGTTGCATTTGCAGCATGGCCCCATCGATCTGGTGATAGAAGCTTTCGGCGGCCGGGAGGAAGTCGGTGCCGCCTATGGGCAGGCGGCGGACAGGTTCGGTTCGGTTCTCGAAGAATTGGCCGGCGAACTGGGGAACCTGAGGTCACCTGTCACCGAGCCGCGATGGCAACCGGATGGCCCTATCGCCTGCAAAATGATGGAGGCGGTCTGGCCCCATAGGAAGGCGTTCGTTACTCCCATGGCCGCTGTGGCGGGCGCTGTGGCTGATGAGACGATGTCGGCTCTGACCGACGGAAGGGAAATCGCGAAGGCCTATATCAACAATTCCGGCGATATTGCGATCCATCTTACCGAGGGAGAAAGTTTGAGCCTTGGCATCGTCAATGAACTGGACCGGCCTGCAATCGATGGTACGGCGGAATTCAAATTCGATCAGCCCGTGCGTGGGGTTGCAACAAGCGGGTGGCGCGGGCGGAGCTGGTCTTTCGGAATTGCGGATGCAGTCACGGTGCTGGCGCCTACAGCCGCTGCGGCGGACGTGGCGGCAACATTAATTGCCAATTCGGTCAATGCCGAGCATCCGGCCGTGGATCGTGCCCCTGCGTCAGAGGTTGATGATAACACCGATCTGGGAGATCGGTTGGTGACGGTCGGGGTTGGCGATATCGATCCGGCCACGATTGAAGAAGCGCTAGATAACGGGCAAGTGGCGGCCGGGGAGATGAGGGCATCAGGCTTGATCCATTCCGCGTTTATGGCGCTAAAAGGAGACGTGCGCGTCGTTGGGCCGTAATGCCCAACAGATTTTCCCGGCTGCGGCCGCGAAGCAATCTGGTAAGACAGGCGTAAATTGAATTTGTGCTCCACCAGATGCGATTTCAAACTATTGAAGCGCCACTTCTCGGGCTGTTCATTACGCGAGAATTTCTGAATAGGCAGGGAGGACCGCTGGAACTGTCTTCGACGCCGTGAACTGGCACCTGCGCAACGCTTGTTTCCAGCCTGCAACGAAAGTCTGCGGAGATTGCAAACCGCCAGCGATAACGTAATGTTCGACGATAATCGACTTTTTAAAGAGACAGGATTTTTAAACTTAACGCGGTGAAGGAAAAAGCTAATGGATGACGGAAGAATTGCAGTTGAAACCACCGCTGGTGGCGACTTCGGGGACCTTGTTAAGGTCAGGAAGTTCGTTATGCACGTCGAAGAGGTGTTACATGAATTCGGCCCGCCGGCAGACGTGCCGCAGCTTAAAGGTTACATCGCCGCAATAACCCATAATCCTTATGCGGGACATTACGTCGAAGACATCTTGCCCCTTATGGAACAGTTGAAACCGATGGGTATCGAAATGTCCAAGAAACTGATGGCCGTTATGGGCGGCGCGGATGCCATTGTGGCCTATGGCAAGGCTGCGATCGTTGGGGAAAACGGCGAACTGGAACACGCCGCACTGTGGCACGAGCCGGGCGGATACGGCATGCGCCAGCTAATGGATAAATCGGCTGCGATCGTGCCCTCTACCAAGAAGGTAGGCGGGCCCGGCTGCACGATTGACGTGCCGATTGCCCACGCGAATGCGGCATATGTTCGGTCGCATTTCGATACTGTCGTTTGTTCGATCAACGACGCTCCGCGTGCGAATGAAATCGTCTGGATTCAATCCATGTCCAATGCGCCGCGGATTTATTCGCGGTCGGGCGGGCTGAAGGACGAAGACGTGGTTGGCGAGGATGGGCTGCGATAAGCTGGATAGTCCACAATTTAAAAGGGGGCGCTCGGAGGCGCCCCCTTCTTTTGTTTGGGCAGAGAATTCTAGTCCTTGTTTCCGCCAGTTCCGAACAGCGTAATAGCGACCGCGACGCCGGTATGTTTCTGCCATCTAAACCCCCGTTGACAGACAACAACAAGGCCTCACGGGCATCGATGGTATCGGGGTTGGCCGACTGATTTTTGCTCGGCAGAACAGGGAAGATGTGCCCGAAATAAGGGGATTGAGCAAAACCACTTAATGTCGTGAAAAACACGCCGAGTACGACGAAAACGGAACGAATGCCCATCCCAAGGTCAGATCACCCGTACGGAAATAATTTCCAACAGTTCCATACGGTCCGCATCCCCTAGGTGTATTTTGCAGGAAATTTGCTTCACCCTAGGGCAGCGGCTTAGTTTCAAGCTAAAACGGCATAATCAACGGGGAGGGTTGATGTACGCTATCGCTGGTTCAGCGCCTGCCAGATGCGGTGTGGTGTCGCGGGAATGCCCAACTCTTCGCCGCCATTGCCATCTAGTGCGTCCATGATCGCGTTGTAGATCACGGGGTAGGAGCCGCCATTGCCCGCCTCGCCGCAGCCCTTTACGCCGAGCGGGTTGGTTTTGCACGGCACCGTATGGGTCGTGAAATCGATAGGCGCGATGTCATCGGCGCGGGGAAGTTGGTAATCCAGATAGGTGCCTGTGACCAGCTGACCGTTATCGTCATAGATGGCGTCTTCGTGCAGCACCTGGCCGATGCCCTGGACGATGCCGCCATGGACCTGTCCCTCGACGATCAACGGATTTACAACTACGCCGAAATCGTCAACCACTGTGTAGCGGTCAATGGTAGCCACGCCGGTGTCGGGATCGATTTCCACCTCGGCGATGTGGCAGCCATTGGGGAAGCTGATCGGCGCCGTGTTGTGGCTGACCTTGTGGGATAACTCCTCCGGCATACCAGCGGCCCCACCCAGCTCGCGGGCCTTGTCGGCAAGTTCCATGATGCCGACGGTGCGGTCCGTACCCACCACCGTGAACACGCCGTCCGCGAAGTCGATATCCTCTATAGCGGCTTCCAGCACATGACCAGCCAAATTTTTGCCGTTTTCGACGATGGTTTCTGCGCATTCGATGATGGCGCCGCTGGCGGCGATCATTGACCGCGACCCGCCGGATCCGCCAGCGCCGGGGCTCATCTCATCGGAATCGTACTGCACCAGGTTGATCGCTTCGAACGGAATGCCGAGCTGTGCCGACAACACCTGGGCGAAAGGCGTGGAGTGCCCCATGCCGAAATCCTTGTTGCCGGTAACCAGCGTTACCGTGCCATCAGGTTCGAAACGGATATCGGCCAGTTCTGTCCCGGGACCGGCCGTTGTTTCCAGATAAGGCGCAACACCGATGCCACGGATTTTACCCGAGGCTTCAGACGCGGCCTTGCGGTCGGCGTAGGCGGTGTAATCTGCACGGTCTAAGCAAATATCCATGATGGTTTCGAATTCGCCGGAATCGTACGTCAGATCGACGGGCGTTACGTGGGGCAGCATGTCGGGGCTGATTAGGTTGCGGCGGCGAAGCTCGATCCGGTCGATACCCGTTTCATCTGCCGCCTTGTCAATCAGGCGTTCCAGGAAAAACTTGGATTCAGGTCTGCCGGCCCCTCGGTAGGGACCTGTCGGCACTGTGTTGGTGAAGATGCACTTCGCGTTGTAGGAAATGGCCGGGGTCTTATAGACGCTAATGATATTGCGGCTCGTCACCATAGTGGCGGGCCAGGGGCCCATGGCGGTCAGGTAGGCGCCCATGTCGCCGACACCATCTACGCGCAGCGCGAGGAAATTGCCATCCTTGTCCAGCGCGAGGCCGAGCTCGAACGTCATGGCGCGGCCATGGTGGTCGGACAGGAAACTTTCGGACCGGTCCGCCGTCCATTTCACCGGACGTCCGAGATCGCGGGCGGCATGCAGGACGACGATGGCCTCGTTGAAGGCGCTTCCTTTCATGCCGAAGGAGCCACCGACTTCCTTCGAGATTATGCGCATCTTGTCCGGGTCGATGCCGATCATGTTGGACATGGCGCCCCGGTATCCGGCGACGCCCTGCGTGCCCACGTGAAGTGTGAATTTCTCGAATTCCGGGTTGTATTCGGCAACCGTCGCACGCGGTTCCATCGCGCTTACGATGACCCGTGTGTTGGTCAGGGTGACGCGGGTAACATGATCGGCATCGGCGAAGGCTTTTTGAACAGCGTCTTCATCGCCCCAATGGAAATCGAGGCATGTGTTTCCCTTTGCCTGTTCCCACACCTGCGGCGCGCCATCTTTTTCCGCTTCTACCGGATCAGCGACGGACGGGAGTATATCGATATCAAGCTCAATCAGGTCGGCGGCTTCGCGTGCCTGGGCGGCAGTTTCTGCGATTACCGCTGCGACGGGATCCCCCACGTGCTTAACCTGTCCCACGGCAAGCGACGGGCGCTCAGGTACGACGGCATCCGAACCGTCCCGGCTTTTGACCGAGATCGGGCATGGGATGTCTTTGATGCCGGCTGCGCGCAGATCTTCGCCGGTATAGACCGCAATCACTCCGGGCGCGGCTGCGGCCGCGTCGGTTATCAGCGCCGAGATATTGCCGTGGGCGACGGGCGAGCGCAGGAACGTGGCATAAGCCTGGCCGTCCGCGTTGTAATCGTCGGTGTATTCGCCGCGGCCCGTCAGCAGCTTTGGATCTTCCGTTCTCAGAACGGGCTGGCCGATACCAAATTTAAGTGTGTCCAGAACGGCGTCGTCGGGCATATCGAAGGCTCTCTATTCGGGTGATATGGCGGCAATTTAACAGAGAGCCAGTGCTGCGCAATCTTGACATCGCTATGTTTGGGCACGAACCTCATTTGTAAACAAATAAACTAAGAGACCTAGGGAGCGGGCCATGCAAGCCAATATCCGCAAGACATCCGTCATTGTTGAAGAAACACGCCAGGACATCGGTAAGCCGGTTGTTCCGCCGACGCGCAAGGCGGCGGCGCTGGCCGTGATCGAAAACCCCTTTGCCAATAGATACGAAGACGATCTCACCTTGTTAATGGATATTGGCGCGGAGCTCGGTGAAATGCTGGGCAAGATGTGTGTAGATGCGTTGGGAATTAAACCGGAAGAGGCCCAAAGCTTTGGAAAGGCCGCCATTGTCGGCGAGAACGGCGAATGGGAACACGCCGCCGCAATCCTCCATCCCAAACTCGGCGCGCCGCTGCGAAAGGAAGTGGAGAAGGGCGCCGCCCTGGTGCCGTCGGTCAAGAAACTGGGCGGGCCGGGCACGCCGATCGATGTACCGCTCGGTCACAAGGACGCGGCTTATGTCCGCAGCCATTTCGACGGTATGGAAGTTCGCCTGGCCGATGCGCCGCGGGCGAATGAGATTCTGGTGGCTATTTCCGTAACCGATTCCGGCCGCCCTTTCCCGCGTGTCGGCGGACTGACGACAGATGAAATGGTTGGCGAAGACGGACTTCGCTAGGCGGTCGCGACCCGCCGGCGTAGGAAGCGGGTTTAAACCACTTCGGGGATCGTTTCCGCGGGGGGCGTATTGCGGCTGCGGCCAGACGCTACCTGGCCGTCGATGACGACCATTCCGACGCCGGGGATATCTCCCATCTGAACGCTTTCCAGCAGGTCTTTGCCGGCGGTGTGCTGCGCGCGGTCCAGGAACACGAAATCAGCGGCGCGGCCTTCTTCGATCAGACCGCAATCGAGATCGCGCATGCGCGCGGTGTTTCCGGTGGCGAAGCAAAACGCAGTTTCCGCGGGAATATCGCCGAGCGACGACAGCATGGAGACCATGCGTAGGATACCCAGCGGCTGAACCCCTGATCCAGCGGGTCCGTCGGTGCCGAGAATGACCCGTTCCGACTGGTTCAGTTCGAAAGCCGTGCGGAGCGCAAACAGCGCTGCTTTCTCGTTGCCGTTGTGGACGATCTCGATTCCCGCGCCGCATTCCTCACAAAGGCACCGAATCTGATCGAGCGGGAGCGACGTATGCCCGCCATTGATATGGCCGATGATGTCGGCACCCGCTTCAAGAACGACATCCTTGTCTATCAGGCCGGAACCGGGAATGGACGGACCGCCGGTATGGATCGTGGACTGGATGCCGTATTTGCGCGCCCAGTCGACCATCTTCTTGGCTTCATCGCCGGCCTTTACACCACCGAGGCCGATTTCGCCCAGCAGCTTCACGCCGGCCTCGCTCATTTCCTTAAAATCTTCCTCGACCATGCCTTTTTCGAGGATCGGCGCGCCGGCATGGACTTTTACGCCGCCTGGAGGAAACGCGGAAAAACAGCGCTGCGCGGTGATGCCCAGCGCGACCACCCCCTTCGGATCCTTCGGACGTCCCGGAAGATGAACTTCGCCCGCCGATATCATGGTGGTGACGCCGCCATGCATGGAGGAATCGATCCAGTTGAGCTGGCTCTGCCGCGGCGTCCAGTCGCCGAACACGGGATGGACATGGCTGTCGATCAGGCCGGGACACAGTGTTGTCCCGTGTGCGTCGATGGTGACATTGGCTCCTTCGGTATCGACGTCCTTTTGATTACCGAAGGCGGCGATGCGACCATCGACCGCGACCAGCGTGTCGGCGTCGAGCAC
>CAJWUK010000019.1 GCA_913047365.1 uncultured Alphaproteobacteria bacterium | reverse complement strand
CGCCTCGCCCCGAAAACCGAGCGTCCGGATATCGATCAAATCGTCATCCGGCAGTTTGGACGTGGCATGCCGTTCAACCGCCAGAGAGATTTCTTCAGCCGACATACCGCAACCATCGTCGGATACCGAAATCAGAACCTTTCCGCCCTCTTCAAGGACAACATCGATATGCCGTGCGCCGGCATCGATGGCGTTCTCGACCAATTCCTTCACCGCGGCCGCCGGGCGCTCGATCACCTCGCCTGCGGCGATGCGGTTTATCACTGTCCCGGGCAGTTTGCGCAGCTTCATTGTCCCCGCCCTCCTCGCAGGAATTCGCGGGTTAGAGCTTTGCCTTCCTCTACGGCAGGCTGGTCATAAGGGTCTACCCCAAGCATGCCCGCCGCAATGACGGTTTCCAGCATGAAATGCATCATCAGAGCGCCTACGGAAATCTCGTTCACCTCTGCGATCTCTATCAGGCGTGTTGGCCGCCCGTTATTGGCAAGCGTTTCTAGGGTCGCCCTTCCTTCGGCAGACAGCAAATCGCCGATGGTCCTGCCTTTCAGATAGGACAGTCCCTCCACACCGGCAAAGTCGTCCGGTATAGACGGCCCCTTTCCAGCAGTATCCATCAGCAACAGGGTGAACATCTTGTCGGCTGGCCCGTCGAGATAGAGTTGAAGCTGGCTGTGCTGGTCCGTAGCTCCGGTCGCCTGTACTGGCAACGTACCTTCCCCTTTCTTCCCAAGGCTTTCCGCCCATAACTGGCGGTACCAGAGCGCGAGACTGTTTAGCCGGTCGCAATAGGGCATGAAAACGCTTGCCGATACGCCCCTCATACGATTAAGCCCGACCGAAACCGCCGCACCGATCGTCGGGGCGGCGGTGTCATGGTTTTCGACAAAATCATCCAGCACCGCCGCAGCGCCTGCGCGGATCGCCTCGACATCAAGGCCCGCCATAAACGCCGGCAACAAGCCAGTAATGGATAGAGCCGAATATCGCCCCCCAATATCGGTATCATGATCGAGAACGACGCATCCGACACGCTCCGCGACCGACGCCAGCGGATTTGCTGTGGGTTCGGTCACAATGACCAAACAATCTGACAACCGGTCACCGGCGCCATTCATTCTCAGTGCATCTACCAGAACCCCAAGCTGAGCAAGGGTCTCAGCCGTAGAACCGGATTTGGATATGGCTACGATTCCAGTCGAATTCCAGTCTAGCGCATTGATAAGCGAAGCGAACGTCGAAGGATCGACGTTGTCCATGAAATGCAATCGGGGGCCAGCAGTTGTCTGCTGCAAACTGCAGAGCGTGCGGCCGCCCAGGGAGGAGGCACCCGTTCCCAGAATAACGATGTCCAAATATGCACGGGCGTATCGGTCAGCGACATCCCGCATCCTGGAAAGATCGTCGGTGCGATGGGGCACAGCGAGGAACGGCAGATTGCCCGCCCAATATGCGTCGCATACCTTCTTGGCGGTCTTAGACGCGGCTTCCTGGTATTTCTGAAAATCCCGGGATTCCAGCCCACCATCGCCTATTTCACTGGCAAGGCAGTCGTCGATATTCTGAGAATACGAAATGGTCATTCATTTTCGCCCGCAGACACCTTAAATGGTGTCGGCGAATCGGAAAGAGGCTGGAATACCTGCCGCTGACCCGGTTGTGGATAAGTCGAAGGTCTATCCTCAACCGGGTCAGGGGCTGGAGACAACCCCGTCCGGGTCGCCGACAACAACGACGGTCAGGTCATCGGCATTGTAAAGCCAGCGCGCGACCCGATTTGCATGAGCCAAAGTGACCCCGTTTATGAGCGACGGCCGTTTTTTGATGTAGTTCATCCCGAGTTTGGAGACCTGTATGCCGACCAGTAGATTGGCGATCCCTCTGCTTGAACCGAGACGCAGGGAGAAAGATCCGTTCAGATACGTCTTGGCATATTTCAGTTCCTTGTCATTAATGCCCTTCTCGCTCAGCTTTCGCCATTCCGCGCGAATCACACTTATGGATTCGGCCGCCCTGCCGTTCTGGGTCGCGACGCCGCCACCGATGATCGCCGACCGCTCCATGGGGCTCAGATAGGCATATACGGAATAGGCCAGCCCTCTTTTTTCCCGAACTTCCTCGAAAAGCCTGGAACTAAACCCGCCGCCGCCAAATATCCGGGTAACAAGCAGCGCGGCATACCAGTCGGGATCAGCACGCTTTATGCCCTTTTGACCCAATACGACCACGCTTTGCGGGATGGGCTTTTTTACCACGATGGTTCTTCCGGCGCCCGCGGGCACGATTTCCGGGATATCGAGCTCCGGTCCGGTTTCCGGAAGGCCGCCGAAGACATCGTCCAGACGCCTTGCCAGTTCAGCCTCACCAATATCGCCTACAATGCCAATAAGCAAACGGTTGCGGGTAAACCGATCCCTGACGAAGGATTTCAGATCGGTTCTGCTTATTTTCGGCACCGTTTCTTCGGTGCCCGCAACGGGTTTGGAATAAGGATGACCCTCGAATACTATCCGGTTCCAGAGCCTGCCGGATATGCGTCTAGGGTTCTCCGCCTGCCGGCGAAGTGATGCCAACATCCGCGATCGAATTCGTTCCACCGGTTTTTCGTCAAATCGTGGGCTGGTCAACGCTAGTTTCAACAGGCGAAAGGCAGTATCTTTCTCGGACGTCAGCGTTTGCATCCGCCCCGAAAAATGATCCCTGCCGGCGCTGAACGACAAGCGGGCCGCTATCTCCTCTAATTCCCTTCGGAAATCTGCGGAATGTATGTCGCCCGCGCCTTCGTCCAACAATGAAGACACCATATCACCCGTGCCCTCTTTCCCGTCGGAATCGGTCGCCGATCCGGCGCCACGAAACACGAAACTAAGGGTGACCAACGGCACCGATTTATCATGGACGAACCAAGCGACAATACCTTTCTTCGACACCACTTCGCGAATTTCGAATGCCTGTACTGGCGCGGCAGCAACCAGCATGACACCGACAATAAGGATTGCAGAGCGTCCGATCATTCGGACGCCTCCTGAGGCAGCAATATTCCTGTTACGGAATTTTCCACCTTCAACACAGCCTTTGCTGCCGCCATTACCTGTTCCGGAGTTACCGCAGCAATGCGTTCCGGCCAATTTTCCACTTCGTCTATTGTCTGTCCCTGGGTAAACGCTGATCCAAATGCATTCGGTCCGGCCCGTATCCCATCGCGGGCATAAATAGCCTGGGCGGAAATCAGTTTTTTCGCGCGCTCGATATCCTCTGCCTTGAAGCCTGCCTTCAATGCAGCCCGGACCTCGGATAGCAGGGCTTTTTCGACCGCTTCGATATCTCCGCCCACTTTGGGACTGGCATAAAGGCCGAACTCACCGTAGTCCAACCCGCTGCCGCTGTACCAGGCGCCGGCGCTCGATGCTATGCCAAGCTCAACAACCAGCCTACGGTAAAGACGGCTGGTGGAGCCGCCCCCGAGAACCTGCGCCAAAATATCCAGCGGATAAGCATATTGTTTTTCGCCTGCGCTGTAGGACGGCGCCAGATAGAACCGCGACCACGAGGGAAGTTTTACCCGCTGATTTCGCAACACCAGTCTCCGTGCGGCCCTATGCGGCGGCTCCTTCGGACGAACCCGTTTCGGTACGGCACGTCTGGGGATTGGTCCATAATATTTTTCGGCGAGCACCCGAACGCGTTGGACCGTAGCATCGCCCGCGATGATCAGCATCGCATTGTTAGGCGCATAGTACTTACGATAGAACGCCAGCGCGTTTTCGGTCGTGAGTTGCCTGATCTCGCTCATCCAGCCGATGACGGGGCGGCCATAGGGGTGGTTGAGATATAACGCCCGGCGCATTTGCTCGCGCAACTGGGCTGCTGGACTGTTATCCGTTCGCGATCGCCTTTCTTCCAGAACAACATCTCTTTCCGGCAGAACTACATCGTCGCTAAGGACTAGATTGTGCATCCGGTCGGATTCTAGGCGCATGATCGTCTCCAGGTCATGCGCGTCGACACGCTGGAAATAGGACGTATAATCGAAGGACGTAAAGGCGTTGTCCCGCCCGCCAACCCGGGAGATCGTCCGGGAGAATTCACCCGGCTTCGTTGTTTTCGTCCCCTTAAACAGAAGATGTTCCAGAAAATGGGCGAGCCCCGATTCACCCGGCGCTTCATCAGCCGATCCGACCCGGTACCATAGCATCTGCATGACGATCGGCGCGCGGTGATTTTCGATAACAACCACTTTCAGGCCATTATCAAGCGTGAATGTTTTGGGAGAAAACACTGCGGACTGCCCCGGCGAGCCTGCAAACAACAGCACGAATAACGGCGCCAAGGCGCTTAAGCAGATTTTTCCGGGAAATGTAAACAACAAGAAAAACTCCGGTGGCCAGACGAAAGCATGCGGGGTTATAGCGCCCGCTCAACTATACAACAGACATCGGTCACACGTCGGGGCGATGAAAGCTACGTCGTAATCACCAACCGTCTATGAGGCTACTTAGTTAAAGATACCTTCTAACCAGCCCTTGGGCTTACGAACGATTTTAGGTGTACGCCCCCTGGTCGGCGCATCGCCCAGGCCGGCATTCTCCCTAAGCCGTTTCTGTTCGGCGGCGGCATCCACGATTGCTCCGGGAGGCTGTTTGCCCTGCCAGAAAATCAGCCGGTCAGCGAAGCTGTCATCTTCGGTCGCAAGAATGGAGGATTCTCGGTTGATGGCGCCCCGGATGCTGGGATCAGGATTCGTTGCGCCGGCCTTTGCCAGCAGTGCCGTTTCCCCCGGGGACCGGCCAGAATTGCGGCTCGACACGGGCTTGGTGCCGGTGCTTCGAATGAGTTCGTTTCGGGCAGAATCCTCGACTTTGGCCTCCTGAGGGCGCAAAACGCCCGGGCGGGGCGGGCGCAGGCCGTATTCCGGCGGCATGCTGAGAGGCGCCCGGGTGACCACGGCGAATTCATCGGGCGACTGCTTCGCCAACCCCATAGATTCGCGAGCGTTCTCACATCCGGCGAGGATAATTACCGAGAAAAGGACACCCAGCTTACCAAAACGGGAAGATTTTAGGCTCTTCATTAGGCCGGACCTCATGCAAACATAACTGTTAGTCTAACTTATGATCGCGTCGCTTTCCGATCAAGCCATCTAGCAAAAGCATGCCGACACCCGCAGTTATTGCGATATCGGCAACGTTGAAAGACGGCCAGTGAAATCCGAAGGCGTGGAAGTCCAGAAAATCCGCAACTGCGCCATACAGCGCCCGGTCAACGGCATTTCCAAGCGCGCCCCCGATCACAAGTCCAAGGGCGGCAGCCAGCCAGCGAGAATCTGTATTAGAGAGCCAGGCAACAAGAAATATCGAAATAAGAACCGCGATCCCGCCCAGAACGACAGGTGTCCAGGGAGACCCTGTGCTGAAAAGGCCGAAGCTCGCCCCCTGGTTCCAGACCATCACAATATTAAAAAACGGCGTTACCTCTATCACCTGTGGAGCCGACATGACGTGATGGACAAGTCCGTACTTAGTCACCTGATCCAGGATGACGACAATCGCAGACAACAATAGGCCAAATCGGAGCAACGGCCCGCCTATTCAGCCGCTTCCGGCAAATGGGCAACCGCGTCTACGCACCGGTTGCAGATATCGGGCGCCCCGGGCGCGGAACCGACTTCCGGCAGGACCTGCCAGCAGCGCTCGCACTTGTTGCCCGGCGCCAGTTCGGGGATGACAGCGACGCCCGGTACGTCTTCCAGCGAGAAGGCATCATCCGGAGCATCCCCACCCTGAATACTGATCGTGGATGTTATGGATATTTCCGCGAGATCAGTTCCTTCGACTGCCGCTGTCAGTTCTTCTGACAGATACACAGCGGGCGAGCTCTGCAGGCTTGACCCAATCCGTTTTTCAGCGCGTTCAATTTCTAAGGCACCCGTGATGACCCGGCGGACACGGCGAATTTTTGCCCATTTTTCGGCAAGTACGTCGTTGCGCCAGGCCCCGGGAACGTCGGGGAACGTTCTTAAATGGACACTTTCATCATCACCGGGTTTCCGCGCGAGCCAGGCTTCTTCCGCCGTAAAGCAAATTATCGGCGCCAGCCAGGCCGTCAGACAGGAAAACAGTTCGTTCAGGACGGTCCGTGCTGCGCGGCGGCGAATGCTGTCTGGCCGGTCGCAATAAAGCGCGTCCTTGCGAATATCGAAATAAAACGACGACAGATCGACGGCACAGAAATTGTGAAGCGCCGTGAACATGGCGTGGAAATCGTATTCATCGATGCATTTCCGGATGAATTGGTCCATCTCCTTCAGTCGATGAAGAACCCAGCGTTCCAGTTCGGGCATCTCGGTAGGATCGATACGCTCTGACGCATCGAAGCCGTCCAGATTGCCTAGGATGTACCTCAGCGTATTCCTTAGGCGCCGGTAGGCATCCGCCTGATGCTTGATGATCTCTGGACCGATTTTCAGGTCTTCGGAATAGTCGGATGCGACCACCCAAATTCGCAGGATGTCGGCGCCGTACTGTTTGATGATTTCCTGCGGGGCAACGATGTTGCCGGTGGATTTTGACATTTTCTGTTTGTCTTCGGCCAGCACGAAGCCATGAGTGAGAACCGCGCTATAGGGTGCCTGTTCCCGCGTGCCGCAGGATTCCAGAAGGCTGGAATGGAACCAGCCGCGATGTTGATCCGACCCTTCGAGATAAAGGGACGCGGGCAACATAAGGTCGTCTCTGTCTTCCAGAACGAAACTATGAGTCGATCCGGAATCGAACCAAACATCGAGGATATCAAAAACCTGGTGGTAATCATCGGCGTTATAATCATTGCCCAGAAAACGGCACGCATCAGATGTGAACCAGGCATCTGCGCCTTCTTGCGCGATCGCATCCACGATGCGCTGCTGAACCGTATGGTCTTTCAGGATTTCGCCAGTCGTTTTCTCAACGAACACAGTAATCGGGACGCCCCAGGCGCGCTGACGCGATATGACCCAGTCCGGACGCCCTTCGATCATTCCGTTCAGACGGTTTCGGCCCCCGGCTGGATAAAAATCGGTATCGCCGATGGCATTGAGCGCGACTTCTCGCAGCGTTTTCCCGTCATCTGTGAACGGCTCGTCCATCGCAATGAACCATTGCGGCGTGTTGCGGAAAATCAGTGGTTTTTTGGACCGCCAGGAATGGGGGTACTGATGTTTCAGCCGTCCACGCGCGATCAACGCGTCGTTTGCTACCAGTTTATCAATCACAGACTGGTTAGCGTCACCTTTCTTGCCTTTTTCGGTGATGACGCGCCTGCCCGCGAACCCAGGTGCTTCGTCGGTGAAGAAACCGTCTGCATCGACTGTATAGGGAATACGGGTATCGACGCCGCGGGATTTCAGATCGTTGCCGTTGGCCGTCCAGATTTCATAGTCGTCCCGTCCGTGTCCCGGAGCGGTATGAACGAAGCCCGTACCTGCCTCCTCTGTAACGTGATCTCCATCCAATAGCGGGACTTCGAACGTGTATTCGTCTCTATTCAGCGGGTGTGCACACACCATCCCGGTCAACTGGTCCGCCGAAACGTCTGCCACCCGGTCCCAGGATGTCACTCGGGCCGATTCCATTACCTGCTGTGCCAGCGAATCCGCCAGTACCAGCCTTTCGCCGGCCTTGGCCCAGTTTTCTTCCGGCGCGTCGGTCACTTGATAAAGGCCATAGGAAATCCTGGATGAGAAACAGACGGCACGGTTGCCCGGTATCGTCCAGGGCGTTGTCGTCCAGATGACAATAGCGGAGCCAGCCAAATCGCCATCAGCGCCCTGGACCGGAAATTTCGCCCAGATCGTATCGGATTCATGTTCGTGATATTCGACCTCGGCTTCCGCGAGCGCCGTCTTCTCAACGACCGACCACATCACCGGCTTCGATCCCTGATAGAGTAGTCCGTTATCGATGAATTTCATCAACTCGCGCGCGATCTGCGCCTCGGCCGCGAAATTCATTGTGGTGTAAGGATTTTCCCAATCGCCGATGACACCAAGGCGTTTGAATTCGTCCCGCTGCGCATCGATCCAGTGATCGGCGAATTCGCGGCATTCCTTGCGGAATTCAACGATCGGCACCTCATCCTTGTCGCGGCCTTCAGACCGGTATTTTTCTTCGATCTTCCACTCGATCGGCAGGCCGTGGCAGTCCCAGCCCGGGACATAATTGGCGTCCTTGCCCAACATCTGCTGTGAACGGTTGATTACGTCTTTCAGTATTTTATTCAGGGCGTGACCGATATGCAGATTGCCGTTGGCGTAGGGCGGGCCGTCATGCAGGATGAATTTCTCCCGGCCCTCGGAAGCCTCGCGCTGGCGTTGATACAGGTCGATCCCTTCCCAGTGGGCAAGGATATCCGGTTCGCGCTGGGGCAGCTTGCCGCGCATTTCGAACTCTGTCTTTGGCAAAAAGACGGTTGATTTGTAATCCGTGGTCATAATTCGTCTGTATCCTGACGCCGCCTAGTCCGGTACGCGTCTGAAATCATTGGGCCCGAGGCTTTCCAGAAGAGCCCGCGCATCGTGTGAATCAAGCGCAATCTGTTCGCGAAGCTGGGCAATCCCGTCGAACTTCTTTTCAGGCCGGATATACTCGACCAGCGCGACCCGAAGCAACCGATCATAAATGTCGTCCGCGAAATCGAAAATATAGACTTCACAGTTCACTTCATTTTTGTCGAAGGTTGGACGGCGGCCGATATTGGCGCACCCCATATACCACTTGGTTTCGCCGCCTTCTTCGACACCGGCCCACACCGCGTAAACGCCTAGCGCGGGCTCCACATATTCGTCTAGCGATACATTCGCGGTCGGAAAACCGATTTGCCGCCCCCGCTGATCGCCTTTGATAATCCGGCCTTCGATCTCCCAGGGACGGCCGAGCAGCCGGGCGGCGCCCAGCGGATTCCCGTCGATCAGGCAGTTTCTGATGTTGGTTGACGAATAAATCGTCTCGCTTGCGTCCTTTACTGGCGCCACCGCGGAAAGTTCGAACCCGTCTTTCTCCGCGCGGGCACGGAGGTAACCAACATCTCCCCCCCGGCCCGAACCGAATACGAAATCATAGCCAACAGTTACGTGTTTTGCGTGAAATCCGCCAGTGATGAAAGTATCGACAAACTGTTCGTGGCCGAGTTTCGATGTTTCGGCATCGAAATGGACAACAAGCAGGTTCTCTACACCGATGGCTTCGAACCGACGCACTTTGCTTCGCAGCGGCGTCAACTGAAACGGAGGATTATCAGGGCGGAAAAACCGACGAGGATGCGGATCGAAGGTTATGATCGACAGCGTTGATCCCAGTTTGCGCGCATGGGACGCCGCCTCGTCGATCACGGCCTTATGGCCGAGATGAACGCCGTCAAAATTACCGATGGCGACAGAGGTATCCCGGACGAATTCGGGAAGGCCCGCAACGTGTCTGAAAATTCGCATAGCGGCGGTCTTGGTAGCTACCGCTGAAGAGCAAGTCAAACCATTCTAAGCAGGCTGCTTAGACGGCTTTTTCGTCTGTCTTACGCCGGTTCGGCACCCAGAGCGCCGCGGATCCGTCGATGACGACTTTCTCGCCGATGGAACATACGGCTTCACAGGTGACCTTGTTGGTATTCGGGTCGATATCCTTGATGGTGACGCGGGTCTGAACCGTATCGCCGATGCGAACAGGAGCCCGAAAGTTGAGGTTCTGGTTCAGATAGGCGCACCCCGGCCCGGGAAGCTTAGTCCCGAGCACTGACGAAATATAACCACAGGTCAACATGCCGTGCGCAATACGACCCTTGAAAACCGTCTGCTTGGCGAATTCTTCGTTCACATGGAGGGGGTTATCATCGCCGGAAATCTGAGAATACTGCACGATATCGGTTTCTGTGACAGTTCGGACATAAACGTCCGTCATGCCGACATCAAGGTCTTCGATGAAATAGCCGTGCAGCTCTTCCATCGTTGCAACAACAGCCGAAGGCGTTACCTGTTGAGCCATGATTTGGGAAGACTCCTGAGTTTTAGCATCCCAATATTTTGCGACGCAGCATTATTTGGTGCAGTGCAAGATATAGCCTGATTCAGTCCACAGCAAGCTAATCCACGAATCTTTTTTCGGATTCGAAGCGGAAAATCTTTACGGGCTCTTAATTGCCGAAAACTATGTTTTACTAAATGACACCGATGATAAGTCTGCAGCAAAAAAACCCAAATTCCGGGGGAATGCAGAACTCAAACTGTCTGACGGGGATCGGATGAACGTGTATGTTTTTCTAGATGAAACGGCTGCGGTTATTGTTGACCGGGCGGACAAGGCGCTTTACCTAACCGAGAAATTTGGCCGCAACCGCGTCATGTGCGAAGACGACCGACATCCGGCGGCCGCCTAGTCATACCCCGTCGCGCCCTTGCCCACGCCTGTTGCGGCGCGGCATAATCATTTCATGATTGTTCTATTTACCGACTTCGGCGAAGTTGGTCCCTATGTGGGACAAGTAAAAGCCGTTCTGGTGCGGGATGCACCAGGCGTTCCCGTTATCGATCTTCTGCACGATGCCCCTATGTTTCAGGCGCGGGCATCATCGTATCTTCTATCATCCCTGATCGACGTATTTCCAACCGATGTGGTCTTACTATGTGTCGTCGACCCAGGTGTGGGTGGAAGCAGGGCGCCGGCAATCGTGGAAGCCGACGGAAGGCGATTTGTCGGCCCGGATAACGGATTGTTCGAAGTCATCATGCGGCGCGCCAATGAGCGGTCCTTCCGCCGGATCACCTGGCAGCCGGACAGCCTGTCCGCCAGTTTTCACGGCCGCGACCTGTTCGCCCCCGTTGCTGCGATGCTCGCACAGGGGAAAGACGTGCCATCTGAAGAAAGACCCGAGGAAGAAGCCCGGCGGCCCCATTGGCCAGACGATCTGCACGAGATCATCTATTTGGACACCTTCGGAAATGCGATGACGGGCCTTCGCGCCAAGAACATTCCGCAAACCGCAGAAATGGTCATTAACGGCCACCGACTGACGCGCTCACGTACGTTTTCGGACCTACCCGAAGGCGGGGCGTTCTGGTACGAAAATTCCTCCGGACTTGTCGAATTCGCGGTCAACCAGGGCGACGCGAAGACGGCGCTGGGAATCGATATCGGCAGTTCGTTTACGATCGACGCCGCTTGATCTACTTCCAATTCATCATGCCGGAAATGTCGAACGGCCGGAACGCCTGAAGCAGAGATATGGAACTTTTTCAGGACGACCCCCTGTTCACCGCATGCGCGATCATCGCTGTTCTGCTGTCCGGTCTCTCAAAGGGTGGTTTCGGCGGCGGTGTGGGATTTATCGGTGTGTTGGCCCTCGCTCAGGTTTCATCGCCGGTCACCGCCGTCGCCATCATGCTGCCAATCCTGTGCGTGATGGATCTGATCGGCGTCCGCGCCTATCGCAGGCACTGGCATAGGCGCAGTCTGAAGGTTCTCGGTATAGGCTGCATGATCGGCACCCTTGTCGGGATGATCGCCTTCAAATGGATGGACGATCAGGCCATCCGGCTGATGGTCGGATTTATCGCCATTGCATTTTTCATCGATTTCTTCCGGTCCGGTGGTGAAAAGGCGGCGGCGCGGACATTTTCCGACCCGATCGGATACGGGTTGGGTACGCTTGCCGGATTTACCAGCTTCGTCATTCATGCCGGTTTACCGCCTGTCGCGATGTATCTGCTGCCGCAGCGCTTGGACAAGCGAATTCACGTGGGCACCATCGTCATCCTGTTTTTCATCATCAACTACGCCAAGATACTGCCCTATTGGTGGCTCGGTCTATTCACGCCGGCCAACCTCACGGCATCGCTGATCTTGGTGCCGCTTGCCCCGATCGGCATGTTCATCGGGTTGAAGGTGAACCACATGATTTCCCAGAAATGGTTCATGCGGGTCAGCTATACGATCTTGTTCATCCTGGGATTACGGCTGTTGTACGACGGTCTGCTGCCGTTCTTTAACTAATCAGCCTTTGTAGCTCGCTCCTCAAGCAGTTTTTTCAGCGTCTGAATTTCGCGCTGCAGTTCTAAGAACTCCTCCGACCGGTGCTGGTGTTCCTGTTGGACGACCTCGCTCATTTCCTCGATAGTTTGGGTCTGTTCGGTTTCATGCAGGGTCTGCATCGAATCGATGATGATCGCAATAAACAGGTTCAGAACCGTGAAACTGGACAGCACGATAAATGCGACGAAAACGATCCAACCCCAAGAATAGACCTCCATCACCGGACGCACGATTCCCATCGACCAGCTTTCGAGTGTCATGATCTGGAACAGGGTGAACATGGACGCACCAATTGTGCCAAACCAGTCCGGGAAGGCCGATCCGAACAGCTTCGTGCTGATCACGGCAAAAACATAGAATACCAGCAGTAACAGGACGCCGATTGCGACGACCCCGGGCACGGCATGCAACAACGCGGCAACAATTCGCCGCAGGCGTGGAACCGCCGACACGAGGCGCAACACTCGGAGTACACGTAATGATCGGAGGACCGCCAGCGAATCATTGGACGGCGTCAGCGTAATGGCGACGACGATGAAATCGAAAATACTCCACGGATCTCGGAAGAATTTCAGCCCGTGGGCATAGATACGGAGAACGATTTCAACACAGAATATCCAGATCACGATTTGATCGAATACCTGTAGCTCCGGGCCGATAGCCGCCATCACGGTCGGCGATGTTTCGAACCCGAGAGTAATAGCGTTGATCACGATCAGCGCCATGATGGCCTTCTGAAAAACCGGGTTTTCGACCAGGCCGTAAATACGGCCACGCAAACCCGAGATATTGCTGGACCCGTCTGTGGCCAAGGGAATCTCCTTCTTTCGAAAGCGTTTTTATCGGAAGAAAGCGAATAAAGACAATGGCTGTTTCGGACCGGCGGCATTCTGGTCAAAGGAGGCAGATCGGGCTTGACCCATGGACAGATACGAACTAGAACATAATAAGAACAGAATAAGAACATTTGTTCTACACCCACAATGGAACAAGACCGATGCCGAGGCCTTCCGAAAGCGCCAGGAACCGCTCTCTTCCCCCTCAAAACTGGGGAAACGGGCGGACTCCGGCAGGTCTCGAACGGCTGAAGACCCATATTCGGAAGCTTGAAGGCTTCGGCGGCACCCTGGCCGAGGCAAACCGCCAAGTTCTGCCCTTTGGCATCGATGATATCGACCAGCATTTACCCGGGGGCGGTCTGATTTGCGGCGCGCTGCATGAAGTGTTTGCCGCCGATGCCGGCATCGGAACGGCCTTTTGTGCTCTACTTGCCGGAAAGCTTACCAAAAATACTGGGAACGGATCTATCCTCTGGTGTGAACGGCCCTGGGCGCTTGATGCAGGCGCCCTGTACGGGCCGGCGTTCCTGCAGTTCGGCATAGACCCGGAACGAATGATCCTGGTCCGGGCGCAGCGTGACGCGGATACGCTTTGGGCCATGGAAGAAGGGCTGTGGTCCGGCCGAGTTGCCGTTGTTATCGGTGAACTGACGGACATATCGCTGACCGCCAGCCGACGACTGCAGCTTGCTGCCGAAAACAATGGCGTCACGGCTCTGTCCCTGCGCCCTGCAACCGAGAAGCCTGCACCCAGCGCCGCCCTTACACGCTGGCGGCTAAGTGCCGTTGCACATGAGCAATCCCCGGAAACCAGCAGTTTCCCCGCACAAGAGAACGACAACAATTTCTCCCGGCCGGGCCTTGGGACGGTACGGTGGATGGCGGAAATGTTCCGTTGCCGCGGCGGTACTGCCACCAACTGGATGATGGAGTGGAAAGATGAAACGAGTGATCTCTCTCTGGCTGCCGAATTTCGCAACCGACCGCCTGT
The DNA here is from genome assembly GCA_913047365.1 of uncultured Alphaproteobacteria bacterium. Lineage (GTDB taxonomy): Bacteria > Pseudomonadota > Alphaproteobacteria > MPNO01 > UBA830 > CAJWUK01. The sequence goes on along the minus strand of CAJWUK010000019.1, from coordinate 10,723 downwards.
GCCGTCTGCGGCAAGACTGGCTGGATAGCCCCCTTGGGCTGGTCCGCGAAAACAGAGGCCAGCAGGTTCTTTATGCCGTCAACGACCTGGCCCGAAATTCCGGCATTCGCGCCGGCATGACCCTTGCCGATGCAAAAGCCATCCTGCCTGAACTGCAAACCAGCGAAGCCGATCTGGCGGCAGAGACCCTGTCTCTGCATCGTCTAGCCGACTGGTGCAACCGGTTCAGCCCCTGGACAGCGCCGGATGAGGACGGATCCGGCATAGAATTTGCCGGCGGAGGGTCCATCTGGATAGACATCACCGGATGCGCCCATCTGTTCGGCGGCGAAGACGCCCTTTTGCGCGAGATCACCACCCGACTGTCCGCTATCGGATACACCTCCTACGCTGCCGTCGCCGATACCCCCGGCGGCGCCTGGGCCTCTGTCCGTCACACGTCATACAAACGCCGGCGCTGGGTCATCATCCGCACAAACAGGTTGCAAGACGCCCTTGCGCCTTTGCCGGTTGCCGGCCTGCGTCTGTCACCATCGACTGTTGCGGGGCTGAGGGCGGTCGGATTACGCCGGATCGGCGATCTGATGCCACTACCGCGGGCAGCGGTGGCCGACCGTTTTGGCAGCGAGGTCGCCGACCGGATTGACCAGGCTCTGGGTTTTCGTCCCGAACCGGTCTCTCCGCTCTCTCCCGCCGATCCATGGCATGTCCGCACCACCTTTCCGGAACCCATCGGCCGCATGGAAGACCTTGAAGAAGCAGTCCGGAAACTGGCGCCGGAGCTTGCCTCGATACTGGAAACCGACGGTCGTGGCGCCCGCCAGTTGGCGCTGTCTTTCTATCGCCCCGACGGGAACATCGACCGACTCCGGGCCGGTACCAGTCGGCCCAGCCGAGACGCCGCCCATTTCGTCCGTCTTCTTCTACCCAGGCTTGATCGCCTCGAGATCGCCTTTGGCATTGACGCCATAACGCTGACAGCTTCGACAACGGAAAAGCTGTTACCTATGCAAACCGCACTTGACCGGGCCGGCAAGGAAGACAGCACCGGCATTGCGGAGCTGGCGGACCGTCTCAGTAACCGGCTCGGTCCCGGCAACGTCGTACAAATGACGTTACAGGAAAGCCACATCCCCGAACGTGCCGTAACGGCAACCCCCGTTACGGCACGTGCCCGTCCGGTGCCGGCAGCCCCATGGCAATCCGGCTGCCTCCCCGGTAGACGGCCTCTCCGGCTCCTTCCCCGGCCGGAAGAGGTAGAAGCCATTGCGCCAGTGCCGGACGAACCCCCTGTCATGTTTCGCTGGCGCAAGCAGGTTTTCCGCATCGAACATGCGGACGGCCCGGAACGTATCGCACCCGAATGGTGGAATGACGGGCTCGGTGTGCTGGAAGCCGAACGCAGCAATGCCGACACTGAAAGTGACAAAGACATCCCCGCAACAGCCGGCACCGTGCAGAAAAACATTCGCGATTATTACCGGGTTGAAGATCGCCGGGGACGCCGCTTCTGGGTCTATAGGGCAGGCATCTACAGCCCGGGCGACCAGCCCCAGTGGTATGTTCACGGCATTTTTGGGTGACAGCGTTTTGCTAGCATATGGGATTTCTAGCCAAAGGGAAAACCGACATCGGAACCATCGACGTCCGCAATCTCGACGATGATGTCATCGCGCGACTTAAAGAACGCGCGCGGGATAATGACCGTTCGCTCGAAGCTGAAGTGCGCGCCCTGCTGACGGAAGTGTCCGGGCGACCGTCGAAGAAGAAATTCATCGAACTGGCCAATCCAATATCTGCCATGCCCCCCAAAGGCGTCGAACAAACCGACAGCGCCCTGCTTATACGAGAAGACAGCGACAGATGACCGCTGTAGTCGATACCAGCGTCGCCATCAAATGGTTTGCGTCGGAAAATCTGCGCATCGAAGCACTCGATTTGCGGGTCGTCACGGCAGATCAGTGTTTGCATACCGTGGTTCAAGACACGGCTTTTGCCCCGCTTGTTCAGCCGCTCGCCCGTTGAGGAATATGGGGGTCTGCTGTGCCCGACTACGCCGAACTGGACGTCACCACCAATTTCTCGTTTCTGCACAGCGCTTCGCATCCGGAAGAGTTGGCGAAGACGGCGGCGGCTCTTGAGCTGTCGGCGATTGCCGTTACCGACCGAAACACGCTGGCGGGCGTGGTTCGTGCCCATCGGGCGGCGAAAGAGGCCGGCATAAAACTAATCATCGGCGCACGGCTAGACCTTCAGGATGCCTTATCGCTTCTCTGCTTTCCGACCGATCGTGCTGCCTATGCGCGGCTATCCAACCTGATCACGCTGGGCCGCCGCCGTGCACCGAAGGGCGAATGCGAAATCTATCTCGAAGATGTCTTCGCCCATTCGGGCGGCCAGCTTTTTATCTCTCTACCCCCCGACGAGCCGGATGGCGGCTACACGGCGTATCTACGCCGTCTGAAGGAGGTTTTCGGCCGGGACCTGTGGCTGGCCTCCCGGTGCGGCTATGGCGGCGACGATGGCGCTCGGCTGTGGGCCCTGGCGCAGCTTTCTGTCGAAACCGCCATCCCGATGGTGGCGACCAACCATGTCTGCATGCATGTACCGGACCGCAAACCGCTGATGGATATCATTACCTGCATCCGGGAGCACTGCACCATCGAACAGGCAGGCTTCCGGCTTGCCGCCAACGCCGAACGCCATCTGAAACCGCCGGAAGAAATGGCACGGCTATTTCGCCGCCACCCGGAAGCAATCACGCGGACGATGGAAATTGCCGAACGGTGCACATTTTCCCTCGACGAGCTGAACTACGAATACCCGGATGACGAAGCGCCGCCCGGCACCACGCCACAGGCTGAGCTCGAACGCCTCTCCTGGGAAGGATCGAAGGAACGCTATCCCGACGGCGTGCCGGAAAATGTGCAGAAACAGATCGCGTATGAACTGGACCTGATCGGCCAGTTGAACTACGCGCCCTACTTCCTGACGGTCCACGACATCGTTCGCTATGCGAAATCGGAAAAAATTCTCTGCCAAGGGCGCGGGTCGGCGGCAAATTCCGCCGTCTGTTACTGCCTTGGAATCACCGCCATCGACCCGGCACGGTTCGACCTGCTGTTCGAACGGTTCGTTTCCGCCGAACGCAACGAGCCACCGGATATCGACGTGGATTTCGAACACGAACGCCGCGAAGAGGTCATCCAGTATATATATAAAAAGTACGGACGCGACCGCGCCGGGCTTGCCGCCACCGTCATCCATTACCGGACACGCATGGCCGTCCGGGAAGTCGGCAAAGCCATGGGGCTCAGTGACGACACGATTTCCACTATGGTCGCCACTGTCTGGGGATGGCGATCCGGCGGCGTGGAACCGGAATATATTCGCGAAGCCGGCCTGGACCCCGATGACAATTGCCTCTCTCTCGTCCTTCGTCTTGCCTTCGAACTAACCGGGTTCCCCCGGCATCTGTCGCAGCATGTGGGCGGTTTCGTCATCACCCGGGGACCGTTGTCGGACCTGGTGCCCATTGCCAATGCGGCCATGGAAGACCGCACCACCATCGAATGGGATAAGGACGACCTGGACACGCTAGGTATCCTGAAGATCGACGTGCTCGGCCTCGGCATGCTGAGTTGCATCCGCAAGGGCTTCGAGCTTCTGGAACGTCACTATGGCCGAAAGATGGACCTCGCCACCGTGCCCGCTGAAGATCCAGCCGTCTACGACATGCTGTGCGAAGCGGATTCCGTCGGCGTGTTCCAGGTTGAAAGCCGGGCGCAGATGACCATGCTGCCCCGTCTGAAGCCGCGCAATTTCTATGATCTTGTCATCGAGGTCGCTATCGTCCGCCCCGGCCCCATCCAGGGCGACATGGTGCATCCCTATCTGCGGAGGAGGAACGGGGAAGAAGAAATAGATTATCCGTCGGAGGAACTAAGAAACGTTCTCGAAAAAACCTATGGCGTGCCCTTATTTCAGGAACAGGCCATGAAGATCGCTATCGTTGCCGGCGGCTTCACCCCGGCGGAAGCCGACCGTCTCCGCCGCGCCATGGCCACCTTCCGCCATGTCGGCACCATCCACATGTTCGAAGAAAAATTAATCAAAGGCATGGTCGCCAACGGCTACGATCCCGATTTCGCGGAACGCTGCTTTAACCAGATCAAGGGCTTCGGCGATTACGGATTTCCTGAAAGCCATGCCGCCAGCTTCGCCCTGCTGGTGTACGTCTCTGCCTGGCTGAAAAAACATTACCCGGACGTCTTCGCTGCCGCCATCCTGAACAGCCAGCCCATGGGCTTTTACGCCCCCGCCCAGCTTGTCCGCGACGCGAAAGAGCACGGCGTCAAGGTTCGCCCCGCCGATGTCAATCACAGCCAATGGGATAATTCCCTAGAATCCGACGGAAATGGGTATCGTGCCCTACGCCTTGGCCTGCGCCAGATAAAGGGATTTCCCAAAGACGATGCCAACCGGCTAATAGAAGCCCGCGACCGGGCTTTTTCCGACCCAGCAGATATTCACACCCGTGCCCAGCTGCCCGCCGCAACCTTGGAACGGCTGGCAAAGGCCGACGCGTACGGATCGACCGGCCTTAGCCGCCGCGAAGCGTTATGGGCTGTACGCGCCTTGTCGCCCGATCCCCTACCCTTGTTTGCCAACGGTGAAAACCGAGCCGACCCGGAAGTGAGCCTACCGACGATGGCCATTGGCGAGGAAGTCACCCATGACTACGCCACGCTGCGGCTGTCGCTGAAGACCCACCCCCTGGCCCTGCTGAGGAAGGAAATGGCGGAGGCCCGGGTTATCCCCGCCGAACAGTTATTGCGCACGAAAGACGGAACCCGTGTCACGGTTGCCGGAATAGCGCTGGTTCGCCAGCGCCCTGGCACGGCCAGCGGCGTCATTTTCGTTACGCTGGAAGACGAAACCGGGGTTGCCAACCTGGTCGTGTGGCCGAAAATCTTCGAACGTTACCGCCGGGTGGTGATGGGCGCCCGTCTGATCCGGGTAACCGGAAAGTTGCAGCGCGAAGGCATCGTCACCCATATAATCGCCGACCGCCTGGAAGATCTAACTTACTGGCTGCATGCCCTCACCGGCCCGGATTTAGAACCCATCGTTCGGCGGAATAGCGGAGGCAATGCCTATGAAAACAACCTCACCCGTACGGACGAAATTAAGAGTCGCCTTGCCGAAGCCAGACAGACGAATGAACGTAAGATGTTTCCGTCACGGGATTTTCACTGAGCCAATCAGACCGCCGGTGGTGCCGGGTTCTTCAGACCGATGGTGTCTGCCACGCCGTTCGCGACCGCCTCGTCGTAATAGTATTTGTATCCGTTCGCCATTCGGTCCGGCGACCCACGGCTGTATTCCAGACTATCGATCTTGGTCTGGTGCAGTTTCCGAAAAATGGTATCGCCCCTTTCTTATATTAGAATATTTCTAATGTTTGAAAGGGTTCCGCGTTTCCAGGGATAAATTCGCACTCAAATCCCCAGACCGGGCGCATCCACGGTTTCAAAATTATCCTGCGTCACGCCTTCGTGGTCGGCATCGAACCCTAGTTCCACCTGAACGCCGTTGGGGTCGTGAAAGAAGACCTGAATCAGCTTTCCACCACTCGCCAGAACCTTTTTATAGGTCACGTCGTTATTTCTCAGCGTTTCTTCCGTCCCCGACAGGTCCTTGGCAAACAGGCCTATATGGTCGAGTCCCGCACCTCGCCCGGAAGCGACCGTTCGGGGCTCACCTTCCGGATCGCTGCCAGACAGATGAACGATCGGGACATCACCGCAATACAGCCAATAGCCGTGAGACGAAAAATCCGGTCGCCATCCGATTTCCAGGCCGACGATATCGACAAAGAAATCCTTTGTTTCTTCCATTTTCTCCGTTCGGATATTTATGTGGTTCAACTCGGTAATCGCCATTTTTAAGTCTCCGCCCCTGTTGCCGCCGGCTTGCGCAGCGAACCACGCTCAATTAGCCTTTCGGTCGAATTCTGGCCCTAGATAAGCGTGGAGGCAAGACAATGACGGAACGTGTGTGGGATAAGTTTTTGACCGACCGGGACAAACAGGTTTTCAATGCGGCCGGTTACGCCCAGCCTGCGGGCCTGGGCGAGCGCCCCGTCGTAATCGTCATCGACGTGAATTACCATTTCACGGGCGACAAGGACGAACCGATCCTCGATTCAATCAAGAAATGGCCCAATTCCTGTGGGGAAGATGCATGGATTGCCTTGCCTCACATCAAGCGCCTTCTAGATTCTGCACGCAATAAGGGGGTGCCTGTAATCTACACTACCGCCGCGTTCCGCCCCGATGGATGGGACCGGGGGTCCTGGGACTGGAAAAACAGCCGCGTCGGCGACTGGGAACCGGATGCGAAGGTTCGTCAGACCAATCTGGACGGCAATATAATCAACCACGAGATCGAACCTCACCCGCAGGACATTGTGATCGAGAAGCTGAAGCCCAGCGCCTTTCACGGCACACCGCTGAGTTCGTTTCTGACAAACTTCAATGCGGATTCCGTCATCCTGGTCGGCACAACCACGTCAGGGTGTGTCCGGGCCAGCGTGATCGATGCGTTCAGCGAGAACTATCATGTGGCACTGGCCGAAGAAGGCTGTTTCGATCGATCGCAGGCGAGCCACGCAGTCAATCTGTGCGACATGAACGCGAAATACGCTGACGTCATTAGCACTGACAACGTAATCGAGTATATCGACGGGCTTGAAGACGGATTGTTCGATCTACCGTCGGGAACTGCTGCCTGATTGTTCAAACCACGGCGATCACCAGCGACAGGATAGCAATCCCCCACAACGTGTAGTTCCTGAACTGCGTGTCCGACGCATGCGCGAATAGGCGCATGCCGGCCCAGCAGGCAAGGGTGAACGGCACGAACAGGATTGCCGACAGGATCAGCGTGTCCACGGTCAGCAAACCGGCGGCGAGAAACGAAACAGTCGCCCCGGTCTGCACCATGAATCCAAAAGCCAGAAAATTGGCCCGCTGCTGGGCGGCGGTCCCGGGCCCGGAAAGCAAATACAGAAAAACGGGTGGACCGCCCATGGTGACCGAACCGGTTATCAATCCACCCAGACTGCCGATGCCGATCCGGACCGGCAGGCCCCGCGGCCCCTTGTATCGCCAGCCGGAGAGCAGGACCAGTGCCAGCAGGATGGATATGCCGGCGACCACCCGCCGCATTATGTCCTTTTCGATGACAAGCAATATCCAGGCGCCAAACGGCGCCGCCGCCATGGCTGCTGCACCGACCGGCAGCATCCGCCGCCAGTTAACTTCACAAAGGGCGCTGGGCATCACCTGAAGGTTACTGATCAAATTCAGTAGGATGATTACCGGAACCCCCTGCTGAGGCCCCAGGATAAGGGCAAGAACAGGCGCGGTGATGAAATTTGCCCCTGCCCCACCGTTGAAACCCCGCACCAGCCCGGAGGCGATAAATGCGGCGGCGATGGCGGCGATTTCCCAAATCTGAAGGTCGTTAAGAGCCATGTGTAAGAGACTACAGGAACAGCGTCGTCAAGCCGATGACCAACAAGAACGTCAGCGCGACCCGCCTGAAGCCTTCTTCCGATGCCTGATCGAATAAACGCTGGCCCAGCCACATACCCAACATCAATCCCGGTGTGGCAAGCAAACAAATACCGAAAATTTCCCACACCCAAAGACCGCCGATCCAGTACATGATCACGGCAACCGCCTGGACGAAGTTGAAATAGAGAATGATCGCAGCCCGGTTTTGGGCGGCTTTAAACGGGCCGGCCATGAGAAACGTCACAACGGGCGGGCCGCCAATCGTCGCGGCACCGGTAATGACGCCACCGATTATGCCGACAGCCGCCATTATCGAGCTGTTGATTTTTCCGGTGTATCGCCATCCACGCATCATCATCACGGCAAAGACAATGATCAGAACGGAGATCGCGCGGCGAAGAATTTCCGGGTCCTGCGTCACCAGAACCCATGCGCCAACGGGCACGGCGAGGCAGCCTGCAATGGAAAGCGGTCCCACCCTGCCCCATTCAGCGTCACGCAGCGCCGAGGGCGTAAGCTGGATGCTGGTAACAAGATGGATAGCCACGACAGCCGGCACCGCCAGTTGCGGGCCATAGACATACGCAATGACCGGAACAACGGTGAGGGCCGATCCGAAACCGGAATATCCCCGCATGATCCCTGCAAAAAATGAGACGCCAACCAACAGGAAGCCGTCCAGCAGGGATATTTCAAGAAACCAGGTCACGCTTTATCAGGCAAAAAACGTGGACAGGCCGATGGCCAGTAGAAAGGCGAGCGCGATGCGCCTGTATAGCTGATCAGACGCCTTTCCGAACATCCGTTCTCCGATCCATGTCCCCAGCACCAGCGTCGGTAACATGGGTGCGGCGACCCAAAAGGTCGATAACGACATCAAGCCGCCAATCCAGTAAACGACAAGTGCAACGGCCTGGGTGAAGATAAAATACAAAATAATCGCGGCCCGGTTCTTGGCGGCGTTATCGGGCCCTGCCAGCAGAAACATGATAACTGCCGGCCCGCCCGCAGCAGCGACACCAGAAATGAACCCTCCAAGCCAGCCAGCAAACCCGGCGACCATGGGCCCGAGATGCCCCCGATACCTCCAGCCAGTCAACATGATCAGCGCGAAAACAATCACCGTCGCAGAAATAGATCGTCTGACGATTTCCGGGTCGATCACGATCAGCAACCAACCCCCAATGGGAATACCGATCACGCCGCCAACAGACAGCGGAACAACGACCGTCCATTTGGCATCGCCAAACGCCTTGGGTGCAAGCTGAAAACTGGTAATCATCATGACCAACAGGATTGCCGGGATCGCCGCCCGGGGGCCTACAGTGAGCGCCAGGACGGGTGCGATGGTCAGCGCGGCCCCGAAGCCCGAAAACCCCCGCATAATGCCGGCAAGGAACGCAATCGCCGCAACAAGGATCGTGTCGACGGTCGTCAGCTCATAGCTTTGTTGTAGCCACTCCAAAATCAGCCGAGATCGATCTCGGTACCCCGACCTTCTTCGACCGCGCGCCGGTAAGCGGTCATCGCCATCGCCATTTCGGAAGAACCCGTTCCGTTATTGTTTTTGTGATACGTAATCTGGTCTTCGGATGTTCTGCCCGGGTGGTTGCCTGTCGCCAGATCCCCCAGTTCATAAACATCGTCGATACCAATCAGCCCAGCCTGAATTGGACCATACAGATCGCCCTGTTCTTCGGACACCATTGACTCTTTCAGGTTGGTAACAATCACATCCGCCTTAACCGCAGTTTTGTCATCGATTTCTCTACGCGCCTTCTTCAGAAACCCACCCTGCACCAGTTGTTTGTTGCTTCCGATAATCCCGGTGACATGCTGTCCCGGCACCAGCCGGTTGCCGTCAAACAATTCGACATTGGTATTGGTGGCGCACAGCACCACATCTACATCCTCGACCAGCGCGTCCGGGGCGTCGACGGGTTCGATCTCGATCTCGAATTTTGGCCCATAGGTTTCAGCGAAAGCCCGGCGATTGTATTCGCTTCGACTGAAAACCTTCACATGCTGAATTGCCGGCCGCTCCGTTTTCAGCGCCAGAAGCTGGTTCGCAGCTTGACCGCCCGAACCGAACAGGCCGGCCCTTGCCGCACCCTTCTTGACCAGATGTCGAAAGGCGACGCCGCTGGTCGCTGCCGTCCGGAATGCCATCAGACTACTGGGACCAATGGTTTTTTCATCGATTTCACCGAACAGTACGGCCAGCAGTTTGCCGCTGGTCGAATCGTGAAGGACGTGAACCGGCAGTTCCCGGTGATCGTAATGCTGATTTGCGCTTTCCTGGGTCACCAGTTCCGCCCGCACCTGCGCGCCCATCACGCCCAGGGCATGTACGCCACCGGGAAAATTCGACACGCGAACGCCGGCCGGCGAATGGACACGGCGACGGGGCGCGTTGATGACGGAATATTGGGTGGATTCCCGATATCCCTGTTCAATGGCGTCAATCGCCTCCTTCATAGAAACAAGACCCTGCAGGTCAGCCGGTTTCAAAAGCAAAACGCCCATTCGCACCCCCACGTTCGTGACGGGTGAAGATGGCTTTTGAAGATACTGCCGTCAATCTTCGGTGCAGTAACAGAAACGAAGAATGCGCGCCGGACCACATATTTCCAACCCCCAGAAAAATATGAATATTATTTGCCGATTGGAGAAAATGGAAATTTCTCGACCCTCGAGGCGACCGACTGGATAGCCAAACCGGGTAGGACACAATCTTTCACCTGTTGGGCGACTGGATTAATCACAAGGCCGGGCGAATCGATCGGGCTACCGCGGGAATGCCATCGGAAATGACCGGCGTCACAACCCCATTTCGCTGGAATACTATGCCCCCGCCAACTGGGTCGATACGGCTCCCCAGATGATCCAGAGGCTGCTGATCAAAAGTTTCGGGACTTCTGGAAAGATCCTCAGCTTGGGGAGGCAAGCCGTTAAGGTGCGGGCCGATTACAGTCTGCTGATGGATTTACGGGAATTTCAGGCCGGATATATCGGCTGTGGCGCGTCCCGTATCAGGGTACGGCTGAATGCGAAGCTGGTAGGCCGGCCACAGCGGAAAATCCTAGCACGGAGACATTCGAATTTTTGGAACCCGCGACCAACCCAAACCTGGAAGTCGT
>CAJWUK010000018.1 GCA_913047365.1 uncultured Alphaproteobacteria bacterium | reverse complement strand
TTCTATGCAGCCATGCTGCCGAACAAGAAAATGGCAGCCCGGGCATTGCTTCAGGTCTTCCGACCGAAAGTCTTCTTCGCAAGAGACGCCTACAACTACGCGCATATCCTGCGCCATGGTGAGCTGAAAAAAATCGGTGGCCGCCACTACAGCGTCAATGTCGGATACCCGGCCTATACGAACATTTTCCCTACCTCACGGTATATGAGCTTCGATACGTATTTCGGCTACGGTCGCGAACTTTACCGCAGGCACTATGCAGACAGGTGGCCAGACGGCATGAAGGTTGTCGCAGCGGGATCTTTCCGACCGACCATCGACCAGTTTGAACGCTCACGGCGCGCCGATAAAAACGGAGATATCGCAGTGTTTACCGGTGTCATGGTTCCCGAGCCCGCAATGGTGGAATTCGTCCGTACCCTCGCCGACGCTCTCCCTGAACGCAATATACTGCTGCAAATCAAGCCGAAATACGCGGAAAGCGAGATCGGGCGGCGATTTCTGGCGGAATGCACTAGGGACATGGGCAATGTCTTTCAATCGACCGACACGGTTTACGAAATCCTGGAACGGGTTGAATATTCATTCACGGATCCTGGTTCCATTGTAGTGGAGGCGATGTCGATGGGCGTTCGAAGTTTTCTCGTCGATGTATGCTCCTGGCATCGCACCTGTTTTTATCGTGACTATCCGGAAGTCGTCGTCAATGGTGGTCTAGAAGCCGCAGAAAAGGTACGTTTGATCGATTCTGGGGCTCTTGGCTACCCATGGGAAGAGATGAAAGATGTCGCCGATCTTTCGGGGCAACATTTCGTCGATCGCTTCAAAGAAGTGTTGCGTTCTGATTTCCCGTGTAACCCGCAACAAAGTGATATTTCACAACCCGCTGCATAGTAATTGGCCGGCAGGCGCGATTTTTTTATCTCCTACCGCCAGCTGACTGAAGATTCGATATTGTTACGTCGAGTATAGGAAACAGAAATGCCTATAAAACCTCCTGAAGATTTTCGCGTACTGATCGTATATCCGAACCTGCCACTGATGCTGGTGCCGTCCCTCGCGATTGCGCTGTTTACAGCCCGGCTAAAAAAACAGGGCTATCAGGTGGAACTGTTCGAGACCACGCATTACCTCAGCGATGAGGTGTCGAGTTCAACGAACAGGGTGGAAATACTTAACGTTCGGGATTTCGACATGACGGACGATCTCAACATCACCATCCGCAAAGACATGTATGGTGATTTCCGTAAGCGGGTCGAGGATTTTGAGCCCGATTTCCTGATCTACTCGGTCGTAGAGGACGTCTTCCTGCAAACCCTCAATCTGGTCCGAGCGATTGAAGATCTCGACATACCGTCTCTGGTCGGCGGGGTTTTTCCGACATATGCCCCCCAACGTTGCATCGAGCCCGACGAGATCAGGCTTGTCGGTCACGGCGAAGGCGAAAACACGGTCGTCCGCGTTGCTGAAGCCATCCGTACCGGCGGCGCGCTGCATGATATTCCGGGCACGTGGTTCAAAGACGATGATCAAACCATTTACAAGAACCCGAAAGACCCACTTGTTAAGCTGGACGAAACCCTGCCCGATTTTTCACTGTTCGAAGAATCCCGTTTTAACCGACCGATGGGCGGCCGCGTTTTCAAGATGATCCCGGTCGAGACCTATCGCGGGTGCCCGTTTGCCTGCACATACTGCAATTCGCCGGCACAGCGAGAATATGCAAAGGTCGAAGGTTTGGGGAACTTCCTGCGCCGCAAATCGTTGAAAACGGTGCGGACCGAGCTTCGGCACTATATGGAAGTTTACAACCCGACATTCTTCTATTTCGTCGACGACTCCTTTCTGGCGCGACCAAAACAGGAGATTTTCGATTTCTGCGACATGTATGAAGAGTTCGGGCTACCGTTTTGGTTCAACACGCGCTCGGAATCTTGCGAACCCGATATTATGGTGCGCCTGAAAGAGGTCGGTTGCTACCGGATTTCGTTTGGTATTGAAGCTGGCAACGAACAGTTCAGACAAACGGTCCTGCGGCGCAAGATCAGCAACGAAGAACTGATCAGGAAGTTCACCGATGTTATCGCGCCGAGCGGCATCGCCTTTAGCCTCAATGTGATAATCGGCATGCCGGGGGAAACCCGCGACCTTGTCCTGGATACAGTTGAGCTGATCAGGTCGATCCCGGGCTACGATTCATTGACCGTCAGTATTTTTACCCCCTATCACGGTACTGTTCTTCGCGATGTTGCGGTCCGAAACGATTGGCTGGACGCATCCAGGATCACACGCCACACCACATCATCATCGATACTGGATATGCCGAAACCTTATCTATCGTCGGCCGAGATCGATAGCCTTGTCGCCACCTTCCCACTGTATACTTATTTCCCCAAATCCGAATGGGACCAGATCCAGCGAAGTGAAGTGCAGGATGAGGAGGGCCTGAAAATCCGCCAGCACTATCAAGATATCTACCGGCGGAATTTCCTTGGCGAAACCCAGGACGATCAGAAGGTCATGGTTGGTGGTACCGGGTGCCGAACAAACGACAAAGACGCCTTCAGAATCAGTCCGAAGCGGTTCAATCCTGAAGAACTAGAACGCCTCGTGATCGCAGCGAACCACTAGGATCAAAGATTTCTCAGGTTGAAACCTAGGGTGCCGGCGGACCGATGCTGACAGCAGCACGAAAATCGCTGATCCTGTTCACGGCGAGATCCAGAATTTCGGCGATATTTCTGTTGTTGTGCATCACCATTGCGGCGTTGCTTGAAATGCTGAGCATCGGCCTTGTAATTCCGCTCATTCAGAAATCGGTTCTCGGACCCGAAAGAGCTTATATCGAGAAGCCGATGGCGCTGACACATTCAACCTTGGGACTGGGACGCGAACTACGGTTGATGAACTGCTCGAGACAACTGCCAATTGCGTTGGTCAAACACCGGTCGAGGTGCAAGACGGCACTCCTGAAGATCAACTAGGGGTTTATGCACATGTTGCTAGGCTTCAGGAAGTTTTTGGCCGACGGGATTTTATATCGTTAGAACAGGGTGTTAAATTTTTTTACGAAAGCGAAATTAAACAACCAACCGCTCTCGCTCCCTAAAAAACCGCCCTCAAATGACCAGAAGGCACCCTGAAATAGAACGTTCATTTTTTACCATCGGATGCCGTCTTGTGGGCGGACATCCACCATCCTTGCATTTTCCGACTCTTTTGCACCCTGCTAAAGACTGGCTTGCTCTAAAATGACTGACACTCTATCGCCTTCAAACGGGCCTACGGACCAACAGCAGATATCTGAAATCGAGTTGCTCTGCACGCTTGGGCCGGCTTCGATGAATGAACGGACGATCCAGCGGCTCACCGATCTCGGTGTTACGTTGTTTCGAATTAATCTATCACACACTGACGCCGCAGACCTCGCTGCGGTTATCGCCACCGTGCAATCGTTCACCGATGTGCCAATTTGCCTGGATACCGAAGGCGCTCAGATTCGGACTGCCGCTCTCGCCGACGACATGCAGGACTTGCGCGAAAACGATTTCATTCGCGCCGTTGGTGCCGACCATCCAGCCGGCAATCGGGAGATCACGTTCCACCCCGACCACATCGTAGGCGCTCTCGAAGTCGGCGATATTCTGAGTATCGATTTTAATGCCGCGTTGGTCCAGGTTGTTGAAGCCGATGCAACTGGCTGTCTACTTCGCGTGCTGACAGGAGGTCGGATCGGTAAGAACAAGGCGGTCACGCTGCAACGCCCAATAACTATGGCGCCCCTGACCGAGAAAGATAGGGCGGCCATCGCCGTCGGGCGCAAAGCCGGGATTCGCCATTTTGCTCTTTCGTTTGCGAACACGCCAGCGGATGTTGACGAAATTCGGCGGCTCAGCGGCGAAGACTCTGTGATTATCTCCAAGATCGAATGCATTAACGGGTATAATAATCTGCGCGAGATCGCTGCGCTGTCGGATGCTGTTTTGATCGATCGCGGAGACCTGTCGCGCGAAATACCTATAGAACAGATACCGTCAATTCAAAAACGAATTACTGCGACAGCGAAGGCTTGCGGCGTAAAGGTTTATGTTGCCACAAACCTGCTGGAAACGATGGTTGAGGCGCCGGTCCCGACGAGGGCCGAGGTGAATGATATTTTCAACACCCTCGCAGATGGCGCCGACGGTCTGGTTCTTGCTGCAGAGACGGCTATCGGCGTGAACCCAGTAGCCTGTGCTAATATGGTGGTGCGCCTCGTGCGGGAATTCCGGCGGAAGGATTTCCCAGCGGACACCTACACGCTTGGCGACACGTCTTTACTGGTGCCGCCTCACGGCGGAACGCTCATAAGCCGTGTGGCGCTTCCCGAGGAAAGGGATCGGGCAGCGCAGCTTCCGAGAGTGGAAGTTGAACGCGAAGACCTGGTAGACGCGGAGCAGATTGCGCTTGGCACTTTCTCGCCGCTCCGCGGCTTTATGGATCGAGAGATGCTGGACTCCGTTCTTGATACTTATCGGCTGCCCGATGGCACAGTGTGGCCGTTGCCGGTAGTGCTGCGGTTGCCGGCCGAACGCGTGGCAGGCCTTAAGGCCCAGTCCAGAGTTGTGCTGACAGGGCCGGGGGGAGACCCGCATTCGCTGCTGGAAATATCCGAGATATTTGAAATCGACCCGGCGGCGGTCGCCGAACGATGGTTCGGGACGATTTCACAGGATCACCCTGGTGTCCGCCGCCTCTTTGAAGGTGGCAGGACGCTCATCGCGGGTGATGTCACCCTTATTACGCCGACCCAGCATGATAATCCGCGTTACGAGCTATCGCCATCGCAGCTTCGGCTTATCTTCACGCATAAAGGCTGGAGCCGGGTGGTCGGTTTCCATACCCGTAATGTCGCGCACCGTGCGCATGAGCACATCCAGCTCCAGGCGCTTGAACAAACTCATGCGGACGGACTGCTGATCAGCCCGGTGGCCGGCAAACGCAAACCCGGCGACTTTCTCGCGGAAACAGTGCTTGATTGTTACCAGGCACTGATTGATTCGGGAGCGTATCCAGAAGGCAGAGCTCTATTGAGCAGTTTTCATACCTATCCCCGGTATGCAGGCCCCCGTGAAGCCGTCTTTACAGCACTTTGCCGCAAGAACATGGGATGTAGTCATTTTATTATCGGCCGTGATCACACCGGTGTCGGAGATTTCTATGCCCCCGATGCAAGTCAAACCCTATTCGGAGAACTGGGTGATATCGGAATTCAGCCGGTTTTTTTTGATGCGATCGGATACAACGCTACCGCTGAACGGTATGTCGAGGCAGGAGGCGGTGATGAGGTGACTGCTATTAGCGCAACTTTGGTTCGCGATCTGATGACGGCGGATGAAGATATTCCAGACTGGCTCCTTAGTTCGTCCGTCGTAAAGGCATTAAGCGACAGGGTTGCGCGTGGTGATGCGTTGTTCGAGACCGTCAAGTGACAAAGATCTTCTGGTTCACCGGCCTGTCCGGGGCAGGCAAGACGACATTAGCAACTGCGGTGGCTGCCGAGTTGAAAACTGCCGGAACTACGCTTCGGATCCTTGATGGGGACGATGTCCGCGAAAAATGGCACGGTCACCTCGGTTTTTCCCGAATGGATATCTTGGAGAACAATAGATTGATCGCTGAGATGTGTGTTGAAGCAGTCGAGAATGCGGAGAGCGTGCTGGTACCGATAATTTCGCCATATGAAGAAGGCCGCGTATTCGCACGTGAACGGCTGGGAGGCGCGTTTCGGCTGATTTATTTTGATGCCCCGCTAAGCTACGTAGAAAATTCCGACGTCAAGGGGCTTTACGCGAAAGCTCGTAGTGGAGTTATCAACGATATGATCGGGGTCTCGGCTTCGAATCCTTATCAGGTGCCGGCGAATCCGGACCTGACAATTGATATTTCGAAAGAATCCGAAGCGCAGTCAGTTGCTCGGCTCGTAAATTATGTAGTGACGGAAATTAATGACCGTTAGTCAAACAACTGCTGACGCTCGCGATACATACGTTGATTATGAGTTGATTTGGGAACATATCGACCAACTGCCCTGGTGCGCCCTGGTAACGACTGGAAGATCCGGGACAGATTTTTTCCAGAGCCTTCTGGACTCGCATCCTGAAATCGCTGTCTATAACGGAACCAATTTCTTTTATATTTTTTGGGATAATGCCCAAAGCGTCCAGCACGACGGACCACTGGTCGCCGAACATATCGTCGACGAATATATCGGCGCCAATATCCAGAAGCTAATCAGCCGGTATGATACACTTGAGCGAAAGAACGAACTAGGTGAGAACGGCGATCAGGACATCGACGTCAACGTTCCCCTATTTCGGCGGCATGTCCTCGGCCTTCTCGGCGAAAAACCAGTATCTTCACGTAATTTTCTGATTGCCGTAGTTGCTGCTTACGACATGTGCCTCGGCCGCGACATGATGCGTAAAAAAACATTCTTGTATCATGCCCATCGTATCGGCCGGACGCTTCGTTTTATCGAGGAATTTCCGGGTAGTAAAGTTATCTGCATGATTAGGGACCCGCGAGCTAATTTCGTATCTGGCGTCGAACATTGGCGGCGTTTGGAACCGAAGACTGACAATCCAGCCTATCCCATTTATATAATCCGCCGCGCAATTGACGAAGTGGCCGAACTCCAAATTCTGTCGGCCGGGTCATTGGCGGTGTTGAGGCTTGAAGATCTTGGCGACCGGACAACGTTGGAAGCATTCTGCTGGTGGATCGGTATTTCCTACGACGACTGCATGACACGGTCGACTTGGGGCGGTCTCCGGTGGTGGGGCGACCGAATATCGACGAATAAGGTACGGAAAGATGAGCCCGGTTATTCTCCGTCGATGATCAATAATAGATGGGAAAGCCGATTACACCGATATGATCAATGCGTGCTCAATCACATATTGGCGCCGATGCTTTCACGCTATGACTATTCCCTAGGCTTTGGTAGTCACAGGGCATGGGCACCGGTCGTCGCCCTGATGATATTGGTTCCAACTACCTACGAGTGGCGCTTTCTCAAACCCAGATACCTGCTGGGGACGCTCGCCCGTTGCGAGTTTCGCAAGCTGTTGCGTTCCGGGTGGCATCCTCTTCGGCGAATGAACTTGTATTATCGTTGGTTGTTCCGACGCCATGCGGGCGAATATTTTGCACCGCAGATGATCGGAAAAGATATCACCCAGCCCGGAACGTAAACGCAGGCTAATGCTAGCGGCAGCAAGAAAATCACTGATACTTTTTACTTCAAGGTCAAAGTTCCCCGCGGTAATTCTGTTGCTGTGCATTGCGGCCGTGGCATTGCTTGAAATGCTGAGCATTGGCCTGGTTATTCCCTTGATCCAATCATCGACGATTGGCTTGGACCAAACTGGTATCTCGGCAAAGTTCGCGCAGGCATTATTCTGGTTGGGGCTAGGAGCAGGGCCTTTAACTATAGCCGCCCTGTTTGCCAGTGTGTTGGTGATCAAGAATCTGGCAATTCTTTTTCTTTCATATGCAATCGCCCGGACAGTTGCTCTTCAATCCGCTCAGGCGCGAAAGACGCTGTTCAACAGTTATTTACGCGATCCACTTGAATATCATGCCAACCGTAATAGCGCCGAGCTGCTCCGTAATATTATGACAGGATGTGGTCAGACCTTTGAGGCCGTGCGCTTGTTATTCATTCTGTCGCTGGAATTGTTGTTATCGGTTGCAGCACTCTCTCTTTTGCTTCTGATTGAACCGAAGATGACCCTTGTGATCGGGGGCGTTCTTATTCTCGGTTCTATACTGTTCTATAGACTAACGTCGCGGCATTTCCGCTATTGGGGGCAAAAGTCGTTGGAACTGGAAGGTGCGGAGATCAAGTGGATCAATGAGGCGTTGGGCGGAATTCGTTTGGTAAAGATATATGGTGTGATCGCTGGTTTCACTAAACATCTTTACAGCTTCGCACGAAACCGGGCCCTTTATGAGAGCCGTGCTATGACTGCGATTCTGCTCCCCCGGTTATATCTTGAGACGCTTGCAATAATCGGTTTCGTGATTGTTGTGGGGTATGCGCTCGCGCTTGGGAAACCTATGTCTGAGATCGTGGCGTTGGTCGGTGTTTTCGCGCTGGCCGCTTTTCGCATAATACCATCTTTGAATCGGGTTCTGACCGGCGCTGCGGAAATCAGAAAACGCTCACCTCATATAGAGCTGATTTATCACGACTTACTCCAAAAGAGAGAGGGTTTTCGACCTGACCTATCAAACCGAGAAAACACTATCACGTTCTCAAAGCAGATCGAGCTGCAGAATGTTTCCTTTACGTATAAGGACGCCACCAGGCCCGCCCTCAGCAAGGTTGATCTTGTCATCCAGCAGGGGGAATCAATAGGAATTGTCGGCCCGTCAGGGGCAGGAAAATCAACACTGGTTGATGTAATCATTGGTTTGGTGCGGCCGAGTAACGGTCATATGCTGATCGATCGCCTCAAAGTCGATGACCTGATCGAGCCATGGCAGAAGCATATAGGATACGTTCCCCAAGACATCTATTTGATGGATGATACTTTAGCCAGAAATATTGCGTTTTCGATTGGTGACGAAACGCCTGACCTAAACCGTGTTCGCAAAGCGATCTCTATGGCTCAACTCGATGATCTGATACTTACCCTGCCTGACGGATTGGATACGATGCTTGGTGAACGCGGCATACGTCTGTCTGGTGGCCAGCGTCAGCGTATAGCGATAGCCCGTGCGCTTTATGGGCACCCGGATGTCTTAGTATTCGACGAAGCTACCGCTGCGCTCGACAACGAATCTGAGAATGAAATCACTATGGCAATCCGCGATCTTTCTGGAAAGAAAACGCTTTTGATAATTGCCCATCGCCTTAGCACTGTGCGCGGCTGTGACCGGATCGTGCTGATGGGTGATGGGCGAATTTGCGATATTGGCAATTTTGACGAACTTTATACACGTAGCGAAGATTTTCGCCATCTTGTTGAGCTCGGAGATTTGATAGGCACCCAAGGCGGCCGGTACCCGGCGTGAAATATGCGATATCTAATATAGCGCTTCCGCAATACAAGCATTACACCGAGCTGTCTGAGCTGGCTTCTCTTGGCTTTGAGGGAATGGAGATCGCGCCGAGCAGGGTTTGGAGCGATACTTGGAAGGGCTTGACGGCGATGGATATCCAGCGCTACCGCCACGACGTCGAGAATGCAGGCCTCGAAGTCGTGGGCCTGCATTCTCTATTATTCGACCAGCCCGACCTGGCGTTATGCGATTCAACAGAAAAGCGCGCGCTCTTGATGGAATATTTCGTCCATCTTTCCGGCATGTGTCGCGACCTGGGTGGGCGCACAATCATTTGGGGTGGGGGACGACGTCGCGGGGAGATGCCCGAAGACGAGGCGTTGACAGTAGCTGTAGATTTCTTTGGTGCCCTCGCCGACCGCATTGAGTGTCATGGCACGGTCTACTGCCTCGAGCCTCTGGCTGCTGCAGATACCGATTTTGTAAATTCTGTGCGCGAATGTCAGGCGATTGCTCACACCGTCAATCGCCCCGGCCTCAAGGTTCAGATCGACGTAAAGGCGATGGCGAATAATAATGAACTTGACCAAGATACAATTTCTGCTGTCGCCGCCGACTTGGTTCACGTGCACGCGAACGAGCCGGGTTTTGAAGTTCTTGGAAGTTCGGGCGCCGTCGATCATCACCTCGCGGGTGAATGTCTACGTGGCATCGGCTACGACCGTTACGTGTCGATTGAGCAAAAGATGATTGATCCTGACGATATTTTGGGTCCGATCCGCCAAAGTTATGAAGTCCTTCGGAAGGCCTACGCATGAAAAGCGAATTTATTAAACCCGACTGGTCGCCGCGGGTGGCGGATGGCACCAGAATTCTGGTTGCCGGTGCGACGGGAGGCCTTGGCCGCGCGCTGGTAGAAATGCTGCTCGAGGGCGGCGACTGCATAATCGGTGCGCATGGTGCGACCCAACGTTTCGAAACTGATGATCCGCGGGTTTTCCCGGTTCAGGCGGATTTCACTGACGAGGCCAGCTGTTCGGCCTTTGTCGATAAATTCTGCAAACAGGCGGGTGGACTGGACGCCCTTGTAGTGCTGTCGGGTGCGATCCTGTTTAGCGGCCATTGGAATGATATGAGCGGTGAAGAATGGGAGCGCGAAATAAGCATTAATCTCAATCAACCAGCTTTCCTTGCGCGCGCCGCTCTGCGGCAAATGAAGCGACAGGAAACGGGTGGCCACATCCTGTTGACCGGGACGGAATCCGCGCTGCATGGGGGCAGTCCAACATCCTTTCCCTATGCCATAGCCAAAAGAGGCACCGAAGCGATGGTTCAGGGATTGGCCCGGGAAGGCGCGCCGGACGGTGTTCTCGTTAACGGTCTGCGTTTCGGCTTTATCGAAAGTGGTTTTCACCAGCGTTGGCACAACCGGTCCGAAGCGCAGATGGCGGAGCGCGCAGGCCTTGTGCCGCTAAAACGTGGTGGTCATCCCGACGAAGCCGCGGCGCTCATGATCTATCTTATTTCCGGCTGGGCGTCGTTCATTACGGGGCAGATGATCCCGCTCACCGGTGGGGATTGGCTCTAACGGTGCCCGTTATTCTGCGACGTTCGACGTCAATACCTACATCTGCTCCGAACCCTAATTCAGGCGGCGATCCGTTCGACCTTTGGTTCGCGATAACGGGCACGGAGGTTTCACTTCCTGTCGCCCAAAGCCTTCCGGATTTGTCGCGCACGCTGCAACACCACTTCGACCAAATTCAAGACGACTGGCTTTCTCTGGCGCGCGAGATCGGAGAATCGGCGCGCGGTGGTCTGAGCCACGTTGCGACCGGTGCGGCCTATATCAACGACTTTGGATTGATGCTTGCTTGGACTGCGCTGGTGAAATCCCTGGTTCGCAACGACCGGCGGATTCTGGTGGTCTGTGACGACCCCTGGATGTTTCGTCACCTCGCCCGGATAGAAAGCATTGATGCGGGCACACCTCCACCGCTTTGGCCGTTGACAGGCAGGCTTTTTCTCAGAGGCTTCGCGGCCCGAACGATGTTGGTGCTTCGGCTTGTTTGGGCGGCGACTGTTCTGGCTAGCACACGTGCTTCAGCCCGCAAGGGTGGTCCGGCCATCCTCGTTTACGGACATCCCGGTAGCGACGCATTGGGGAAAGACGCTTATTTCGGTACGTTGATGTCCGAGATCCTCGGACTCGGTCGAGCACTACATACCGATTGCATGGTAAAACGCGCACAGGATTTATGCCGAGATGGGCGCAGTTACAGTTTACACGCGTGGGGCAGCCGTACGGTGGCTGCGACGCTGGTGTTCTTGAGGTGGCGTCTTCCCCGTCAGCTACTCGATGGCGATCAACACTGGTTGTTGCGCCGGGCCGCAGCTCTCGAGAATAGTGGTGGTGCTCTAGCGATGACTAGATGGCAGTCCCATTGCCAGGATCGATGGCTTGCGGACATGCGCCCATCGACGGTGGCGTGGCCTTGGGAAAACCACCCATGGGAGCGGCAATTTGTCCGAAGTGCGCGTTGTCGGGACGTTGAAACAGTGGGCTATCAACACGCCGTAATTGGCCGGCACCAGTTCAACTTCAGCCCCGCAAGCAATCCCGACGGTACAAAAAGCCTGCCGGATACGATTATTTGTAACGGGGCCGCTTATCGAGCGCAGCTACTGGGGTTGGGCCACGAAGCCGAGCGGTTGAGGGTCGGCGGGGCGTTCCGAGTCAGCGCGGAAAGTTCAGCTTTTTACGACCCCGATGGTCCTGTCTATATCGCATTATCATCGATCCAGCCCATATCCCGCCAGATGCTTGCGGTGGCGGCGATGCCGGGGCTCGCCGATACTCGCTTTGTCGTGAAAGATCACCCGCTGTATCCGATCGCGTTTTCAGAGACCGGGATGCTTGAACGCACCGCCCTTACGATTCCCGAAAGCGCGGGCTTGCGGGCGGTCTTATACAGTACTGGTACAACCGGCTTGGAAGGTCTTCTTGCCGGGGTGCCCACCTATCGCTTCCTGCCGTCGGATCGCATCGCCCCCGATATACTGCCCGATGGGATCAAGGTGCCTGAACTGCCGTCTGACGAAGTGGAAAGTGCATTGCTGTCGCCGGAACCGCCACCGCCGCTCGACTGGACGAAAATTATGGCGCCCGTCGACATGGATATATGGCGTTCAACACTCGTACCTCGGGGCGCATTATGTTAGCCAGTGCAATAGTTTCCGGCGCTTCAAACTTCGATCCCACCGGACGGAACATTGTAGGGCTATTTGCCTGCTGCGAAACGAGGGGAGAGCTTTGACAAAATTTATCTGCAAGCATCCATGGGTGCACTTCGAAGTGAATAATCCCAATGGGAATGTCACCATGTGCTGTAACAACGAGACGGTACTTGGCAACGTTAACGATGAATCAATCGCCGACATATGGAATGGCGAAAAATTCACCCGTATGCGCAAGCGGATGATCGAAGAAGGGGCTCACGCGTTCTGCCCGCATACCTGCCCGGTTCTTCAGGGCGGCAAACAATACGAAAATCTGGATTGGTATCAGGAGCTGGATCCGGAAGGGCCGATCCGCGAAAACGCTGAGCTGAACGAAACCGAATACTCGGGAGAAAGGACAACCCTGGAATCGAACCCGCGCTGGGTCCGGTTTACCTATTCCTATGCCTGTAATTTGGATTGCTATCACTGCTATCAGCGCGAAGACGCAACGCAGCGCCACAAGCTACCCGAATTTTTCATGGAACAGCTTCCGGAATATGTGGAAACAGCGCAGATCGTCTATCCGTTTGGCGGAGAGCCGTTTTTCTTCTCTCCCGTGATCGATTTTCTGGAAGATCATAATTCAAATACCGAGACCCGCTTTTTCCTGATCACCAATGCGACGCTGCTGACCGACAAGGTATTCGAGATATTGAGCCGACTGCCGATCAGCACTATGGCAGCGTCGCTAGATGCCGCAACGGCGCTTAGTTTCGATGTGCTCCGGGTGCGCGACCGCAATGCGAATTGGGAACAGGTGGTCAAAAACCTGGGCCGCCTGGCGGAACTGAAAAAACGAAAGGGGTTCAAATTCACTGTGTCGATGACGCTGAACAGCGTAAACGCGCTGGAGACCGAAGAATTCGTCAACCTGGCGCTTGGCTTCGACGCGGAACCCCTGATTATGTTGGTCGCCAACCCATACGAGACCGCCGACTTCCAGAAGAAGTTCCTGACCTTCACCGACGCCCAGTTCGCGACGATGGAGGAACAGATCACCCGCAGCCTTCCAAAGGTGCGTGACCGCGGTTTCCGTGATGCCGAGATTTATCTCGAGCAACTGTCGATCCACCTGAAGATGCACCGGGAAGGCGACAACGATCCCTTCCGATACGCCACGAAAAAGGTTGCCCGCAAGGTGTTCCGGCGCCTGCCGGAACAGGTGCAGGATCCGTTGCGACGGGTCGTGCAAAATCGACGTCGCAGCACAATGGAACGGGTAAAACGGAATTCGGGCACCAAGTCCCCATGACCGCAAGGCAACCTGCTACCCCTACCGGTGAATCGGCGGGTAAGCGCGATATTCAGCATTTCTGGAAATCGGATCAGGCGCGGAAATGACAAGCTACGACGTCACCTTCGTTCGCGCCGCAGAAACTCAGCGGCGGCCTAGTGTGCGGCGCCATGTTCCGGTCGCGCAACTGGCAGGGGCATTCATCTGAATGGATCGGCAGCAGCGAACAGACCGCCATCAACCCAATCACCCGCAGTTATACGGCCCGTCAGCTTCGCCGCATCTTTTCGATATTCATCGGCGTAGGACTGCGGAAATCAGAATTTTACTTCTATCTGATCCCCAAGCTGGGGCGTATCTACCGGCGCTGGCAGATCAGACGCTACGGCGTTCATCCCGGCGGCTCGATCGTATACGGCGAACCGTGGCCGATCTGGTCGCCGCTGGAAGGGTGGCTTGGGAAAAAACTGGGCTGGGTATGGTTTATCTCTGCCGGAAAAAAGGGGCGGATATGACAGCGTTAAGCCGTCGGGAAGGGCCGGAACAAGCATGACGGATCTGAATGTCGCCCTAGTCGGATGCGGGCGTATATCCGGCCACCACGCCCTTTCGATCGCGGAAACCGATGGCATTCGGCTGGCGGCGGTCTGTGATCTGGAATGCGACCGGGCGGATGTCTATGCCGAGGCCCAGAACGTGCCGGCGTTCGACAATTATCACCGGATGCTGGAAGAAATGCCGGAAATCGACATCGTGTCGGTCAACACGCCGTCCGGGATGCATCATGAACATGCACTGCACATGATCCGGAAATACGGCAAGCACGTGGTGGTGGAAAAACCGACATTCATGCGGCCATCGCAGCTTGATTCCGCGCTGGAAGCGGCCGCCGCAGCGGGCGTCCGGATATTTCCGGTTTTCCAGAACCGCTACAACAAGGCCGTCGCCCGCGTCCGCAAGGCGCTACAGAGCGGCGAGCTTGGCGAGCTTCGTACCGTGTCGGTCCGGCTGCGCTGGTGCCGGCCTCAACGCTATTACGATCTGGCCCCTTGGCGCGGGACGTTTTCCCATGATGGCGGCGCGCTGACCAACCAGACCATTCATCATGTCGATCTGTTGCGGCATCTGGGCGGTCCGGTGAAACGCGTGAACGCGACCATGCGCACGATGGGCGCCGAGATCGAGGTCGAAGACACCACAGCCGCCTGCTTTGAATATGTCTCCGGCGCCCTCGGTACGCTGGAATCGACCACCGCCGCCCGTCCCGACGATTTCGAAGCGTCCATATCCCTGGTGTGTTCGGAAGGACTGGCGCAGATCGGCGGAATCGCCGTCAATGAACTGCAGATATTCACACCGGACCCCGACGCCTGCGGTCCAAACAGCGAGGATTTCGTGGGGATAGAAGGCCACGGCGCTGTTTACGGATACGGCCACGGCGCCATGTATGCCGATATAGTTGCGGCCATGCGGGGCGAACGGCCCTATCCGGTCGATGCCGACGATTGCCGGAACACGCTGGGCCTTCTGCATGCGTTTTACCGATCGGACGAGGCCGGCAGTTGGGTCAATATCGAGGAAGGCGCAGAGTCCACTCGTCTGGGTCGCGAGAACGAAGCAATTTCCCAAATCTACCGGACGCCCGAATGACCACACCCATCAAAATCGGCATCGCGGGCTACGGTATCGTCGGCAAACGCCGCCGGGAATTCGCCGAACGCCGGGGTGATATGAAAACGGTCGCGGTTTGTGACCGTTACTTTGACGGTTCCGGTGAACTGGAAGACGGCGTCAGATACTATCCGCATTACGAAGCCATGCTGGAAGAAGACCTCGACGCGCTTTTTGTCAGCATTAGCAACGACATGGCGGCGGAAGTGACGGTTGCGGGGCTTGAACGCGGCCTACATGTGTTCTGCGAAAAACCACCCGGCCGCGACATGGACGACATCGCCAGCGTGGTCGAGGCCGAAAAGCGCCATCCAAACCAAAAACTTAAATTCGGCTTCAACCACCGCTATCACGATTCCGTCCGGGACGCGCTGAACATCCTGCAGGGCGGAGAGTTAGGCGGCGTGATCAACGCCAAAGGCGTCTATGGAAAATCCCAGCTTGTGACCTTCGGCCAGACGTCGTGGCGGACCGACCGGGCCCTGGCCGGAGGCGGTGTGCTGCTGGATCAGGGCATTCACATGGTCGATCTGATCCGCCTTTTTTGCGGCGAATTTCCGGACGTGCATAGCTATGTTTCGAACAATCACTGGAAACACGACGTAGAAGACAACGCCTATGCGCTGATGCGGAGCGATACCGGCGTCATTGCCATGCTTCATTCATCAGCAACCCAGTGGCGGCACAAGTTCAACCTGGATATCACGCTGGAGAAAGGCTCTATCGTGCTGTCCGGTATTCTTTCCGGATCCAAAAGCTATGGCGCGGAAACCCTGACAATCGCCCGAACGGGTGCCGACGACATGGGCGATCCGCTAGAACAGCGCACGCGCTACAACACGGATCCGTCCTGGGCGACGGAGATTGGCGAGTTCGCCGAAGCGATCCTGGCCGATGCGCCTATCGTTCACGGCTCGGCGGAAGACGCCTACCGGACGATGGAACTGGTGTACCGGATCTACTGCGCGGACCCGGAATGGCGAAGCAGATGGAACCTTCGCGATACACCCGGCGGCGAGGGCTAAAAGGAGAACGACGACCGTGAAAACAATTGGCATCGTGCCTGCGCGCATGGCCGCCAGCCGGTTCCCTGGAAAGCCGCTGCATCCGATAGTGGGAAAGCCTATGGTAGAACATGTCTTCGCCCGCGCACGCCTTTCCTGGGACTGGGATGTGCTGTGCATCGCCACCTGCGATCGGAGAATCATGGATTTCGCCGAACAGAACGGATTTCCCGCAGTCATGACAGCGGATACCCATACCCGCGCCCTTGACCGTGTGGCGGAAGCCTATGGCCATGTAGTCGATGCACCGGACGACGACGACATCGTCGTCTGCGTCCAAGGCGACGAACCCCTGCTGGCGTCGGATACGATCACTGCGGTGATCGAACCGTTTCACAAGGACGACACCGTGGAAGGCACAATGCTTGCCGTGCCGATTACGGATGAATCCCTTTACCGGAACCCCGATATTGTGAAGATCATCCACGATCTGGCCGGAAACGTGCTGTACACCAGCCGTCAGCCGGTACCGCACTGTAAGGAATTTTCGCCTGATCTCGGCGCGATGCGGGTGGGTGGTATTTTTGGCTTCCGCTGGCATTTCCTGAACTGGTTTACCGAACTTCCGGAGTCACCGCTGGAACGGCTGGAAGCCTGTGACAGCAACCGGATATGCGATAATGGCCGCTTTCAGCGGATCGCCCCGATTGCAGCGCGGCCGTATTATTCGGTCGACAGCCCGGCGGACGTGGATCTTGTCGAACAGGTCATCCGGGATGATCCGATGTGGGGACGCTATTGAAAAATCCGGCACCCACAGGCGTGCGCGGCGTTCACGTTGCCTGGTTTATCCTGACGCTTGCGGGTGCGCTGCTGATCGCGGAATGGAGCGTTCGCCTCGCCCTGCCCGATTACGACCCGGCCGGACAGATCCGGTTTACGCAAGATGCCAAAGCCGGCGTTCTGCTGGGCCAGCGCAACACCACCGCCCGCCAAATCAAGAATTCGGGCGATTACAATGTTGCGGTCCGCATCAACCGCCACGGATTCCGCGACATCCAGGACGTCTCCCAGGGGACGGAACGGGATCTGTATATCGTGGGCGATTCCTTCACCTTCGGATGGGGGGTCGAAGAAAACCTCCGTTTCTCAAGCCGCCTTGCCAAGCTGACCGGGCGGCGCGTGTTCAACATTTCCGCGTCGGTGAACATCGACAGTTATACAAAGCTGATCTCCTACGCAGAATCCCTGGGCGCCGGTGTGCGTGATGTTGTCATCGCCATCAATATGATCGACGATTTCGCCGAGATATTGCCCCCAGAAGCGACGCCGGCCATCCCTGACGCGCTGTTCAACGGCCGCCACTTTTTGTATCGCGCCAAACTAGCGCTGCTGACCCACTCCGCCTTTTATTTCGCCCTTACTACCAGCCTGAAATCGAGCAAATGGCTGAACGCCGTTTTGGTGGAGCTGGGCCTAGTGATCGCCCTCAAAGACCGGGTCTGGGGCGCGCCGCCGGAGAGAGCAGTCAAGGATTCGGTGGCTGCCTTATCGAAAATCTCCTCAAAATACCGCCTAACCCTGATGCTGATACCCTCCCGGGGCCTTTGGCAGGGAGACAAGATCGACGAGCTGGCCGCCTATCACAAACGGGTTCGCAAAAGCCTGGTCGATGCCGGGCTTCATGTCGTGGATTTGCGGCCCGCGCTTGAAGCGGCGGGATCGCCGCTGCGGTTTCATTTTCGCAATGACGGGCACTGGAATCCACACGGACATGCATTTGCCGCCGAGCACCTTTCGAAACACCTGAGACAGGCCCGCTAACCCGGTATGCTATTCAGCACCGTCGAGTTCCTGTTCATTTTTCTGCCGGCCGCGGTCGCCGGTTTGCTGTTGGCGTCTTCGCTGTCGTGGCGAATCGGCGGCGTCGTGTGGCTGGTTCTGGTTTCGCTGTTTTTCTATGCCTACTGGGATGCAACGCTTCTGCCGCTGCTTCTGGTCAGCATCGCCGTCAATTACGCCTGCGGGTATTTCCTGTTTTCCCGGCGGTCACGCGCGATTTTGTGGGCTGGGCTGGTCTTCAACATCGCCCTGTTGGGCTATTTCAAATACGCAGGATTTCTGGTCGACAATGTCGAAGCGGCGCTGGGGACCGAAATCGGCAACCTGAACATCGTCCTGCCGCTGGCAATTTCGTTCTTCACGTTTCAGCAGATTGCCTATCTGGTTGATGTTTATCGCGGGCGCGCATCGGAACCGAATTTCCTGAATTACGTGCTGTTCGTTTCTTTTTTCCCGCAGCTAATTTCGGGGCCGATCGTTCATCACAGCGAGATGATGCCCCAGTTCCAGGACAGAGAACAGCGCTGGTTCCAGCGGGCACTGATTGCACCGGCGCTGGGTTTCATCGCGATCGGTCTTTACAAGAAAGTGGTGCTGGCCGATGGCATCGCGCCGATCGCCGATCAGGTGTTTTTCGCCGCCAATACCGGCGTGCCCGCGATGGCCGATGCCTGGACCGGGGCCTTTGCATATACCTTTCAGATCTATTTCGATTTCTCAGCCTATTCAGATATGGCCGTCGGTATCGCGCTGCTGTTCGGTATTCGGCTGCCGCTCAACTTCAATTCTCCCTACCGCGCCACCAGCATCATCGATTTCTGGCGCCGGTGGCACATCACACTGTCACGGTTTATTCGCGACTACATCTATATCCCGCTTGGCGGCAACCGAAAGGGACTATCCCGGCGATACGTCAACCTGATGGCCGCCATGCTGATCGGCGGGCTGTGGCACGGCGCCGCCTGGACATTCGTTGTCTGGGGCGGTCTGCACGGGCTGTATCTTGTCGTTAACCACCTGTACCGGCGCCTTGTTCCAGCGCCGTCGCAGCAGGGCCCGGTATCGGCCTGGGCGGGCCGCATCTCTACACTGCTTGCGGTGGTCATCGCGTGGGTGTTTTTCCGCGCCGACGATTTCGGATCCGCGTCACGCATGTTGCAGGGCATGTTCGGCGGTGCCGGCGAATCCGTTTTGGCCGGCGGCCGCGCCTATCTTTGGCTGTGCGCGATGCTGGTCATCGTCTGGTTCATGCCGAATACCTGGGAACTTTTCCGAAAGTACGATCCCGTCGTCGTTCCCCCGGTTGCTAGCGGCACCGAACGCGTAATCCCGGCGCGGCTGGAACGCCTCCGCCTGCCAGTGCTGGCGCCGATGGGCGTGATGCTCTTCATCGTCAGCCTTCTGGTAATTATCGACCGCGGCGGCGCCACCCAAAGATTCATTTACATGATATTCTGAACCCATGAACAAGATTGACGAACTTACGCAAAAGCATATTAGCGACCCTGCCGGTTATGCCCGTTCCTATCTGCGGTATCTGGCCTCGTGTCTGGACACCATCGATTGCGGCGAAATCGAGCGCTTTATCGATCTTCTGCTCGAAGCGCGGAGACAGGGTCGCACCGTATTTTTCATCGGCAACGGAGGGTCGGCGGCGACCGCATCCCATTTTGCGAACGATATTTCGATTGGCACGCGAACAGGCGATGACCGGCCTTTCCGCGCCGTCAGCCTGACCGACAATGTCGCGGTGATGACGGCGGTTGCCAACGACGAGGGATACGACCGGATGTTCGTGGACCAGTTGAGGGTTCATATGCGGGACGGCGATTCCGTGGTCGCGATTTCCGCTTCTGGAAATTCGCCGAATGTGATCAGCGCTGTGGATTACGCCAAAGACCGGGGCGCGACTGTCGTCGGGCTTACCGGTTTCGACGGCGGCGACCTGCGGAAGAAATCCGATATCTCGCTGCACATCCAGACCGAGAAGGGTGAATACGGTCCTGTTGAAGACATTCACATGATTTTCGATCATCTGATCGGCAGCTATTTGATCGCAACCGTGAAACAAGAGGCCGGAAAACACGCGTGACGCGGGCGATCATCTTCGATCTTGACGGTACGCTGATCGACAGCATTCCCGACGTCATGAACGCGCTGAATGCCGTGCTTGCCGATCATGGACGCCGGCCGGTGACGCGCCAAGAAACAGTCGCCATGGTGGGCGGCGGCGCCGAACCGTTGTTGGAGCGCGGGTTCGCCACAACCGGAGAGGCCGCCCCACCGGATGACATCCCGTCGCTTGTGGAAGCCTTCGGAGAATATTACCGCGCGGACCCGGCAACCGAGACGACGATATTTGATGGCGTCATCGCCGCGCTGGAAGCGCTGGCCGACCGGGGCCTGAAGATGGGCATCTGCACCAACAAGCCGCATCCATCCGCGCTGCAGGTTCTGGAAGCCCTGGACCTGGACCGCCATTTCGGTGCCTGTTTCGGAAAGGCGTCGGTACCGTTCCATAAACCGGATCGCCGTCACTATGACGAAGTCACTCGGGCGCTGGGCGTGCCGACGGAAAACACCCTTTACGTCGGCGACAGCGAAACGGACGTGCAAACTGCCCGAAATGCCGGCGTACCCCTCATTCTTGTGCCGTTCGGATATAGCCGGACACCCGCCGCAGATCTAGGCGGCGACCGTTTGATCGCGCATTTTTCCGAACTGCCGGTAGCGGTGGACGACATGTTCGCCGCCGGAACCGCATCATGAGGCCGAATCTGTGATGACCCGCGTCGCCGTACCCTCTATTTCTTTTTGCCAGACGGAAGTTCTGCGCGATGAACTTTTGGCCGCATATCCCGACACACGGTTCAACGAAACCCAGCGGCGCATGTCGGACGACGAGCTTGTCGAGTTCCTGAGCGACCGCGACGCCGCGATCATGGGGCTGGAAAACCTGACCGCGGATATGCTGGACCGCCTGCCGGAGCTGAAAGTGATTTCCCGGATGGGCGTCGGACTGGACAATGTTGACCCGGCGGTGCTGCGCAACCGCGGCATCCGCATGGGATGGACCGGCGGCACCAACAGCCGGTCGGTCGCAGAACTGGCCATCGCGTTCATGGTATGCGCCCTGCGTCATGTCGCGCCGCTTTATGCCTCCATGCGCAGCGGCGAACGCCCACGCCAGCAGATGGGCCGTCACCTAGGCGGGCGCATCGTCGGCCTTCACGGCTGCGGCCATGTCGGTAAGAAAGTCGCGCGGCTATTGCAGCCCTGGGGATGCACGATCCTCGCCTGCGATCTGCAGGAATTTCCCGAATTCTATGCCGAACACGGCATCGAAGCGGTATCCATGGAACAACTGGTCGAACGGTCCGAAGTCCTGTCGCTGCATATCCCGCTGGATCAATCGACAAAGGGTCTTTACTGCGCCGACGTGCTGGACCGGATGCAGTCCGATGCTGTTCTGATCAATACCTGCCGGGGCGGGATTATTGACGAGAACGCCCTGAAGGAACGACTACTGGACGGCCGCCTGGGCGCGGCCTGTATCGATGCGTTCGCGGTAGAACCGCCAACCGACGACGATCTGCTAACTGCGCCGAACTTTCTATGCACCCCTCATATCGGCGGCAGTGCCTATGAAGCCCGGCTTGCGATGGGCCGGGCCGCGATATCCGGCGTCGCGGACAATTTCCTGCCGGAGCCCGGCGTCTTTCCGTTCACTTAGGTCCCGTCCAGGCTAGACATTCATGAACGCCGCATTGGTCCGCAAGGCAAGACAGGTTTTTGAAGATCCTGTGCTACGCCGCTGGTTGTGTCGGCGGCTGGTCGGGCTCGAAAAATCGCCAGCTGGCTTTACCGTTGGGCGCCCACCCTATCTGAGGGGTGCGTTCCCGGATGAAGCGCCGCAGGGACCGGTGTTTCCGGCCAGCCGGTTCTCCGCCCCGGCGAATAGCCTGGAATTCGCCCTACCGGGTGAAACCGTCACCCTGGAGCCGGGGAATCCCGATGCCCTGTTCGAACGGCAATACGTAGATCTGGAAACCCTGCTGGCCGCTCACCGTTTCTCCTGGGTGCCGCTGGCCGGTTCCGGTGTGGAGGCGGACTGGGTCGATGCGCTGTGGCGCATTTGGTCGGATCGTTTCGGCGCCGACCGGACCGGCTGGCCATGGCACGCCTACACAACCGCCGAGCGCGCGATCAATATTATCGATTTCGCCCGCGGCTCGGGTCTGCCGGGCGATCCGGATGAAACGGCAGGGCTGCTGGCTGCGCATGCAGCGGTGATCCGAGACAATTTGGAATATTTTGGCGATCACTACACGTCGAACCATCTGTCCAACAACGGGCGCGGGCTGCTGCGGATCGGAACGGCGTTGGGCATGCCGGAAGCCGCACGAACGGGCGCAGAGATTCTGATTGCCGAAGCGGGCCGCATTTTCGGTCGGTCAGGCGTGTTGCGGGAAGGGTCGACCCACTATCACCTTCTCCTGACCCGGAACTATATCGATGCCTGGCTGGACGCCGACGGGGCCGGCCTGGACCAGGCGCCCATGCTGCGCGATATCGCCGCCCGCGCAGTGGCCGTGGTGCCGAGTCTGATGTTGCCCGGTGGCGTGCCCCTGATCGGTGACGTATCCCCGGATTCGCCGCCCGGCTATCTGTATTTGACCAGCAACCCGGACCCGACCGTCCTAACCTGGACAGAGGGCCTGGCGGAAGACGCCCGACGGAAACTGCGCCTGCTGGTGGATCAAACCAACCCGGTATCGTCAGACCGCCTTTCCGAAGACGGCTGGCACCGTTTCGGCAGCAGTTCTTGGGAAGTCCTCACTTTTGCGCCACCCGATGGCTGGCCGCCAATGCCGGGGCACGGACATCACGACCTCGGCAGCTTCGAACTGCACGACCACGACGTGCCTATCATCGTAGATCCCGGGCGTGGCAGCTACGCCGATACGGAATACGAATCCGCAACCTGGCACAGCGGGATCAGTATCGACGGTCATGGACCAACGCCTGTCAACCGGCCGCATTATGCCGACGATTTTCGACGGCGGATCGTTCCGTCCGCGCCGGACGTGATCCGCCTGCGCGATGGCCGCTGCCTAACCCATGCCGGGTTCGCCAGGATTTCCGGCCTGGGCGATGCACATCGCGAATGGCGTTTCGATGACGACGCCGTCAGTATTCGCGACCGCATCGAAGGGTCGGGAAATCGCAGGATTCAGCGCCGTCTCTTCGTTGCCGGCGACGTTATCGTGGAAGACGATTTCGCCCTCCTTCGAACCGGGAAACGGACTTACCGGATTTCCGGCGGCCCTCCACCAACTACGCAATCGAGGCCACGCTGGACGGCCTATGGCGAAAGCCGCCTGGGAACGGTTATCCTGTTCGACCAATCTGCCAGTCTTCCCTTTGAAAGCCTGATTACCATTGAACGAGCCTGACACAGACGCTGGGCCGAAAGAACAACCCGGCAGCCTGCTGCGATCGGACATCGCACGCAGCGCGGCGAAATATTTCCTCGTGGGGGGCGTTTGCGCGTTGCTGGAATGGGCAATATTTGCAGGCGTGCTTTACGGGGCAGGGCTGCACTACCTGATCAGCGGCACGGTCTCGTTCGTTCTGTCGACCGGCGTAAATTATTACCTGTCGGTGCGTTTCGTCTTTGGCGCCGGGCGCCGGCCCCGCAACGAACGTATCTTTTTTCTTTATCTCGTCAGCACCATGGGAATTATTGCGAATCTGGGCGTCTTGGGCATCGGGATTGATGTTCTGGGCCTGCACGAGATGATTGCAAAAATCTTCGCGACGGCAGCTGTGTTTGGGTGGAACTTTCTTAGCCGGTATTATTTTGTTTTTAAGCAATAGTGGAGAGGATGCGGTGTTAGGCTCCTCGTGTCAGAACATTGACTGCATGTTGTATTCTGGCGATGCCGATCCTGTATTATTGTAGCCAGATATCGGCATACAAATACGTTCTCAAAATATTGTTGAAGCGGATAATTTAGTCTTACCGAAGACTAATAAATGAGTATTCATCTCACCATCATTATGTCGATCCTTATATTTTCCGTATGACATTCAGACATCATCCTCGCCGCATACGGCTTTGGATATCTCTAGGTCTTTGGATCTGGGTGGTCGTTATCCTTTGTTTCTATATCCACAGCCTCGACAGCGTCATCCAGTTAATTCTAGGCCCATCGCTGCGTTACCTTGGTATTACAGGCTGAGACCTTAATCGTTTTGAGTACCTTGTTATCGATTTTTGCGCTCTTAGCCCTAATACTTGCTTGTCTGGGTTTTGGCCTACAAATTTTCCGGGCGACCGGCACAGAACGATTCTTCTATAAATATTACGAACGATTGTCGTTCGGATTTGTGCTTGGCTTAGGGACTCTTGGCTGGCTACTCTTCTTTCCGGGATTAGCCGACCGGTTTGGTTCAGAGGCCTTCTGGGTTTTGATAATTTTAGGAGGGGGCTTGGGTGTTGCTAACCTAGTCAGAGAGCGTCCACCTCGCTTCTTTCAGAACCTATCAACCGTCGAAAAAGGCCTACTAGCCTTTCTTTGTCTGACTCTGGCTTACGACCTTTTCGAGGGACTTTCTCCACCCGCCGATGCAGACACACTAGCCTATCATTTCGCCGTACCGCGC
>CAJWUK010000017.1 GCA_913047365.1 uncultured Alphaproteobacteria bacterium | reverse complement strand
CCGATCGCCAGGCCCCCGCACAGTAAAAAACAAATTTTTTATCTTCGGCGAAGAACTCCCGGTGATAGGGCGTGTCGGGATCGATCCACATTTCCAGCATGCCGCGCGGCACATGGCGGGCGCCGGATACACGCCCGGTTTTGGCCAGTTCACGGATATCGCGGATATCTATGAAGAGTACGTCTTCCCGGCCGACAAGCGCCTTTGCATCGTTGATGCTGATTTCTTCGACTTCCTTGTTCGCGTCGGCGACCATCTGTTCGACGGTGCGTTTGATGTGCAGCGCCATGGGGTCAGTGTCCCGTGCAGTTACCATGGGGGTGACGGTCAGGATATTCCCGCCAGTACCATTGCGCCATCTCCGCAAAAACTTTCATCGCCGCCGGCGGTTTCTCGTCCCCATCGAATTCCCGGTACAGGCTGTTTACGTTGATGAACACCCGTTCCCGGTCGATCCAGTCGGTAAAGAAATCGGAGACGATCTCCTCGGACGCGGCGACCCAGTCAAGCCCGGCATCGTAACGCTTGCGCGCTTCGTCTTGCAATTCAGCCAGATAATTGCGTAAAGCGCGCACTTCGTTCTTGCCGCTGATCGGCCCGTGTCCTGGCACAACGGTCTCCACATCCAGTGCAAGGATATGATCGCAGGCGCCGATCCAGTTTCCGACAGGACCTGACCACATAACCGGATGACCGCCGACGAAAACGATGTCACCGGTGTAGATGGTTTTATCTTCGGGCACATGGACGAGCACGTCCCCACGCGTATGGGCGGGGCCGACATTGGTAAGCTCCACCCGCTTATTCCCCACCGAGAGCCTAAGCTCCCGATCGAACGTTTTTGTCGGTACGCGATTTTCAAGTCCGACGAAATCGAACTTCCGGCCCATCAGCTCCCAGATGATCGCCCCGGCGTCGCCCATTTCCTCCCAGCTTTTTATGCGGTTGACGAAGACCTCCGGCGGGCGCATCAACATTTCTTCCTTGCAGGCGGCGGACGCCACAATTTCCGCCCCGTCCACAAGCTGGTTGCCGAACGTGTGATCGCCGTTGGCGTGGGTATTGA
Organism: uncultured Alphaproteobacteria bacterium; assembly: GCA_913047365.1. GTDB lineage: Bacteria > Pseudomonadota > Alphaproteobacteria > MPNO01 > UBA830 > CAJWUK01. The sequence goes on along the minus strand of CAJWUK010000017.1, from coordinate 24,805 downwards.
CCAGCGTGTCTATTTCCTTTGCCGCGGGGGCCGCATCGCGCATGGCACTCAACATTTCTGCCGTAAGCGGCAGGTCGAATAGGGTGTCTACCAGCAGCGACTGGTCGCCGTCGATGATTAGCCCAGCGTTGCTCCACCCCCAACCGCCATCGGGCAGAAGCCACGCCCAGCATCCATTTCCCAGATCGTGCAGGCCTTTGGTATAGGTCCAATTCGTCATTGGGTGCGTTGACCCTCCCTCTGTAAAACTTGTACCTGTTCAGAAGCGATACGAAAAGCGGAGCGCTCACCGGCACAGGATGACCATAAGGTTTGACGATATAGGCAACCGGCTGAAGGCGTTTCGCCTGGCATCGGGATTAAGCGCAGATGAAATCGCCGGGCGTCTCGGTATTTCGCGGACGGCGCTTTATCGCTTCGAAAAGGGCGAGGTCGCGAAGATCGAAACCCTGGAAAGACTGTCCGAATTACTAAATGTATCGGTTCCCACGCTTCTGGGCGTCGGCGTCGAATACATATCGTCGGCGGTGGCGTTTTTCGAACGCCTGCGCCAAATCGAGGAAAGCGCCGAACACATCATTGTATTGGCCGGGCCGGTCTCGTTGTTGCTGGCATCGGACGATTTCGTCGATACCCTGGAAGAGGTGCTGACCGAAAGCCTGCCCGACGGCGGCCCCGCCACGGATGTCGTACAGGACCTGATGTCCATTCTCAGAGCCCGCAAGGAAAACTGGCGGGTGCGCAAACCCGGTGTGCTGAACCTTATTTCCGGCGCCGAGATCGACCGATTTCTGCGCAACGGGCTGGTTGGCCGCCTGGATCTGCCCGACGATGTCTGGACCGAGCGCCGTGCCCGCGCCCGGGCGGAGGCAGGCCATTTGATCCGGTTGATGGAAGAAGAACCCATCGGAATCCAGATCGGCATCGTGCCCGGCGCGCTTCCCCACAACAGTTTCCAGATATTCCGGCAGGCCGACCGCAAGGTCCTGACCCTGAGCCCGTTTCGCCTGGGCGAGCAGCCGAATATCCATGGCGGCATCGCCATGATCACGTCGGCGCCGGAAGCGCTGGGTCTGCACGAACGCACGGTGGAAGATATGTGGCGGCGCGCCCAAAAGGGTCGTGAAGCGGCCAAATACATGCGTTCCCTGCTCAAGAAACTACCGGACTGACGTGTCCGACGAGATTGATGCATTGCTGGAGAAGGCGGCCGAGCTTGTAAACGCCGGGCAGGCGGCTGAAGCCGAGTCTATTTATCAGGAAACACTGAGGATCGAGCCAACACATCCGGGAGCGCGTCATAACCTTGCAGCTCTGATCGCCCGGCGCGGCGATCCTGTGGCTGCGCTTCAAATTCTGGATACCCTAGTCGCCGACGAACCCGGCTACGCCTCGGCCCATTTTAACAGGGGAAATGCCCTCCACTCTCTCCATAAAACCGAGGACGCCATTGCCGCGTACCGCGCGGTCGTGGCCCTAGATCCCGATCATCACGATGCGCACCGGGCGCTTGGCTTTCTCTGGCTAACATTGGGAAACAGGGATCGGTCGCTGGACCATTTCGCTCGCACCTACGATCTGCGCCGGGGTGAGGGTCGTACCGGCATCGCCGCCCGTTCGCTGCGAACTGCGTCCGCCATGAAGCTGCATCACGATGCAGATCTTTTCCGGCATTTGCCGTCCCGCGTCCGCGAAGGTCATAGGTTCGAAACTCTTGCCCGGATTTATGAAGGGCTTGCAGAGGAATTTAGTGACGAGGCCGTCGAACTTACATCCTCGCAACTGAATAAACTGGGTGCGGATTACAACACATGTATCCATTTGATCGATGCGCCGGAGCTCATGTCTGGCGCGGTGAACGCTGCCGCTAATTGGGGTTGGATCGAGGAGGAACTCTCCGACAACCGGCAAGGCGTTGCCTGGCTGGACGGCTTATTGACGGACCGTGCCTTGGCTCTTCTGCAACGATATCTTGCCGAGAGTACGATCTGGCACGACTTCTCCCATATACCGGGCTTTGTTTCGAGCTATCTGGAAGACGGGCTTGCCTGTCCACTGGTTCTGCAGATCGCGGATGAGGTCCGTGGGGCGCTTCCCGGTCTCCTAGCTGATAAGCCATTGACGCAGGCGTGGGCGTTCAAAGCCCTGAAAGGCGATAAACCGATTGCCCTTCACGCCGATGATGGCACGTTCAGTCTGAATTTCTGGATCACGCCCGATGCGGCCAACCGGAATCCCGATACCGGCGGATTGACGGTGTATCGGGAAATGCCGCCGGCGGATTGGGAACTCGTCGACTATAACGCCGACCAGGAACGTATTCAGGTGTTTGTGGATCAGCACGGCGATAGCCGCGTAACCATTCCTTACCGCCAGAATCGGGGTGTTATCTTTACGTCCCGTCTGTTTCACGGCACCGATCAGCCCGATTTTGACACCGGGTATGCCAACCATCGTATTAATATCACTATGCTTTTTGGCGATGCATCGAAGTTGTAACAAAAATGGGACAATTGCTTGTTTTGTTACAACTTAGTGTTAAAATTTTTCCGGAATCTGCACTTTCGGGCTTTGAGACATGACCGATCTGAATCCGAACGATAACTATACGACTGCTGCCACCCGGCCCGGCGATACTGACCCGCACCCCGACAAGCCCGTTGGCGAATACCTGACCGATGTAGTGTCGAACGACTGGGTGAATGACGAATACAAGCTGCTGATCCTGCACGTGCCCGACAAAGCGCTGACGGCCTATGCCGGCCAATTTTTCCACCTTTTGTGCCCGTCGCCGGACGGTGCAGAAGTGTGGATGCGCCGGCCCATGAGCGTCTACAAGGTCGACAAGCCGAATGCCCAACTCGAATTTCTGTACAAATGCGAAGGGCGCGGCACCCAGGGCATGGCGATGCTAGACACAGGCGACACATTCAACGTGTCCGGGCCTCTCGGTATCGGTTTCAAGCTGGACCCTGCCTGGAAAAAAATTGTGGTTCTCGGTCGTGGCGTCGGCCTTGCCACGCTGGCGCCCCTGTCACAACTGGCGGCGGAACACGGCGTTGGCGTCACGGCTATCCTAAGCGCGCGGCGCAAGGACCTGGTGATGTCGGAAGATCTGTTTCAGGCGTTGGGGGCGGACACGATTACTGTCATTGATGAAGACGACAGCAGTGCAGTCGAGAACGTCGAGGCGATCCTTAACGGCCTGATCGATGCCGGCAAAGCGGATGCATTTTTTACCTGCGGGTCCAGCCGGTTGCTGAATCTTATGCAGCGTCTGGGCAAGGAACGGGACGTTCCCGGCCAAGTGGCGATGGAACAGATCATGGTGTGTGGCTTTGGCGCCTGTTACGTCTGCATGCGCACCTTTGAAGTCAACGGCGAAAAGATTCTGAGGCGTGTCTGCCGCGAAGGACCGGTCTTTAACATGCAGGAGGCAGTGGGATGGTAGATCTCTCGGTAAAAATCGGCGACCTGACGTTTCAGAACCCCATTCAGCCGGCGTCCGGTGCGTTTTCATGGGAATATAATGAGGTCATCGATCTCAACCGGCTCGGCGCACTGGTAGCGAAGACCATCTGTCGGGAACCGCGCCTCGGAAATCCGACACCCCGCATGGCGGAGACCGAGGCCGGGATCATCCAGTCAATTGGCCTGCCGGGGAAAGGCATCGATTATTTCCTGGAAAACATCGTGCCCGAATACGCGCGGTTCGAACCGCCGCTGGTAGTTAGCGTGTCGTCGGAATCGATTGACGATTTTGCCGCACTCGCACGCGAACTGTCGGTGCCCGACGTCGATGTTATCGAATGCAATATCTCGTGCCCAACGCGGAACACCACCGGCGGAAATTTCGCGCTTCAGGAAGAACATACCAAAGAGGTGATGAGCGCAATTCGGGAAGCCACGGACAAGCCTGTCTGGGCCAAGCTGTCTCCGAACGCAGGCGATATCGTTTCCATTGCCATGGCGGCAGAAGAGGCAGGCGCCGACGCCCTGGTGATCGCCAATACGTTTTTGTCGCTGAAAATCCGGACCGACAATTTCCGCCCGGCGCTGGGCAACAAATTCGGCGGCATGGTGTCGCCCGCGTTGAAACCCATTGTTCTGCGAATGGTCTATCAGGTCGCGAAAGAGGTTAAGATTCCCGTCATCGGGGTTGGCGGCGTCACCAATGCGGAAGACGTGGTAGAATATATGCTGGCGGGGGCGCATTCGGTCGGTATCGGTTATGCCGGTTTCCGAAATCCCACAGCGCTGACCACTATTATCGATGACCTGGAAGCCTGGTGCGACGAACGTGGCGTCGAAAAAGTGACCGACCTGATCGGCGCGGTAAAAGATGACGATATGGAGATGGACCCGCTGGTCGCCGCGTCGCACGGCGTCTGATCCGGCATGGGCTTCACCACGACCTTGCCACTGAGCAAGGAAACCGTTCGCGGCTATCATGCTTCCGGCGCGTGGGGAAACCGCACAATCTATGACATTGTTCGCGGACATGCGGAAATCCGGCCCGATGCGGCGGCGCTAACCGACAGTTTCCAAACCCTTTCCTGGCGCGACTTGACCGGCGCGACTGATTCCTTTGCGGCTGATCTGAGGGAACGTGGGCTCGTCCAGGGTGACAGCATCTTCGTCGGAGCGCCCAACCGGATGGAAACAGTGATCGCCTTGTTGGCGGCTTCGCGCGATGGCTTCGTCTGTTGTCCATCGCCGCACCGGAACCACACTGTTACGGAACTTGCCGATATGTGCCGCCGCGCTTCCTGTGCGGCCTATATCCATCATCCCGGCCATGGATCGGACGCAGAGGGTGACGAAATCCTTGATCTGATCGGCGAATTGCAATCACTAAAGTATGTTTATCACCTGAAACCGTCGAACGCCGGAGCGCCCTTTGCTCAATGTCTGACGGAGGACCTAACCGTTGCTAAACCCGCCGGTAATCCTGACCTTGTAACCTATCTCGCGTTCACGTCCGGTTCCACGGGCAAGCCAAAGGGAGTGATGCAAAGCGACAACACCCAGCTTGTCGCGGCGCGCGGCATCACTGCTGCGTGGGGCTTCGACGAGTCCACCGTGACCTGCTCACTTAGCCCCTTCAGCCACAATCTCGGCTGCGGCACGTTGTGGACATCCTTCGTCTGTGGCGGCGAATTCGTCATTCACGATTGGCCGCGGACTGACAGCACGCTCAACCGGATCGAAGCTGCCGGTGTCGATTATCTGGTGGGAGTTCCTACCCACGCGATGGACCTGCTGGAGGAACTGTCGGAGCGCGGCATCGACAAATACGAACGCATGCGCAGTTTCCGGGTGTCTGCGGCGGCCTGCCCGGAACACGTAGCCGCCGCGCTCCACGATCTGGGTATCCCCGTCCAGAAAGGTTATGGCATGACCGAAACAAACGGTCATCAGCACGGGCTTCCGGGCGACACCCGTGATCAGGTGACAGGAACGTCCGGTGTTTGCTGCCCGGACTACGATCTGTCTGTCTTCGATCCCGATGATCCGGAACGTGCCCTAGGGGCAGGGGAAACCGGGCTGGTTGCGGGCAGGGGGGCGTCGCTGATGTTGGGATACTTCAATGACGCCGAAGCGACGGAGGCGTGTCTGAATGCGGATGGATGGTTTCTGACCGGCGATCTCGGCCGTATCGACGGCGACGGGTATCTATCCCTGACCGGCCGTCGCAAGGAACTGATTGTCCGTGGCGGGCACAACATCAATCCGAATTTGCTGGAAGATCTCGCACTGCGCCATTCGGCAATCGATCTGGCAGCTGCGATACCGGTGCCGGATGACCGGCTGGGCGAACGGGCCTGTCTTGCGGTGATGTTTGAAGCGGGGCGCAATATGGATTTCAGCGACATGCTGCGTCATCTCGCCGATGAAGGTCTGTCCCGTTACGATATGCCTGAATTCTGGTTGCCGTTGGACGACATAACGCTGATGCCCAATGGCAAGATGGAAAAGCTGGAGATCATCCGGCGGATCGGCGACGGAACGCTGACGCCGCAGCCGGTAGACTAGGAGACGTCATGCGCGCCGTTGTGCTGTCCGAATACGGATCGCTGGACAATCTGTCCCTGACCGACTTCCCCGACCCCGAACCCGGGCCGGACGACGTCATCGTCGACGTGCGGGCGACGGCGGTGAATTTCGTCGATCTGGTACTGATCCGCGGCACCTATCAGTTCCGCCCGGATATTCCCTTCGTTCCGGGAAAAGGGCCGGCAGGGATAGTCCGATCCGTCGGATCGGCGATAACGGATTTTGAGCCCGGCGATCGTGTCGTGGCCATGGCGGAACAGGGCGGGTATGCGGAACTGACGCCCATCCATCGGAATAACTGTTACAAAGTACCGGACTCGCTTTCGTTTGCCGATGCGGCGTCCATGACGCTGGTGTACGACACTGCATGGTTTTCCCTCGTTGAACGCGGCCGGTTTGAACGCGGCGAAACAGTGCTTGTAATGGGGGCGTCCGGCGGTGTCGGTCTTGCCGCAATCCAGCTCGTAAAAGCCCTGGGCGGAACGGCGCTTGCCGGGATCTCTAATCCGGAGAAGGCTGATCTTGTGTGCGATGCGGGGGCCGATCACATCATTGATTTATCCGTCGACAACCTGAAGGATTCTTTGCGCCAACAGGTCTTCGCGGTGACGAAAAAACAGGGAGCCGATGTTGTCATCGATCCGTTGGGCGACGAATTCTTTAATGCCGCCATTCGGGCCGTCGCCTGGCGGGGGCGTATGGTCTTGATCGGCTTTGCGGCGGGAAAAATCCCGACGCTTAAAGCCAATTACCTGCTGGTGAAGAACATCGATGTCGGCGGTTTGCAGATCAGCGACTATCGACGCCGTCGCCCGGACCTGACGGCGAAATGTTTTTCCCAGATATTCGATCTATACGAAACCGGCAAAATCAGGCCACTGCCGTCGGAAACCCTGCCTCTGGAAGATTTCAGGGCCGCCCTTGAAAAGGTACAGAACAGATCGCTCCGCGGCCGCGTCGTTCTTACTCAGGAAGATTGAAGTTTACGTGTCGTCGTCCGACCACCATCCTTCGCGTATGCGTTCGCCGATATCACACCCTTTAGGGTAGGTGCAGCCGACGGGCGACGGGCGTACCCGTTCGGACGGTTGGATCTGTGCAGGCTAGATGCGGAACTTTCAAGGCATTTTCGTGCGATCTCCAGCATAAGCTTGCGGCGGATGGCGCGGGGAAAGTCCTTGAAGTCGCGGCGCACACGGCGAGTATGCAAATCAGTTGCTTCACGTTTTTCCTCCGGCGGACATCCAAGTTTACACGCTATTATCTGCCCGTAACCGTCTTTCCAACGTGGTTGCGCTCTTTGCCGTAGGGGGCCAAACTCCGCCAACAACAGACGAAAGCCGGGAGTAACGGCCCATGAACGATACGTCCACCAAAAGCGCACAGTCGCGAAACGAACCAATTCAGGACCTGCGCCAATGGCTCGAGGCGGTGGACGATATTGGCGAACTGGTTCGCGTGTCGGAGCCTGTGAGCCGCGATCAGGAAATGAGCGCGATCGGATATTTGCTGGCAAAACAGCAACCATCGCCCACGGTGATGTTCGAAAAGGCCGAAAACTTCGACGATGGCGGTATCGGCGCCCGGCTTCTGTGGAATCTGGCGGGGCCCAGCCTGAAACGGATCGCGATCACATTGGGCGAAGATCCGGAAATGCACACCATTGAGCTGATCCAGAAAGTCAAAACCAAGCTGATGCAGCGCATTCCGCCACGGGAAATCTCAGCGGAAGAAGCACCCATCTTCGAGAATACACTGACCGGGGACGATATAGACCTCGACAAGTTGCCCATTCCCATTCACTGGCCATTAGATGGCGGGCGCTATCCTGGTACGGCGGACTGCGTCATTACCCGTGATCCCGATACCGGATATCTGAATGTAGGCACCTACCGGATGATGCAGCAGGGCAAGCGTCATTCGGGTCTGTACCTGTCACCCGGCAAAGATGCGCGCCTGCATATCGAACGAGCCTGGGAACGCGGCGAATCCATAGAAGTCGCCGCCGCCTGGGGTGTCGATCCGATTTTCATGCTCGTCGGGTCTCAGGGCTTCCCGAAAAATATCTCCGAATACGAATTCATCGGCGGCATCCGTGATCAGGCCGTCTCCGTGGTGAAGGGAAAGACCACCGATCTATTGATCCCGGCAAATGCCGAAATGGTTATCGAAGGCGTTTTGAAGCCGGGGGCCATGAAGGGCGAGGGGCCGTTCGGCGAATTCACGGGCTATTATGGGCGCCCGGAAGGCGATGCACCATTGATCGAAATCACTGCGCTGCATCACCGCAACCAGCCGATCATGACCAATGCGCTGATGGCGGATTACCCGTCCTGCGAGCAATCAGGGTTTTTCGCCATTATCCGGTCCGCCCGGGTGTGGAACGATTTCGACAAGCTTGGCATTGCAGGCATTCAGGGGGTTTATTGCCATCCCGCCGCTGCAGGCGGCTGGGGCATGACCTGCGTCAGTATCGAACAGCGCTATGCCGGTCACGCTGCCCAGGTTTTGGCGTTGGCGGCTCAGGTGCCGGGCGGGGCGTATTATACCAAGTGGATCGTGGCGGTGGATGAAGACATCGACCCCTGCGACATGGATCAGGTGATCTGGGCGATGTCGACCCGCAGCAATCCCGTCGACGACGTGGAGATTCTGAAAAACACATGGAGCACGCAGCTCGATCCCAGCCAGTATCCGCCAGAAAACCGACCCTACGGATCCAAGTGTCTGATCAATGCCTGCAAAGATCACAAACACATCAAGGAATATTCCAAGCGAACCATGTTGTCGGAAGATGTCTACAACAAGGTGGTGTCCGACTGGGATCGACTGGGCCTTCCCGGCCAGCCGCCGCTGGTACGTCATTTCGAGAAGGATGCGTGAAGTTTCCCCTGTCATGAAACTTTCGTTCGCCGGTAATAAATTCAGCTCTAGCAAAGTTTGGTTGTGAGCATGAAAGAATTCGATCTCAACAGGCGGCTTTTTGCCGAAGCATTGGGGACAGGCATTCTGGTAGCAACGGTCGTCGGGTCCGGAATCATGGGAGCGATGCTGGCCGACGGGAACGACGCCATTGCGCTGCTCGGCAATACCGCCGCCACCGGTGCAATCCTCGTTGTTCTGATTCTGATATTTGGCCCTATATCGGGTGCCCATTTCAATCCGGCGGTTACCATTGCGCTCGCGGTTCGGGGAATATTTCCGAAGGGTGAAACCGGTCCTTACATATTTGCGCAGATTGTTGGCGGGTTATTGGGAACATTGCTGGCCCATTTCATGTTCGAGCTAGAACCGTTCAGCCTATCCACGAATCCGCGGACCGGTATTTCCCAGTGGGGGGCGGAGGTTGTGGCCGCGTTTGGATTGGTCGCGACCATCCTCGGCTGCATCCGGTTTCGGCCCGAAGCCGTTCCCTATGCCGTAGGATTGTTCATCACTGCTGGGTACTGGTTTACTTCGTCGACGTCTTTTGCGAATCCGGCTGTGGCAATTGCCCGCGCGTTGACCGATACGTTCTCGGGGATACGTCCGATTGATGTCCCCGCTTTCATTATCGCCGAACTGATCGGTGCGGTGCTGGCGGCATTGGTATTTGCGTGGCTGCTGAAGCCGGCCGAAGAGCCAGGATAAAGCCGTATTCTGCTACTACGCCGGAATGGAGTAGGGCGTATCGCCGTCATCGGCGCTATCTTCCGTGCCGCCGCTTCCGCGTTCTACGGCCCGTTGCTGGCGTTCCCACAAAGTAGCATAGGCACCGCCTTTGCCCAGAAGTTGCAGGTGTGACCCCCGTTCCAGGATTTCTCCGTTTTCGATAAAGAGAATCTGGTCGGCATCCACCACGGTAGACAGTCTGTGGGCGATGACCACCGTCGTCGATCCGAGGGAAACGTCGGTTAGACTTTGCTGAATGGCCTGTTCGGTGTGGCTGTCTAGGGCGGAGGTCGCTTCGTCGAACAGAAAAATCCGGGGCTGCTTTAGTACCGCGCGGGCGATGGCAACCCGCTGCTTTTCGCCGCCCGAGAGTTTCAACCCCCGTTCGCCAACGATGGTGTCGAAACCGTCCGGCAGGCTCTGCACTAAATCAAATATCTGGGCGAGTCTTGCGGCGCCTTCGATATCTTCCTGGCTTACACCGGGGCGGCCGAAGGAGATGTTTTCGCGGATATTTTCGTTGAACAATACAGTGTCCTGCGGGACCACGCCGATGGCGGCGCGGACCGACGCCTGGGTGGCGGTGCGCACATCCATGCCGTCAATTTCCACAGATCCTTCGACGGGATCGTAAAACCGAAAAAGTAACCGGCCAGCGGTGGTCTTTCCACCGCCGCTTGGGCCGACCAGGGCAAGCTTTTGTCCGGCTGCGACCTCGAAGCTGATATTTTTCAGGATCGGGCGCCGGGGATCGTAGGCAAAGGAGACGTTCTCAAATCGGATTGCGCCGGGACCTGCGGCAAGCGCCTCCGCGCCCGGGATGTCGATGACTTCCGGTTGTTCCTCGAAGATCGCGGTCATCTGCTCCAGGTCGATCAGCGCCTGCTTAATTGACCGGTATAGATTGCCCAGCCGTTCCAGCGGGCGGACCAGTTGCAGCAGATAGGTGTTAATCAAAACGAAGGCGCCGACGGTCATCGCGCCCGAGGCGACATCCATTCCGCCCAGCAGCACGATACCCCCCGCGCCCAGACCAAGCACGGTCATCTGAGCCACTCCCAGCAGGCTGCGAAAAATTAGGGACCGCACGGTGAGACGTTCCGCTTCCGACAATTCGCCGTCATACCGGCGGGAGACGTACTCCTCGTTACCGAAATACTTGACGGTTTCGTAGTTCAACAGGCTGTCAATGGCTTTACCGTGGGCCACTGCCGCCTTGATGACGGCGGGCCGCTGATAACGGCGCAGCAATTCCGAGCCGTAGATCACGGCAAACAGGAACAGCGACAGCGTGACGGCCATGATGGCGGCGTAGTGAAGTTCGAACTTTCCAAGCACGACCGCGGTAATGATGACAATCTCAGTCACCAGCGGGGCAATCACGAATACCAGGTTGAACAAAAGTTCGGCCGTCGCTTCCAGACCCCGTTCCTGAATCCGGCTGAGCATGCCCGTCCGGCGGGATAGGTGATAGCGGAGTGACAGCGTATGAAGATGATCGAAGACCGCCAGTCCAAGCCGCCTTCGGACGCGCTGTTCGATGGGGCCGAACAAAATCCAGCGAAGTTCATTCAATGACCGTGAAACCCAGAAGATGAAGCCGTAGGCCAGCAAGACGCCGATGGGTGCGGTGACCAGCAGTGATGTTTCAGCGGGCGCCAGGCGGTCTATCGCGATTGCGAACAGAACCGGCAGGAGCGCGTTCAGGATTGCGGTCAGCAATAGAATACATACCGACATCACCACCCGAAACCGCATACCAGCATCATCGTGTGGCCACAGATAGGGCAGCGCCGCTTTGACGGCTTTCAGGTCTGCGGCGTGGCCGGACCGGATTTCAGGAGCAACAGACGGAAGAAAACGCGACATCAGTCGCCTGCCGGAATTTTAAGCATTGGGGTATTATATAGGATTCCCGAACCGAATGCCCTGCCGCTATGATCGGTGCACCGACATACGGGAGGACAGAATGGACGGTCGAAAATATATTCGCAGCTTGCTGGAATACAATGCCTGGGCGAACGAAGAACTCTTCGACAAGGTGAACGACTTGCCACCGGAGGAGGTGACTAAGAAACGCAAAACGATCCTCGAATCCATTCACCGTAGTCTAAATCACCTGTTGACCGTCGACATAATGTGGATGGCCCATATGGAACAGCGCGCGCACGGCATCGAGGAACTGCGCGCGATCCAGCATGAAGACCTGGGTGATTTGCGTCAGGCCCGTCGCGAAATGGATGCATCGCTTCTGGCTTATTTGGATGGTCTAAGCGACGCAGATCTTGAAGAGAGCGTCGATTATCAACTGATTGGTGGAAACAAGGGCTCGATGTCGCGGGCGATGTGTCTGTATCACATGGTAACCCATGGCAGTTATCACCGAGGCTGGATCGCCGACATGTTCGGTCAGGCGGACAGCGTGCCTGCTATTATCGATCTCCCTGTTTACGAGCGCACCATCCGCGAAAACAATCTGACCCCCCTGCCTTGATCGACGAATGAAAGTTGCGGTCATTGGTGGCGGTCTCGGCGGTGCGGCCGCAGCACTCGCGTTGCACCGGCGAGGGGTCGAAGTCGGTCTTTACGAAAAGGCGCCCGAACTGAGCGAAATTGGGGCCGGGTTGAATCTCAGCCCCAATGCCTTAAAGGCGTTTCGCTATCTTGGTATCGAACGGGGAGCGATTTCGACCGGTTTTCAGGCAAAGGAACAGGTGATCCGCAGTTTTCGTAGCGGCCGGACAATTGCGCGTCCCCGCCGCTCGGGAGATATCGAGGAAAAGTACGGTGCGACTTTTCTGACAATGCATCGGGCGGATTTGCTCCGACTGCTGGTTCAGGAATTACCGGACAGGCTCGTTCATTTGAATTCTGCGTGTATCGGGGCTGAAAATCGCGAAAACGTTGCCGTCGCGCGGTTCGAAGACGGAGTAGAGATAGAGGCTGACATTGTTGTCGGCGCCGATGGGATTCACTCGGCTGTCCGTGACAGTGTGTTTGGACAGAGGGAACCGCGGTTTACTGGCTGTATCTGTTGGCGCGGGCTAGTTCCCGGCGAAGCTTTGCCGAACCCGTCATTCGGGCGTCAGATGATGGCCTGGTGGGGACCGCACGGCCATATCGTGCACTACCCTGTTCGCAGGGACGGCGGTCTGGTGAATTTTGTGGCCCACTTTGATAGCGATGGCTGGATGGAAGAGTCATGGACCTACGAATGCGACCGGTCAGAGCTGATGGAAACCTATGCCGGCTGGAATCGGGAACTCCTAGACCTCATAAAATCCAGCGAGAGATACTACAAATGGGCGTTGTATGACCGTGAACCCCTAGACGATTGGTCCCGTGGGCGGGTGACGCTGCTGGGGGATTCTGCTCATCCGATGCTGCCTTATCTCGGGCAGGGCGCATGTATGGCGATCGAAGATGCCTGCATCCTGACTGAGGCATTATTACGAGATCCTGACGATCCGACTTTTGCACTGGTTATATACGAAAAGTTGAGAAAACCGCGCGCCACACGGGCCCAACTCGGTTCCCGTTTCCGCGCCAGACAGAATCACCTGGCTTCACCCCTTGCGAGGCTCCGGAGGGACGTCAAAATGGCATGGAACAGCCGTTTCGGCGCCGACAGTTCGGCGGGTCAGGCAGCCGCTTTTTACGATTATGACGTTGCTGACGTTCGAATATTTGAAGAAATTGATTCCTAAGGATCAATATCCTATTGATTTTAAATGGAAATTTTCGTCCGGATTTTTAACGTTTAATTAACCTTTCAGCTTCTACGCTCACATTGAGCGGAATGGGAGTTGACCTCATGCGTGACATTAAGTCTCCATACGAAGTGATCGGTTCCGAGGAGCAATCCTGAACCGGTGTGATCAGCGTTCCGCGCCCGCCCTCAATCCGATTGTCTAGGTAACTCTGGAATTCGAGCGTCAGACCGCTATATAAAATAGGAAGTTTTGGGCCGAAACGGACGCTTTCCGCTAAGCCCGGATACCGGCCCGTCGGCAACGGAGCCGATAGATCCATGGGAATATGCCGTCGCCTGATCCGGGGCCAGATCAGGCGAGCCGCGGAAACAATATTTCTGCATTGCCGCGGTTGATGGCGGCACGTTCTGCGTCGCTTAATCCGTCCCAGGAATCGAAACCATCGCTTTCCGCCGTTACCTTGTCGGTCGAGATATAGGGATAGTCGGTTCCAAACAGGATACGGGATTTATCCGCAATTTCCGTCAAGCCAGTTAGCGGAACAGGGTGTCCTGACAAAGCGGTATCGAACCAGAAACGCTTGAAGTAGGTCATCGCGCCTTCCGGGTAGTTTTCCCGAAAGGGCATATCCTGATCGAAAATCTCAATCCGGTGAGCAAGGAACGGCAACGTGCCGCCCGAATGGGACAGGATGAATTTAATATCCGGGTAACGTTTAACTACGCCTTGAAGTATCAGGTTGACGGCAACCCGTGTCGTTTCGAAGGGATAGTCAATCAGCATGCGAGGAATATCCCACCCGTCCGCTTCCGTGCCGGGGGGATAGCAGGGATGGATAAAGACTACGACCTTTCGCCGGTTTAATTCTTCGTATAGCGGCTCGAATTCGGGATGGCCGATATATTTGTCATCGATGCTGGTGAGTAGCGTGATGCCGTCCAGTTTCAGGTCGTCCATAACACGCGCGGTTTCCGAGAGGGCGGCGTCGATGTCCGGCAGTGGTAAAAAAGCGAACCCTCCGAAGCGGCCGGGATGGTCCTCGGCAAGACCCGCCAGATAATCGTTGCACTGCCGGGCGAGCGCTTTGGTTTGTTCAATATCGCCGTACCAGATGCCGGGCGATGTAAAGGATAGAACCGAGGTGGCAATGCCTTCGTTCTTCATCACATCTAGGCTGTGTTGTGGTGTCCATTCCGGGAAACCGCGATAGGCGGTGCTTGTAATGCCCCCACTCCGCTGCGCCTCGATATAGAATTTCGGCAGGACGTGGTGATGAACGTCGATCCGACCCGATGTAACCATCTTTCGGTTCCTTCTTGACTGTTATTGTCGTGAAATGATTTTACCGGGGCCCGGTCGGGGCCGTCGAGTGGGACGGGCTACCGGATAAAAATATAAGAGAGAGAAATTTGTCGACCAAATCCAGAATCGAGATCATCGCATTGGAAGAACATTACTTTGACCTCATGGATACGGATAACCTTTCAGTCAGGAACGCCTGCTGATGCAGCGTACCGATGCACAGGTTATATGATCTGGGTGATCGGCGGCTCAAGGAGATCGCTGCGTCGGGTGTTGACCGCATCGTGTTTTCCATTGACTACCGCTTCGTCGATAACGCACCGGGCACCAACTGGGCGGGAAATCTTCGTTTCAGCCGGGACGATCGGGTAAAAAGCGTGAATGAAAATGTGCGTTGGTTGCAGAAAATGTTGCTGGGTTTAGGAGATCAACTCACCGCGGGGATGCTCCACGGGTGCGGACGGCGTTCAGGATTGTGCAGAAACGTCAGCAAGACGAAGCGTTCGCCCGTTGTAACAGGTTTGGCCTCGTGAACATGGGCGCAGGAAAAAACTATTCCGCCTCCGGCGGGGGGCCGGTAGCCTTGATTTCCGTATTCCGGGAAGACAAGGTCGCCACCCTCATATCCTTCGTTCAGATTCAGCGACAGGGCAAAACGCCGGCTGGCTGTCTGGGGGCTTAAATTGTCCCGGTGGCGGCGAAAATAATCTTGCCGGTTGGCCTCGTAACAGGCGACGATTGGAGGTTCGAGAATAAAATCCTGAAAATCGAAGGATTTTGCCATTTCCGATACCAGGCGTTTGGCAACACGGCCCATCACTCGCCCGCGCAGGCTGGAATCCGACAAAACAGTATCGCGCCGCTTCTTTTGTCGGGAATCCTGCTGGTTTAATTCCTCGCCGGACTGGTATCCCGACACGCCGCCTTCGTCATGTCCCGCGCGCCAGTATGCAATAAGATCTTCGCAATCCGCATCGCTCAACAGATGTGGAATCAAAAGAACCGGCGCCTGTTCGGCAATCGAGTGGTTCGGAAGATTTATCTGGTTTTCCTCGACAAGCTTCACGCATGCATTGATCATTGGCTGGTCCGATGCAGTGACTGAGCCCAAAACACGCTGATTGGCATTGTATGCGATCGCAAACAGGGACGGCTTGTTCCCGCCCGCGAAAACCACATTCGCCAACGAAGTCAAAATCTGTCCCGACGGATCAAGCAATATGGGCGTTTCCGGTCCTAGGGCCGCCGCGAATTTCTTGCATTCTTCGCTGCTGCGGCGGGTCATCACGAAGACTTCCAGCGGCGAAAAAGAACCCTCAATTCGCGCTGCTGAAATGGCAGCAACTTCTTTTTCTGTTTCAGGTGACGGTTGTGTTTCAACCAGTATCAATCCCGGATCGCCCCGCGCCATGTCGTAGAAAACCATGCCCCGACCGTCATGGTTCGGAAGCACGAAATTCGGAATTCGGTCGCCGCGCTCGAGTTGTTGATCCGGTTGGGTGATCGTTTGTTACCCGGGTAGAGATGACATTTCGTTGTGCGAAAGGTATCGGACATCACCGCGAAGTAAAGGAAAAGTGGGTGTGCCGTGAACATAGGCGGTGTCTTGAATGACGAATCTGCTAGTCTTTTGCTTAAAAACGCGGACAGCATTCCAGACGGGAGGATGCGATAATGGGCAACGCCACCATGAGCTATGCCAGCGGCACGTCGTCCGTGCCGCTGATCGGGTCGACAATCGGGGCGCAATTCGAAGAGGCTGTCGCGTGCTGGGGCGGCCGCGACGCGCTGGTCGTGCGCGAACAAAACATAAGCTGGACCTGGTCCGACTTGAAGGAACGGGTCGACGACTTTGCCGCCGGTCTGATCGATCTCAGCCTTAACCCGGGCGACCGTATTGGTATCTGGTCGCCGAATAATGCCGAATGGGTGATCACCCAGTTCGCCACCGCCAAGGCGGGGCTGATCCTTGTCAATATCAATCCGGCCTATCGCCTGGCCGAGTTGGAATATGCCCTGAACAAGGTCGGTTGCGTCGCATTGGTCACCGCCGCTGCGTTCAAGACCAGCGATTATATGGGCATGATCCGTGAGCTCGCGCCGGAGATTGATGGCGCGGCTCCCGGTGCACTGTCCGCAAAGCGCCTGCCCGATCTCCGCCACGTTATCCGGATCGGGGGCAAGGATGCGCCAGGCACCTATCCTTTCGCTGCCATACTGGAGCGTGGCAGAAAAACCGGCCATGCCGCGGTGGAGGCGCTGGCGCCCACGCTGCAGTTCGATGATCCGATCAATATCCAGTTCACGTCAGGCACCACGGGCTCCCCCAAGGGCGCGACGCTGACCCACCACAATATTCTGAACAACGGATATTTCGTCGGCGCGGCGCAGGCGTTGAGCGAACAGGATCGGATCTGCATACCGGTGCCGCTCTATCATTGTTTCGGCATGGTGATGGGGAATCTGGCGTCGGTTACCCATGGCGCGGCCATGGTGTATCCGGGCGAAGGGTTTGACCCGCTGGCGACCCTGCAGACCGTTGAAGCGGAAAAATGCACCTCTCTCTACGGCGTGCCGACCATGTTCATTGCGCAGTTACAGCATCCGGAGTTTGACGGTTTTGACCTGTCGAGCCTGCGCACCGGCATCATGGCGGGATCACCATGCCCGATCGAGGTGATGAAACAGGTGATCGAGCGGATGCACATGGAACAGGTCACCATCGCGTATGGGATGACCGAAACCAGCCCGGTATCGACGCAGACATCGGTCGACGACCCCGTCGTTCGACGGGTTTCCACCGTCGGGCGTATTCAGCCGCATCTCGAGGTGAAAATTGTCGATAGCGAAGGACGTATCGTGCGGCACGGTGAGACGGGAGAGTTATGCACCCGCGGCTATTCCGTCATGCGGGGATACTGGGACGACGCGGAGCGGACGGGGGAAGCCATTGATGCCGGCAAATGGATGCATACCGGCGATCTCGCTACCATGGACGATGAGGGCTATTTCAATATCGTCGGTCGCATAAAGGATATGGTCATCCGCGGCGGCGAAAACCTGTATCCCCGAGAGATCGAGGAATTTCTCTACCGCCATCCCAAGATCGCCGATGTTCAGATTTTTGGCGTACCGGATGAGAGGTACGGCGAAGAGCTTTGCGCCTGGATTAAACTGGCGGACGGCGAGGCCGCAGACGCGGGCGAAATCCTGTCGTTTTGCGAAGGCCAGATCGCGCATCAGAAGGTGCCGCGCTATATCCGGTTTGTGGACGAGTATCCGATGACGGTCACCGGCAAGATTCAAAAATTCATCATGCGCGAACGTATGATCGATGAGTTGGAACTGGAACAAGCGAAAACCGCCTGAACACGGCTATTTGCCGTTGTAATCGGCTGCCTACCGTGCCACACCGCGCCCGATGCTGCAGATTGAAAACCTAACCTTCCGGATCGGCCCGCGCGTTCTGCTGGACGGTGCCAGCGCCGCTGTACCCGCCGGGCACCGCGTCGGGCTGGTCGGCCGCAATGGCACCGGCAAGACCACCCTGTTGAAACTGATCACTGGCGGTCTGGAAGCTGACGACGGATCTATTTCCATCCCGCCGCGCTGGCGTCTAGGGATGACGCGCCAGGAAGCGCCGGAGGGTAAAGCTAGGCTGATCGATTCCGTGCTGGCCGCGGATGCAGAACTCTCGTCGCTTCAGGCGGAAGCGGAAACCGCCCAAGACCCTGATCGCATCGCACACATCCACGAACGGCTGGCTGCGAAACATGCGTACAGCGCGCCGGCGCGAGCTGCCAAGATTCTGTCGGGCCTCGGTTTTGACGATGAGGTCCAGAAACGGAAGTTGGACGAATTTTCCGGTGGTTGGCGCATGCGGGTGATGCTGGCGTCCCTGCTGTTCACGCAGCCGGAACTGTTGCTGCTTGACGAACCGACGAACCATCTCGATCTTGAGGCGGCGCTCTGGTTGGAAGACTATTTGCGCAAATACGACGGTACGGTCCTGATCGTCAGCCATGATCGCGGGCTGTTGAACCGGGTCGCGCAACAGATACTGCATCTGGAAAATACTAAGCTCACCCTTTACCAGGGCGGGTATGACAGGTTTGAGGCAACCCGGCGCGCGCGGCTGGAACAGAACGAGCGGGCCCGGGTCAAGCAGGATGCCCAGCGTGCGCATATCCAGAAATTCGTGGACCGCTTCCGCTACAAGGCGACCAAGGCGCGCCAGGCGCAATCGCGGCTTAAAATGCTCGAACGGATGGAACCCATTCCCGAACACACCGAAGGACCATCCATCACCTTCGATTTTCCCGATCCCGATCCACCGCTGTCGCCGCCCCTGTTCAGCTTGCAGAACGCGTCCGTGGGATATGACGGCAAGGAAGTATTGAAGCGTCTGTCTTTGCGGCTGGACGACGACGACCGGATCGCCCTGATCGGCGCAAATGGCAACGGTAAATCGACCCTAATCCGTCTGCTCGCCGGTAGGCTGGAGACGATGTCTGGTACACTAACCGCGTCCCCAAAATTGCGGGTCGGCTACTTCGCCCAGCATCAAACGGACGAGCTGGATTTGAACTCAACGCCAGTGATCGAATTATCGCGCCGACGCCCAAACGACAACGATGAACGCCTTCGCAGCCAGCTTGGCCGGTTCGGTTTCTCGCAGCAGCGGGCCGATACCAAGGTCGCCAATCTCTCGGGGGGTGAAAAGGCCCGGCTCCTTTTTGCTCTGATGACCTGCGACGCGCCTCATATCTTGCTGTTGGACGAACCCACCAACCATCTGGATGTGGATTCGCGCCAGGCGCTGATCCAGGCGATCAACGGGTTTGCTGGCGCCGTCGTTATCGTCAGTCACGATCCCCACATGCTGGAATTGACGGCCGATCGTTTCTGGCTGGTGGCTGATGGCAGGGTCGCAACGTTCGACGGTGATATGGAAGCCTATCGCGCGCTGTTATTCGATGGGCCAGCCATCAATTCGAGAAAGGAGACGGAACCGCCGCGTCCAACGGGCGGCAAACGGGAACAGCGACGCCTGGCGGCGGAGAAACGCCAGGCGCTTATGCCACTTCAAAAGCAGTTGGCGCGTATCGAAAAGAACATGGCCAAGCTTCAGGAAGAAAAAACGGAGCTCGAGAAAAGGATGGCCGATCCGGCACTTTACGATGGTGAAGCGGATGCGGTCGTCGCCCTGCAAAAAGAACTCGGCTGGGTTTCCCAGCAACTGGCTGAAGTGGAGGAAGCTTGGCTTGCCGCCCAGGGGGACCTGGAGGCGGCAAGGCGGTAGTCAATTCGCCCGCTGTATCCAAACATGCTAATCAAATGCCTCAATAAAATGAGTAACGGGAGGAAGGGATGATTGACCTTTATGCTGCACCAACCTCGAACGGGCTGCGGGCAAAAATCATGCTGGAGGAATGCGGACTGGATTACACGCTGCACCATGTCAACCTGGCGGAAGGAGCGAACCAGTCGGACGAATATCTGGCGGTAAATCCCATGGGCCTTATCCCCGCGATCGTCGATCGCGACGGTAAGGATGGCAATCCAGTTACCCTGTCCCAATCAATGACTATCCTAACCTATCTGGCGACGAAGTCCGGCAAATTCATGCCCGAACATCTGGCGATGGACACGATTTTCTGGCGCAACACCATGTCGATCGCGACCGACATGACGGGTGTGTTGATGGCGATCATGACAATAGGTCGTATGGATAATCCTCACCAGCCCACGATGGATGATTTCGGGGCGCGGTTTAACCGCTACTTGAAATATTGGGATGGTCTGATGTTCACCCAGAAATACGCAGGGGCCGATGAAGTCTCCATCGCCGATTTTGCGTTCTATCCAGTAGTTTATCGCGCCAAGGCAGTCGTGCCGCAATATACGGACGGCTGCCCCAATATAGACCGCTGGTATGACGAGATAGGCGCGCGCCCCGGCGTGCAAAAAGGTCTCGATTTCGGCCAGGGTTGAACCAGTTACGATAGGAATAAGACTAATGAAAATTGCTGTCCCCGATCTGATCTCCAATTCATATTTTCCCGTTCCCGCAGCGGTCGAGCTGGGCTTCTTCGAAAAAGAAGGACTCGACATGGGCTACGAACTGATTTTTCCGGTCGATGATGCCAACAAGGCGTTACGAGACGGCGACGTCGATTTCGTCGGAGGCTCCGCGCATTCTACGCTGGCGGCTTTTCCGGAATGGGAGGGGGCTAAACTGGTCTGCGCCCTATCGCAGGGCATGTATTGGTTTCTAGTTGCCAGGACCGATCTGAACATCGCTTTGGGCGATACCGAGGCGCTGAAGGGTCTGCATATCGGTGCTGCCCCCTGGGTTGATCTCGGGCTGAAGCGTCTGCTGACCGAGGCCGGGCTCGATATTGAGAAAGACGTTAACATAGCGCCTATACCGGGTACGGTGGTGCCCGGCGTGTCGTTCGGTGTCACCGCCGCCGCAGCCCTGGAAGACGGCAAGATCGATGCGTTCTGGGCAAACGGCATGGGAGCGGAAGTGGCGGTTACCCGCAGCGTTGGCTCCATCGTGTTAGATCCGCGCCGTGGCGTCGGGCCGGCCCCCTCGTTCAACTACACACAGCCCGCCTTTGCGACCACGCAAAAGATGATCGACGAAAACCCGGATACGGTGGCGGCCGCCGTCCGCGCTATCGTCAATGTCCAAAAAGCGATCAAGGCAGATGTCAGCCTGTGTACCGGGGCTGTAAGAGGCAGCTTCCCAGAAACAGAAACGTCCCTGATTGCCCAGGTGGTTGAACGCGATCTGCCGTTCTACGACGCCGCGATCTCCGAGGAATTTGTGGTGGGGATGAACGCATTTTCGCGGGATATGGGGCTGATGACAGGTGATCCGGCCTATGAAGACGTGGTCGCAACGCAGTTTCGCGAGCTCTGGTAATATCTGGATATTAACAAAACGGGCAGGGATTTTTTAGCCATTCTACTGGAATGCTGTCACCTGCAACCACAAGCGAGCGGAGAGCGGCCGGGGAATAGGTCTGATCGTATAAGAGGCCCTG
Organism: uncultured Alphaproteobacteria bacterium; assembly: GCA_913047365.1. GTDB lineage: Bacteria > Pseudomonadota > Alphaproteobacteria > MPNO01 > UBA830 > CAJWUK01. Next base: position 3,027 of record CAJWUK010000017.1, on the reverse strand, counting down.
AGTTCGTAGAGCAATGGTCCGTGTCCTTGTTTTCTGGGCCACCATGATGGGTGCAATTTTGATCGATCAAAGATCACCCGCAGAGCGGACCGAAGCGGTCGCCTGAAGGCGCTATTGCAGTGATTGCATCAATGGCCCCGTCAGGGTTCACCTGCTTGGCAGCCGCGCTGCCGATTGCTCTGACCCTTAGACAGACGCTTCCCGGTACCAGTCGACAATTTCCTCGCCCGTCATAACCACGACGCCCGGTTTGTGGAGTATGTATTCCAGCAATTCGCGCACATAGCGGATGCGATGGGGAACACCGGATATATACGGGTGAACCGCGAAAGACATGACGCGGACCGACTCGGAACTTTCTTCGTAAATGGTGTCAAAATAATCGATCGCCCGGTTTTTGTAGACGGGTGAATCCTGATTCTGGATCAGAGATACGACGATGTCGTGAATTTCAAAATTATAGGGGATGGAGACGATGTCGCCGTGTTCCGTCTTCAGCGGGATGGGCTGATCGTCGAATGCCCAGTCGCCGATATATTCGAACCCGGCCTCGGCCAGATAATCGAGTGTTTCGTATGTTTCGGTCAGGCCCGGGCCGAACCAGCCGCGGGGGCGGTATCCCGCGATGGTCTCAATTGCCTCGATGGTTTTGCGGATATTTTCCCGCTGATCATTCACCTTGTGCATGGGAATTTGTTCATACGCATGAGCGTTGCATTCCCAGCCTATCTCCATGCAGGCTTCCACCACCCGAGGGTATTCCGTGCAGGCGCGCCCGTTCATGGTAACGGTGCCCTTAATGCCGAATTCTTGAAACAGCTTTTTCAACCGCCAGAAACCTACCCGCATACCGTATTCGTGCCATGACCAGTTGGGCACATCTGGCAGCATCGGCTGATGCTGGGGCGGCGGCAGCACGGTCCGTGCCATGGCGCGTTCGATGTCCCATACCTCCAGTGACATCAGAGGCCACAGGATCATGCGCCCGCCATCCGGCAGTTTCAGCGGAGGTCGGTCGTCGATAGCAGAAAAAGGGGTGCGTTCGTTGGGTTTCATTGCGGCCATTTAAGTATCCCTTGATCGAGGCTGTTGAGGAAACCTTACCTGCGCGTGGGATGGGGTGAAAGACAGGCCGATTACCGTTTCGGTTTATCCCCGGTGATCAGACAGGCCCATTTCAGGTCCTTCCACTCTTCGACCGTCATCGCTTTGCCTGAGGCTGTCGTCCTGGCGCGAATGAAATCCATCCGTTCCTTCGTCGGTGGATGGGACGAGATGAGCCTCAGCACGGGATTTTCCGTGTCCTCTTTGTATTCGGTCAGCAGGCGTTCGAAAAAACGGGCGAGGCCTTTGCCATCAATGCCGACGGCGTTCAGCAGGTGGATAGCAAACTCATCGGCTTCCCGCTCCGCGCCCCTGGAATAGGCGCTGTTCAGCGCCCATTCGGTGACGCCCGCGATCAGAACGCCGCCGGTAAAATCGCCGATCAGGGCACTGATCAACAACGAAACCGCCGTGGTTCTGAATATTACCTGGGTCGGGTGCGCGTAGATGACGTGACCGATTTCATGAGCCAAGACACCGGCAATCTCTTCCGGTGATTCTGCAGATTTCAACAAGCCGTCCGTCAACACGACAATCCCACCAGGCAGGGCGAAAGCGTTCACAAGATTGGCGCTGATGATGTGTGTCCGTATTTCGGATTTGGTCTGGAAATTCGACATCAGTCTTTGGGCCAGGTTCTGAAGAACCTGCAGGCCCTCGGGGCCAAGGCAGTAATTCACCTGGCCGGTTTCCGACGGGAGGCGTGGCAGGATATCAATAACTTCGTTGAGCGCTGCGTCACCGATGCTGCGTTTCCAGCTTTCCGGAGTCCGCGCCGCCAATTGCTCTGACAGCAGTGGAATCAGCACTAGGAAGATGATGGCAGCTGCCCCCGCCGCTGCTGACACCCAGAAGCCTGTTCGGATCAGTGTTCGGCGAGCAATGCGAGTTCGTCGTCCGGCACGAGGGGCGATGGTGTTGATGGCCGACGTAACCTTGGCGTCTTTAACAATAAGCCGAGAGGTAGTGCCTTCCCGACCGATGAAGACGGGTTCGCCGGCGCGGGGCCGCTCTGTCAGCACGATTTTGTCGGCGGGCCAGACGGCCAATTCTGTCCCGTCGTTTGATCGGATCGTAAGTCCCGTGTCCGACACGGCAATGCCCACATCCTGTGGCTGTGCAGTTTTACCGTCGAAAAACCTTCCCTGGAATTCGTAATCCACTGTCACAGGTTAAAAGCCGCCCACGTCCAGGGCATCCGCAAGCCCTTCGCCGTGGCTTGGTAAATCCGCTGAGGACTGAACAACCCTTTCAAGATCGGCCACATTTTCGATCGAAAGCGTGGCGCACACCCGTTTTAGCAGCGTGACGTCCACGAATATGGTCTTCAAAATGCCTAATAGAGGAAAGAGCGCCAGAACGGTCAGTACCGTCAACATGTGGGCAATGGAGGGAGCATCCAAATGAAGAGGGAAATAAAGGGTTGATAAAGTTATCAATCCGACAAGCCCTATAACGGACAACCAGAATAGAGCGTAGACACGATAGACAAATGGTACCGGTAGGTTGGATTGAATCGAGACCGCGTCAATCCGAAGGCCGCTAACCATGTAGCGGAATTCGACGACGCTGTACCAGATTCTGATCAGGGAGGAGGCGACGAAGATGGCCAGAGGCCAGTACTCAATCTGCTGGAACAACGCCAGCATTTCGTCTGCTATATCCTGACCCTTCGCTGACTTCTCTTCCATCGTCCCCATTTCCGCGAAGGTTTCCCAATTTAGGCCAAAGAAAGCGACAATGCCGATGGCGAACGGGATGGCAAATACGATCCATCTTTTGAACAGCCATCCACCGCTGCAGTCCAGCGAAAGAGAAGCGGTGCCAAAGCGGGCGTGATTAAAGAAATACTTCATCGTAGCGACCCTCAGCCATGGACGCGCCAGCCAAAGGGTCAGCAGGGTCAGAATGCCGTAGCCGAAG